>DMPC01000043.1:2578-2712 GCA_003456155.1 Actinomycetota bacterium | reverse complement strand
CGCTGATAGCCGAGGTCGGCGTAGTCACGGGCGTAGATGGACGCGACCGTGTCGAGGAGCGCGGGGGTGTAGGAGTCGGCCACGCGGGCCCGGGCTCCGGTGGAGTTGCGGCAGAAGAACTCCCCCGCGAGATC
>DMPC01000043.1:2075-2342 GCA_003456155.1 Actinomycetota bacterium | reverse complement strand
ATGCACAATGGCGTCGTAGTCGACGATGCCCAGGCCGATGTGATCGGCCTGCCGGCGCCAGTGCGGATCCTGCTGGCGCGATGGCATCTGCGCGATGACATCGAGGAACTGCGCGAGGCTGATGTCGGCCGGCGCGATGTCCTGCCCTGTCTGCGCCCGTACCGCCTCGACGATCGGCTCGCTCTGCTTCAGGCCCTGACCGACCTTCTCCAGGAAGCCGGAGAGCGCCCGGGCCGCAGGCTCGCGCACGACGGTGAAGCGCCGGTA
>DMPC01000043.1:0-1808 GCA_003456155.1 Actinomycetota bacterium | reverse complement strand
GGGGCATCCTGGTAGCGGGCGACCATGCCCGGGTTGTTGCGCGCCGCCTCCAGGCCGCCCAGGGTCGCCTTCATCGTCCCGCAGCCCGCCTTGGGCACCTCGACGTAGACGTAGCGGTTCACCAGGGAGATGTGGGTGTGCAGGTTGACTGAGCGCCAGCCCATCGCCGCGACGTAGGCACGGGTCGTCGGACCCAGATCGGCGCGAGCAGGGCGTCGGTCGGGCACCGTCATGCGATGAAGGCTAGCCGTGCACGCCTGAGTGCCGCGGGAGGCATCCCCCGCCCGGTCCGGGGGCTCGGCGCCTTGCGTTAGACTCCGCGAGGTCTTCGGGGTGTGGCGCAGCTTGGTAGCGCGCTTCGTTCGGGACGAAGAGGGCGCAGGTTCAAATCCTGTCACCCCGACCAGTGAAGGGGCCGGCCGTGAGGCTGGCCCCTTCTGCTTCACCGCTTCCGCTTGGCCGCCTGGGCCGGCCCCTGTGTGACCCCCATGCGCCTCCCGACCGGGCCGATGAGCCCGGTGCCGTCGACTCCGCTACGGTCGCCGTCATGCGCGTGGGTCTGTTGGCATATGGAGCGATCGGTCACGAGCACAATCGGGCGGTGCAGGCCACCGAGGGGCTCGAGCTGTCGGCAGTCTGCGACCTGGATCCGGAGCGCGTGGCCGCTGCCCGATCCCTCGCCCCCGACCTGACCGCCTTCACCGACACGACCGAGATGCTCGACTCCGGGCTCGTCGACGTCGTCGTGGTCTCGACGCCGCCCGACACCCATCACCAGTGGGCGATGGCCGCCCTCTCTCGGGACATCCATGTCGTGCTCGAGAAGCCGATGGCGCTGACGGCCGACGAGTGCGATGAGGCGATGGCGCTGGCCGACGAGCGTGATCGCACCCTGGTCGTCTACCAGAACCGGCGCTTCGATGCCGACTTCGTCACGATGCGCCGGCTCATCCGCGACGGCGCCATCGGCGAGATGTTCCACTACGACAGCTTCGTCGGAGGCTACTCGCGGCCCTGCGACTACTGGCACTCCGACGCTGCGGTCTCCGGCGGTGCGATCTTCGACTGGGGCTCGCACTACATCGATCAGATCCTCGACCTGTTCACGGTTCCGGTCGCACATGTCTCGGGGGTCAATCACAAGCGGCACTGGACGCACGTGACCAACGCCGACCACGCCACCGTCACGATCACCTTCGAGGACGGCACGCAGGCGGTCTTCACGAACTCTGATCTGGCTGCTGCGCGTCGCCCGAAGTTCCATGTCCTCGGCACGACGGGAGCCATCGTCGGCGAATGGGACCCGGCGGCGGAGCCGGCGGTGGCCGACCGGCCGGCGAGGCTGTTCCTGCATTCCCCGGGCGGCGAGCGGGTCGAGGTCCCGCTCGACGAGGTTCCGCCGTACACGTTCCACCGGGAACTCGCCGACCACCTGGCGCGCGGGACCCGCATGCAGGTTTCCGCTCAGCAGTCGCGTGACGTCGTGGCGGTGATGGAGGCTGCCGAGACGTCCGCGCGGGATCTCGGGCGGCCCGTGGTGCCCGACCTGCTGCCGTGACGCAGGTCCGCTGGGGCTTCCTCGGCGCGGGCTGGCTGGCCTCCCAGGCGACGGCTGCTGCCGTCCATGAGGCGTCAGGCGCTCACCTGCGGGCGGTGGGTGCACGGGATCGGAACCGAGCGGCCGCACTCGAGCCCGACCACGCCCATGACTCCTACGAGGCCGTCATCGCCGACCCTGAGGTCGACGCGGTCTACATCGCGCTGGCGAACGACGCGCACCTTCCCTGGATCCTCGCCGCAGTGGAGGC
>DMPC01000158.1:10426-11222 GCA_003456155.1 Actinomycetota bacterium | reverse complement strand
GATGACGACTCGAACGAAGGATGCGACCGGACTCGATTCACTGTCGCCCGCCACCAACCCGGCCCGAGATGCAGCGAGCTTTCGGGCCATCCGTGCCGCCATGCGTGATGTGGAAGCCGCGGATGACGCACTTCGCGCGGCTGTTCGGGCAGCTCGCGAAGCAGGGGACTCCTGGACTGTCATCGGAGCGGCTCTGGGCACGAGTCGCCAGGCCGCTCATGAGCGCTTCGGCAAGGGTGATTGAAGGCTGCAATGAGGAGCCGCTCGTTCGCTCCACGGCAGGTCCACAGTCCTTGAGACCCTCGGGCTGACAGGATTCAGGGGTGAACGAGGTCATCCGCTCCCGCCGGGGGCGCACGCTCGCGGTCATCGGCGATCCTGCGCTGCTGACCATGGACCGCCTCGCCGAGTTCACCAGTCGCATCGACTCCGACCCTCGGATCGCCAGCCTCTCCCTCGTGGCGGTGCCGACAAGCACCGGGCAGTGGCTTCGGGCCGCGGGCCCGGCCGGCCCTCTCTTGGCGATCGCCACCGACCTTGAGGATCTGGTCGGCCCGCTCGACGTCGATGATGCAGCGGCCGTCGAAGGCTGGCTGACGAGGGCCAGCGAGCGTGGCCTGTGGCACGACTGGTGGATGACGAAGGACGCCGATGTCGCCCATGCGGAGGCCGCGAGGGCGCCGATTCAGGTCGACATCGTGGAGGCCGACGATCCGTCCAGCTCCCGCCACCGTGCCCTGCGTGCGTACGCGCCCAAGGCCGGGCGCCTGACCGTCACCGTTGACGTCACGTGGCT
>DMPC01000158.1:8764-10180 GCA_003456155.1 Actinomycetota bacterium | reverse complement strand
GAGATCACCGCCATCCGCGTCGTCGGCCTCGAGGAGCTCCCGCCCTACGCCCAGCACCTCACGGGGCACGAGAAGGTCGAGCTCGTCGCGGTCGACGAGGTGAGACGATCCGACGTCGTCTGGTACCCGAACCAGATCGACGGCCGAGGCACGATCGGCCAGGCTCGCCGGCTCGGTGCACGCGTCGTGACGACCTATCTCGACCTGATCGCCTACGACATCCCCCGCTATCACGCCTCGCCTGAGGCCTGGCACGCCTACCGCGCCCTGCAGCGCAAGGTCGCCCTCAGCGTCGACGGCATCACCACCATCAGTGCCGATGTCGCTCAGCGGCTGCTCGACGAGGTGCCGCGGCTGGATCCCGAACGGGTCGAGCCGATCGTGCTGGGTCTGGACCACATCACCGCCGCGAGCGCGCCGGATGAGCCGGGGGCGGATCTCGCTGACGTCGTAAAGGCGTTGAAGGGCAAGCGCTTTGTCGTGGTGCTCGGGAACGACTTCCAGCACAAGAACCGGGACTTCGCGATCAAGGTGTGGCAGCGCGCCCTGCAGGAGGGCCAGCCGTGCGACCTCGTTCTCGCGGGCCTGCACGTGAAGTCCAGCTCGAGCAAGGACGCCGAGGACGACCTCCGGGCCCGACACCTCGACCTCCGCGGAACCGTCCACACCGTCGGCCATGTGTCGTCCGCCAGCCGCGCCTGGCTGCTGGCGAACGCGACGGCCGCTCTCTACCCCAGCAGTGCGGAGGGGTTCGGGTTCGTCCCCTACGAGGCCGCCGCCCTCGGCACCCCCACCGTCTTCACGGACTTCGGGCCCCTCAAGGAGGTCGCGATGGCTCCCGGCCTGCCGTCCACGTGGAGCATCGACGCCCACGCCGCGGATCTCACGGCTCTGCTGGCCAGCGAGGACGCCAGAGCGGCGCGCATCGCGGCTCTTGAGTCGGCCATCGCGCGTCAGACCTGGGATGCCTTCGCAGCTCACCTCACGGACTTCTTCCGTCGCATCACCCTCATGCCCGAGGTGCCGACCAGCAGCCTGTCCGGCGAGTCCGGTGCCGATGCTGCTGCTCTCGCGGCCGTGCTGTCGAGCAGGAGCTACCGGGCTGCGGAGAAGCTGCGGCGGGTGCTGCGCAGATAGCCCGTCATCAAGCGGTGTCGACCATCAGGTCGCTCACGTGGACGAGGGCGTCGAAGTCTCGGTCGGCGTGGAGCAGCGGCACCTCGTGGGTGATGGCCACGGCTGCGATCAGGCAGTCGTTGAGCCGGCGAACCGTGAGCCCCTCCTGACGTGCCGACCGAAAGAGCGCTGCTGCGAGCTCATAGTGGGCCGGCGTGACCTGCAGCGACACAGCGCGAGCGAGTAGCCCGCGAAGCTCGCGAAGGTGCGAGTCCGATCGGGCTCCGGCAAGGACCTCCA
>DMPC01000158.1:5505-8525 GCA_003456155.1 Actinomycetota bacterium | reverse complement strand
ACCGGGCTCCCGGTGTCTCGCAGGAACTCAATCCACGCGGAGGTGTCGAGCAGGATCACGCGGTTCGGGACTCTCGGAGGGAATCGAGGTCGCCATCCCACCCGGATCCCCGAAGCGCCCGGGCCTGATCCAGCGTGAGAGACTCTGCGGCGAGCGCCCGAAGGGCGAAGTTCACGGCCTCGCGTTTGCTGGAAAAGTTGAACCGAGACATGACGATCTCGACCGCGAAGTCGTCGAGATCGATGTTGGTGCGGCTCATGCACTCACAATACACATGCAATACACCAACGGGCGAGATCCGGTCAGCGACCCGCAAGCCGGACCAAGTACTCCCCGTACCCGCTCTTGAGCAGTGGCTCGGCGAGCGCGACGAGGTGATCCGACGTGATCCACCCGTTGCGCCAGGCGATCTCCTCGACGCACCCGACCTTGGTGCCGGTGCGATCCTCCATGACGCGGACGAACTCGCCGGCGTCCTGCAGCGATCGGAAGGTCCCGGTGTCGAGCCACGCCGTGCCGCGCTCGAGCACGGTGACGGTCAGCGAACCCTGCTGCAGGTAGTGGTCGTTGACCGCCGTGATCTCCAGCTCGCCCCGCGCCGACGGGGTGATCGACTTGGCCACCTCGACGACGTTCTCGTCGTAGAAGTAGAGCCCCGGCACGGCGTAGTTGCTCTTCGGCGCGGAGGGCTTCTCCTCGATGGACATGACGCGCCCGCTGTCGTCGAACTCGACGACCCCGTACTCGGACGGGTTGGCCACCTCGTACGCGAAGACGTGGGCCCCGACCTGCGTCGTCAGCTCCGACAGGTGACGGCCCAAGCGCGGGCCGTAGAAGAGGTTGTCGCCAAGGATCAACGCGGCCTGATCACCGGCGAGGAACGACTCGGCGATGATGAAGGCCTGCGCCAGGCCCTCCGGTCGCGGCTGGACGGCGTACTCGATGCGCATGCCCCACGGCGCGCCATCGCCGAGCAGGCGCGAGAACGACTCCGAATCCTCCGGGGTGGTGATGACGAGGATCTCCCGCAGTCCGGCAGCCATCAGGGTCGACAGCGGGTAGTGGATCATCGGCTTGTCGTAGACCGGAAGCAGCTGCTTGCTGACGCCTTTGGTGATCGGCCACAGCCGACTGCCGGTGCCGCCGGCCAGGATGATCCCCTTCATCCCGCAGACGCTACCGGGTGGTTCGGCCTCCGGCATGGCCCTCCCGTGACAGGCTTCGTGCATGGAGGCTCCGGGAGTACCCGACGAAGCGACGGTGACGCGTGATGGCCGGAGCCTGGCACCGTGCATCGACGGCGTTCGAACCTTCGCTCCCGTGACCCACATCGATCACCGCGGGCGGGTCTTCGAGATCTGGCCCGAGGAGTCGGACTACTGGTCCGAACCCTTCGTCTACGCCTATGCGTTCACCATCCGCCCCGGCGTGACCAAGGGCTGGGGGGTGCACGATCACAAGCATGATCGTTACACGCTCATTGCGGGCGAGGTCCTCCTCGTGCTCTACGACGACAGGCCCGAGTCTGGGACTCGCGGGGTCATCCAGCGGATCATGCTGGCTCCCGAAGCCGTGCGGCAGGTGACGATCCCTCCGGGCGTGTGGCACCTCAACGTCAACGTCGGGCACACCGAGGCGCAGCTCATCAACTTCCCCACGCTGCCGTACGACCATGCGCGACCGGACAGGCGAACGCTGCCCGTGAGCAACGAGCACATTCCCTTTGATGCAACTCAGGCCTTCCCGACTCAATGGAGGTGAGCCAGGCGGGAGATGAGGGTGCTGCCGACGTCGTGGCGCTCATTCCCACCCTGCGCAGGTCGGAAAGACTCGACCGGGCCATCGACTCCGTTCTTGCCTCGGATGGCCAAGGAGACGTCCGTGTTCTCTGTGTCGTCAACGGTGGTGATGGTCACGCCGATCCGATCGTGGAAGGCCGGGTGACATTCCTCCAGACAGGAGTGAATCTCGGGTGGGCTGGGGGCCTCAACTTTGGTCGACAGCACTCGAACGCCACGTACCTGTGGGCTGTGCAGGACGACATGGTGGTGGAGCCCGGTTGCCTGGAGCTGTTGCTGCAGGCCCTCCACGAGCAGCCGCGTGTGGGAGCGGTCAGGCCCCTTGCTGTCGACGACCGCGGTCGAGTCAAGCGTCGCTCGGGTGGGGTGTACCTGAGCCTGGACGGCATGCCGTTGCGGGGATGGCCCATGCGGTCACGATCAGCAGGATCGGTCCGGCTGCCGGATGATCTCTCATATGTCGCCGGAAGTGGTCTGCTGATTCGTGCGACGGCATGGGACGACGCGGGTGGCTGGGACGAGCAGTACTACCCGGTGCAGTACGCGGATGCCGACTTCAATGCTCGCCTGCAGGCTGCGGGCTGGGATGTGACCATGATCCGTGACGCTCACATGCATCACGCGTCGTCGTCCTCATCTCCGTCGCTCTTCCGCTCGCTCTTGTCGTTCCACCACTCTCGTCGCTACCGCGATGCATGGTTGGTCGATCAAGCGCGACAAGCCCAGGAGGTGCCGCGCCTTCATCCGGATGTCACGCGCGACCAGTTGGCACTGCTCTTGGCGCAGTCGACCGGTGCGCTCTTCGCGGTCGACGCGTGGCAAAGAAGCGAACGGTTCCATCACCGTCTGCGACGTCGCGCCCGTGGGCTCCTCTGGACGGCCAGAGCATTCGTCGACCGACGCGTGTAGCTGGCAAGGCATCAACGTCCCGAGAGGAACTCTCAGACGCATCTTCCGTCATCCATCGCAACGGCCGCCTGCGCACCAGTCCCCACCGCTCGCGATGAGTGCGAAGGGTCAGAAAATGGCACTCGGAAGGTAGTCCTTGAGCCAGACNNGTCGCGCCCGTGGGCTCCTCTGGACAGCCAGAGCATTCATCGACCGACGTGTATAGCCCGCAAGGCATCAACGTCCCGACAGGAACTCTCAGACGCATCTCCCGCCACCTATCGCAGCGGCCGCCTGAGTACCAGCCCCCACCACGCGCAATGGGCACGAAGA
>DMPC01000158.1:0-5490 GCA_003456155.1 Actinomycetota bacterium | reverse complement strand
TCGGAAGGTAGTCCTTGAGCCAGACAAAGATCCAGCCGTCGTAAAGGACCGGGGCCTCATTCGCATAGCCAGGAAAGCCCCAGAGAAAGCAGTAGGCAAGTATCCCGATGGTGGAGACCTGCATGGGTTGGGGTTCATTCGGATCGGCGGCGAGCGCCAGAGCAAGAATCGACAGAGTCATGGCGGCGAGGAGGATCCAGCGCCCGTAGTCCCATGCGATGAGGAACAGGGGTGCCAGAAAGGCGAGGATGATGAGTGTCGCCTTCCCGTGCTGCGGCAGGAAGCGGACCGCATACAGCGGCAAGGCTGCCAACGCGATCACCAGCAGGTATTCCCAGTAGTGGGGGAACAACTGGGCTGCGAAGACCTCCGTGATGCGATCGGCGGTGAGCGTGAGTGAGCCGAGGGCCTCTCCCTGACAGTTCGCCATAACTCCACGGCCTATCCACGCCTCACAGATGGCCTGCTGGACTCCGGCATTCCCGGGAAAGATTATGGCTAGGACAACGGCGATGGCAGCGACGCCTGAATAGGCAGCAATCAGGGCACGCTGACGGATCTTGGCTGTTGACTCGCGACCGCCACTTCCCAAGAAGATGAGGTACGCGAATGCTGGCAGCACGAGCGCGGACGCCTCGTGAGCCAATGTCGCGAAGGTGAAGAGCGCGAAGCCACCGACGGCCCAGGGAAACCATGAGGATCGCCGAAAGCCCATCGCGACCAGCGCCAAGGCGGTCATCACCAGGAGCTCCTTACGAGGCCCCGCCTGCTCGTTTGCCATGCCCAGTGCGAAGAACATGAGTCCGGCTGGAGACAGGAGAACCATCGCCCACGTCTTGGAGCGTGAGGTGCGCAGGTATAGGAGAAAGAGAAGACCAAACAGCATCCCCATCAGGGCGATCTGAATCGCCGTCACGACGGTCAGGACGGAAAAGGACTCTGGCGTCAGGCCGAGCACGAGTGAACCGAACAGTCCCCGCCGCACGAATCCACCGTCGTAGCTGATCAGCCAGTCACCCGTGCTCCACCCATCGAAGCGGGTGGTTCCGATCCACCACCAGTTCAAGGACCAGTAGAGGAAGAGGAGCACCAGAGCCCCACCCAGTGCGGTCGGAGCGAGCCAGCTCGGGGTCTGCCTGGTGCTCGCGTGGGCCGAAGCCGTGCCATGGACGGTCAACACGACTCTCCTGAAGTCAGGCCCGAAGAAGCAGGATGCGGTGCCACATTCGCGCAGAATCTAGCAACATTCGTGGGCGTTGAGCCCTCTGCCATGGACGGTGAGTCTCCTGGCCCAAGCAACTCAGCGCCGAGGCATGAGTCCTCGAGCACTGCCGAGGGCCTTGGCCCAGCGGTCATCCTCGACTGTCACGCCGAGCAGGACATTGACACCCACTCGACGGAGGGTGCGCAGGGCATGCACGGGTGACTGGCGGAACTCGCGGGGGAACAGACGCAGACGGTTGCGCACCATCGACTCCCTTCGAGCCGGGGAGTGGTGAGTCGCCACGATGGAACGTCCCAGGAGTTTCAGCATGGCCCCTGATCCGTACCGGTGCTCCAGCCGCACGCCGCGAGCCAGTGCCACAGACATACCGGCCTCCCGCACCTTGAGGCAGGCTTCAGCATCCACCGCGTCTATCCCCAGAGATGAGTCGAATCCCCCAAGCCTTGTCAGGGTTGGTACCGACCAGAGGGAGCCTGTCTGGAAGACCTCATCCGTCACGAGGCGTCCGCTGACTTCACGGACGGGATAGCGGAGGTCCCCGGAGGCGTCACCGATGATCTCCGCGCCGATCACGCCGACTCGAGGGTCGGCGTAGGCGAGGAGGGAGTTGACGTAGCCGGAAGGCAGCACAGTGTCCTGATCAACGGTGAGCAGCCATGTGGCGTCCAGGGATCGAGCGAATGCGAGTCCGTCGTTCAGGCTGCGAGCAATGCCCTCGTTCGACTCGTGGACGATCACGGACGCACCCCGGTCCTTGCATGCGTCTAGGTAGTTTGCGTCAGCGGATCCGTCATCCACAACGAGGACGGGGATTCCCGAGGCCATCAGGCTGGTGGCCAGGGTCAGGATCTCCGCAGCATCAGGCTCGAAGCCGGGAATGACCGCAGCCACCTCACCCATAGCTGCACTCTAGAGGGGAGGTCCGTTGTGGAATGACCGTTAGCATCCTCCCGTGTCTGCAGTCGGCCATGCATCCGCGTCTGAGGAACTGCGCGTGCACACTCCGAGGCGCGATATCCAGGGCCTGCGCGCTCTCGCTGTGATCGTGGTGGTCGCATTTCACGCGGGCCTGCCTCTGCCAGGCGGCTTCGTGGGCGTGGACATCTTCTTTGTGATCTCCGGTTTCGTCATCACGGGCATGCTGATGCGGGAACTCGCGACCGCCGGAACCATTCGGATGCGCCGGTTCTACGGGCGCAGGGTCAAGAGGCTCATCCCCGCGCTGACGCTGGTACTGGTAGTGACCCTTCTACTGACCTTCCTGCTGGGATCCCCGTTCGATGGTCAGCAGACGACCACCGCAGCGACGGCCATCGGGGCGATCCTGATGTTCGCCAACGGGGTGATCTTCCTTCGATCGGGCGACTACTTCGCCACCCCACCGACGAACAATCCACTGCTCAACACATGGTCGCTCTCGGTCGAGGAGCAGTTTTACCTCGTGTTCCCGGCCCTTCTCCTGCTGCTGTGGTGGTGGTCGCGTCGTCGCGCGTCCGGCCAGGCGCTGATGGTGGCGGGCCTCGTTATCGGTGTTGCCCTGTCCTTCGCGCTCTCCGTCACCATGACCTTCGGTGTGGTGAGCGGCCCTCTGACCGATCCGGAGTGGTTCGCCTTCTACTCATCCCCCACCCGAGCGTGGGAGTTCGGTGTTGGGGCTCTTGTCTGGTTTGCCGTCCGTCACAGAAGCCTGCCATGGCCTCGTCCCATCATTACGGGAACGTGGTGGTTGGGGTTGGTGGGTATCGTCGCGAGTGTTCTTGTGATCACTGAGGCGTCACTCTTTCCCGGCTGGATCGTGCTGCTTCCCGTAGTGAGCACTGCGCTGGTCCTCGCGGCAGGCAACGCGGAACCGTGGGGAATCCAGGCCCTCACCAACCGGCCAATGGTGGCCATGGGCGATGCGTCCTACTCGTGGTACCTGTGGCATTGGCCCCTAATCGCGTTCAGCGTGATGCTGCTCCCCTCCGTGACCGCAGCGCCGCTGGTCGCGGCGCTCTTGTCCTTGGTGCTCGCCGCGCTCACTCTCAGGTTTGTTGAGAACCCCGTTCGCTTCTCGACACTCAGCGGCCGATCGATCATTGCGCTGGGCACCGCCTGCGTGGTTCTCGTGGTCATCTTGGCCGTTGGTCTCATGGTTGGCGCACGTGAGGGCTGGCTCAATGCGGGTATTCGCAAAATGACGACGCAGGTGTCTGAGCAGCATAGGTGGCTCGAGCAATGCAACTCGTCCACGCCGATAGGTGAGCGTGGACCGGAATGCCGATGGAACGGTGAAGCGTCGGGGCAGCCGATCTATCTCGTCGGCGATTCCATGGCGGGTGCCCTGGGGGAGGGCCTCACGCTTGCAGGTGAGCAGACTGGGCGTCCTGTGGTTGTTGGTACCAAGGGCGCTTGCCCCTTCATCGACGCGCGTATCTACGTAGATGGACGCCTTGATGATGGCTGCGCCGAGAACATTGAGGGGTCATTGTCATGGCTCGCTGAACAGGAGCCGAGCGATGTCGTCATCAGTTCCACGCTGGGCTACCTCGTGATCGATGGTGTCGGCCTTGTGTCACCCGGAGCGACACTTCCCGTTTTCGACACTGCCTCGAAGGAATCCGTCTACATCGATGGCCTCTCGAGGGCGGTCCAACGACTCACGACTGCAGGTCACCGCGTCATGGTCATCCTCCCACCCCCGGGATTCCCCAAGACAGTTATGGCATACGAGGCGTGGAGGCCATCGCAATGCACGACGGTTGAGGCTCTTGTGGACATCGCCTCGTGTGGTGCGCAGCGCTCCGAGTCGGAGGTCATCGATGAGACATCGTCATTGTTTTCAAGGGTCGAACAGGCCGTGATGGATGCAGGTGGATTGGTATGGGACCCACGAGCTGAGGTGTGCCAGTCGGGCTTGTGCTCCACCAACATGGGTGATGAGTGGCGCTATCTCGATGGATCCCATCTGAGTGTGCCGATGAGCAAAGCCCTAGCACCTGCCCTGACGGCGCTCGTTAATCGTCAGGACTGAGCATTTGATCGGATGGCACGTGCGATGGCTTCAAGGTCGACCGGGGCATGCACGGTCTCTTGGGGGACACGGACGTAGCGATGACCAAGGCATCTCGCCAGCTGCTCAAAGAGGTGGACGACCTCAGGGGGAAGCGGAGGTGCGATCTCGACGATGAGAGAACCAGGGGTCATCCAGAGCATGTGAACCAGACCGGCCCCGTGCTGACCAACAAGAACCGTCGTCGATCCCATGAGGCGAATCTGATCCTTCGGCTCGATCCGCGCGAGATCGACAACCTCTGCACCATGAACCAGATCGACCACGTCCCTCAGGTTCGGGGTAGACCTTCGTTCACCTCCAGACATGTGGGTCTCCGACGCGGGCCCGTGGTAGAAGTCCTCGCTGGTTGCCCGATCGATGACGATGGTGTGGGGCCCGCCGCTGCCACCAGGTGGGAGATCCATGAGTTCTCTGATGGCATCGGCGCCCCTCAGCAGGGAGTCTCGGTCGAATGCAGACGGGTCGTCCAGACCCGGCAGCACCTTGTGGGCCATGCGATCCCCCACGACCATGTGCAGAGCGGTGCCGGGAGGGATGACCTCGAGATCGACGCGCTCCCCCACGAGAGCTAACCACGGGTCCATCGGTCCGCAGCCCCGCATGGAGATTGCTACATCAGGGTGTTCACGCACCCACAGAGCGACGGGCGCCAGGTAGCCGAGCAAGAAGTGGTAGAACTGCTGGACGCTGCCGTCCCAGTGGTCAGCGACGAGGAGGACGCGGCTGTTGTAGACCTTCCGGTTGGTCCGGTGGGTGGCCCAGCGGCCTGCAGCGTCGTTGAGCCGGTGACGAAGGCTCATCTGGCTCCTCTGCGGGTCGGGCTGCCGTTGGGTGGTGGTTGCGCCGATAGGCTATCGACCAGTCTTTCCACAGGAGGAACCTTTGTCAGAGGCGAAGCGTGCGCTCATCACGGGCGTGACCGGGCAGGACGGCTCGTACATGGCCCAGCAGCTGCTGGACAAGGGCTACGAGGTTCACGGTGTCGTGCGTCGGTCGAGCACGTTCAACCGCTCCCGGATCGACCACCTGCACCATGACGAGCACATCCCCGGCCGCAACCTGCACCTGCACTACGGCGACGTCACGGATGCCGCTCGGATGCAGCAGCTGGTGCGGGAGATCCATCCCCACGAGGTCTACAACCTCGCGGCCCAGTCGCATGTTCGGGTCTCGTTTGACGAGCCGGGCTACACCGCGCAGGCGACGGGCG
>DMPC01000016.1:1770-3203 GCA_003456155.1 Actinomycetota bacterium | reverse complement strand
ACCACCCTGAACGTGCTCAGCGCCTTCATCCCCGCAGATGAGCGGATCATCACGATCGAGGATGCGGCCGAGCTGCAGTTGTCACAGCCACACGTCCTGAGGATGGAATCGCGCCCGGTCAACGTCGAGGGCGCAGGCCTAGTGACGATCCGGGATCTCGTGCGGAACTCGCTGCGCATGCGACCGGATCGAATCATCGTTGGTGAGGTCCGTGACGCGGCTGCTCTGGACATGCTGCAAGCGATGAACACCGGACATGAGGGCTCGCTCTCCACGGTCCACGCGAACAGTCCGCGGGATGCCCTTTCCCGCATCGAGACCATGGTCCTGATGGCGGGCATGGAGCTTCCGGTGCGGGTCATTCGGGAGCAGGTCGTGAGCGCCCTGGACCTCGTCATCCACCAGGAGCGACTCAGGGACGGAAGTCGCCACGTGACTCAGATCTCCGAGATCGTGGGCCGTGAGGGCGACACCGTCCTGATGCAGGACATCTTCGCCTTCGAGTACGCACATGAATCAGGGCGTGGGGCCCTTGGCCGCTTGGTTCCTACGGGGATCACTCCGCAGTTGACGACGAGTCTTCTCGACAGAGGCGTAGATCTGCCGACCTCGCTGTTCCGGCGCTGAGACGCAAGGGGGAGGAGGGCACGATGTTCGCGCGAAGGGTCCTGCTTCCGGCGGCTCTGGTGATGTCAGCCCTGGTGATCAGTTCGGGTGTGCCGGCCTGGGCCGAGGACTTGTCGAGCGTAGTGGTGTCACGAGTCTCTGACCGTTCTGTCGAGTTCGTCCTGGGGCTGCCCGCCGATGCTGCCCCACCCCCAGGCGTGTCGATGGAGGCTGCCGTTCAGATCGGCAGCACCACGATCCCGGCGGCCGCCACGGTGCAACTCCCGAAGGACGAAGTCTCTGCGGTCGTGCTGGTCATCGATGCAAGCGGCTCGATGAGTGGGGCGCGGATGCGGGCTGCCCGAGCCGCCGCTGAGGCTCTGCTGGAGCAGTTGCCCGATCGCGTTGATGTCGGACTCGTCGCGGTTCGCGAGCAGCCGGTCACGCTCGTTGCCCCGGGAGCATCTCGTTCGGACGTCGTCGCTGCGCTGGGTGACCTGCGCCCAGAAGGAGGGACGGCGTTGCGAGACTCCATGATCCAGGCGATAGGCCTCCTCCCGGATGACCGCGGGGGTCGACTCATCGTGCTGAGCGACGGGGAGGACACCGAGAGCCAGGCGAGTGCGCGAGTGGTGGTGGATGAGGCCAAGGCTGCCGACGTCGGCATCGACATCGTGTCCCTCGGTCGGGATCCGGGACTGGGGAATCCCCTCAGCGAGCTCGCCAGGATGGGCACTGTCACATCGGTTGCGGAGGCCTCCAGTCTGATCGATCGGTTTCGCTCACTCGGCGCCGCGCTGACGGGGCCCCGCGTCACGCTTGCTGTG
>DMPC01000016.1:0-1620 GCA_003456155.1 Actinomycetota bacterium | reverse complement strand
GCAACGGCCACGGTGGCCTGGCAGATGGATCGATGGTCGGGACGTGTTCGGCTGCCCAGCGACGGAGCGCTCCGTGCCGAGACGGGACCTTCGGCGCTGTCATCGGCGTCTGATCCGGGGCCGCCGGCTGACCTGAGCAGTGACCGCACCCCGCTTCCTGCACTCGTGGCTGCGGTGGTCATCGCTCTTGCGACGCTCGCTGTCGGAGTAGCTGTCGGAGCGGCTGCACGCAGCCGGGGTCGACGTCAGCGCATCCAACAGGTGCTGGACTACTCCTCCTCGCCAGGCGTTGAGAGGACGGTCACGCGGAACTCGCGTGTGCCGAGGGGGGCCAGGCCGTCGGGGACTGACTCACGCGTCGAGCAGATGCTCTCCGGCCTGTCCTCTGAGCTCGCAGCCGGTGCCGTATCGCTGTCGCCCGCGGCCTGGCTCGGGATTCAGGCACTCATTGCCGTTGCCTTGATCATCGTGTCTGTACTGGTGTGGGGAACCGTTTGGCTGGGTCTGCTCGCCCTGATCGGCGTACCCGCCGTCTTCACTCTGTCGCTCCGCATGCGGGTGGAACGGCGCCAGCGAGCGTTCGCCGACGAACTGCCGGATTTCCTGCTGCTCCTGGCCAGTGCCCTGCGCGCCGGACTGTCCTTCACTCAGGCACTTGAGTCGTCTGCAGACCAGAACCACGGCGAGGTGGGACGTCAGATCAGGCGTGCGCTCGCCGAGGCGCAGGTCGGTTCCGATCTCGACAGCGCACTCATGGCCTGCGCTGTGCGGATGGGCAACGAAGATCTGCGGTGGACCGTCACCGCTCTCGGGCTGCAGCGTGAGGTCGGGGGAAACCTCTCCAGCATCCTCGATGGTGCCGCCGCGACGATTCGCGATCGACACGCTCTCGGCCGTGAGGTCCGAACCCTGTCCGCTGAGGGACGCCTGTCCGCCTACGTCCTCATGGCACTGCCCGTGGGTGTCTTCCTGTTTCTGCTGCTCTTCCGACGAGAGTACGTCTCCCAATTGTGGAGCAGTCCGCTCGGGATCGCGATGATGGTCGCGCTCGTGGTCCTGATGCTCCTCGGGTGGGTATGGATGCGCGCGATCGTGAGGATCCGAGTGTGATGACACCCCTCCTTCTTCCTGGGCTCATTGCCGCCCTCACCGGTCTGGCTGTGGTCACCGCTGCCTTGTTGGTCGTCGCGCTGCGTGACGCAACTGCAGTCCGACGATCCCTTGCCCTGGTGGCCACCAGTTACATCGGGACGGATCCCGATGATGTGAGTGCTGGCGCCCCGCACGGCATCCGTGTTCCCTCGCTCGTGCGTGCGTCAGCCGCGCACCTGATCACGGCGCGGCATCGCGCGTGGCTAGGCCGGCAGCTGGCTCGGGCGGGGCGCCTTGACGCCGGGGCGCTCGACCACGCCAACGAGGCTCGACTGGCGACTCTCGCCGTCGGTCTGCTCATCGGCCTGCTGATGGGCGCTCGGATGGGGGGCGCTGCCTGGCTCCTCCTGCCCGTGATGGTCGTGGCGGGCTACGCCGCGCCGGATGTTGTGGTGCACAACGCGGGGCTGCGTCGCAGCGAGCAGATCCGACTCTCCCTGCCGGACGCGATCGACTTGCTGGACATGT
>DMPC01000071.1 GCA_003456155.1 Actinomycetota bacterium | reverse complement strand
TCGCACGAGTCGCTGCTCGTGACGCAGCCGCCGGCCGATCAGTGCACCGGCGAGGGCACCGGCGAGCACGCCGAGGATGGGGAGCAGCCACGCCAGGGGCGGGGGCTGCGGGGGCAGCGCGGCGAGCAGCGGGAACGGCGGGAGCGGGACCGGTGCACTCGCCGCGAGGAAGGGCGACATCGTGGCCTCGGGCCCGAGTCCGATGCCGGCGCCGAGCAGGTAGGACGCCCCCCAGACGGCCATGACCGGGACGTACGCAAGTCCAAGGATGAGAAGGCCCGCTCCACCCCCCAGGCCCGCCCCCAGGGACTGGGTCAGGGTGATGGCATCGTCAATGTGAGCGATGAGGGAGAGCGTCGCGCCCAGCGCACCGAGGCCCACAATCGTGGCGAGCGCGACGATCCCGGCACGGAGGGGAACGCCGACCACGGCCGGGATCACTCCCGTCGCGAGGACCCCGGAGCCGTGGACAGCACCCGCCCCCAACCCGATCACCGCGATCACCAGGCAGGCCAGGACGCCATGCAGCAGATCGACGCGCGAGCTCGGCTCGAAGGTCATCTCGGCGATGACGCCTCCGATGAGCGTGTAGACCGCGACGCCCGGCACGACGATCCAGACGAGCTCACGCGCCTGCGACACGTCGCTGCGCCGGGTCGCCCAGGTGCCTGCGTAGCCGAGCAGGAGCAGCGGGATGATCGCGAGCCCCCACGGCAGGAGGGTCATCGTCACTCCGGAGATCGACACCGCGGAGCCGTTGGCCACGAGCCACAGGAGCCCGCCGAGCCGCACCGACTCCCGAGGCCCGGCATCCAGGGAGCTCAGCCAGAGGATGAGCATGGGCAGCATCGCCAGGAGCAGGCTGATGACCGCAGCCCAGAGACCGGCAGCGAGCCCCATGAGCCAGGGCTGGCGGGGCATTCCGCCGCCTGGCAGTGAGGGTCGACGAAGGGTCGGCCTCGTGCGCCACCAGCCGTGCGGCAAGCCACGTGAGGTGCGCCCCGGGGCCGACGGTTCATCGGCTTGCGGCGGCGGGGTCGAGTCACTCACGGAGCCAGAATTCCAGCCCGTGCCCCCTTCGCCGCGCACCGCCACGCGTCGTCGGTGCACCAGCAGCGAGGAGCAGCACGCCGGGCAGCGGCGCTGTCTCGTCCGTCAGGTGATCGGGGACTCCAGGTCCGGTCGTTGCTGATCCCGATCGCCGGTGCGGGCGGCAGCCACGCCCGCGACGATCACCAGCGCCACTCCGATCAGGTCCATCGCCTGCGGCCCTTGACTCAGGACGAGGAATCCGATGATGGCAGCGAACGCCGGCTCCAGCGCCATGAGCGTTCCGAAGGCGGCCTTGGTGAGCCGGCGCAACGCGAGGAACTCCAGGCTCCAGGGGATCAGCGGCAGCAGTGCCGCGGCGCCCAGGCCCACGAGCAGCACTTCGAGGGTGAGGTTGCCCCACGCCTGCGGTACTCCGACGACTGCCGTGATGAGCGCGGCCACGGGGATGGAGACCGACAGGCCGAAGAAGCCGTCGAATCGATCACCGACGTGCTGGGTGATGACGATGTAGAGAGCCCAGCCGACTGCGGCCACGGCCGCCAGGGCGATTCCGATGAGGTCGACGTCCGCCTGCCACGGCTCCATGAGGAGGACGACTCCGATAAGGGCGAGAGCCGGCCATGCCAGCGCCCGTCGGGTGCGGCTGCTCAGGGCAGCGACCGTCAGGGGGCCCAGGAACTCGATGGCCACGACCGTGCCCAGCGGCAGCCGATCGATGGCGGCGAGAAAGCACAGGGTCATGCCCGCGGAGACCACTCCGAGGAGCACCGGGGCACGCAGCTGGCGCATCGACCACTGCCAGTACCTCGGTCGCACGAGAAGGATCAGCACGATGGCGCTCAGCGTCAGGCGCAGCCAGGCCGTGCCCGCGACGCCGATGTCGTCGAAGAGGCCGATAGAGACCGCGGCACCAAGCTGCACGGAGAGCATGGCGACGACGGCCAGCGTCCACGCCGGAACTCGCTCGAGCATCGTCACTCCGATCAGTCGCCGGCCCGGAGGCGAAGCGAGTGCACTATAGTGCACTGATCATGGTGACGACTGCACTATCCGACAGGGATCCCGACTCCCCCGGCATCGATCCCATCGCCGGCGCTCTCGGCCAACGACTCCGCGCTGCGCGACTCGACCGGACATGGACGCTCGACGAGCTCGCGGCCGCCAGCGGCGTGAGCAGACGCATGATCGTGACGATCGAGGCAGGCCGTGCGAACGCGACCCTCGGCACCCTGGTGCGCCTGGCGGCTGCCGTGCAGGTTCCTCTCGCCGAGCTCGTGGGAGGGACGTCCGGGGAGTCGGCCATCGTCATCACCGAACCGTCCGAGCAGCGGACCCTCTGGCGCGGACCGGCCGGAGGATCCGGCGTGCTCATCTCGCACGCGCGCACGCCCGATGCTCTTGAACTGTGGCACTGGCACCTGAAGCCGGGTGAGGAGTACACCTCCGAGGCACACACCCCCGGTACGTACGAGCTCATCGCCGTGACCCGCGGACGCCTGCTTCTCACGGTCGGCGATGAGGAGGTCGTCCTGACGTCGGGCGCTTCGTTCCGCGCCGACGCCCCCCACGCGTATCGCAACACCACGCGCCGGCCCGTCGACTTCACGATGACCGTGTTCGAGCCGATCGGACGGACCCGGCCATGAGCTCCGACCACGTCGATCAGCTGCTTACCGGGGCGTTGATCGACAATGACGTGCTCAGCGCACACCCTGACTACACCGCCGTGCTGATCGCCGCGACCGGTCTGGAACCCGGCCCTTCATCCGCGACCAGCGAGGCGCTCCTGCTGCAGGCGGAGGCCTTCGCCGCTGAGTTCGCCTCCATCGGCGACCTCGGAGAGGCTGCGGCGATCGCCCCCTGGCGAGCGGCCTACGCCTCGTTCGGTGTCAAGCCTCGGCATGCTCGCTCCAGTGTCGAGTCCCTGCTGCGACGGGCCGGAAGCGGGCTCCCCCGCGTCGACCGCCTCACCGACACCTACAACGCCGTCTCCGTCCTGCAGTTGACCCCCATCGGTGGCGAGGACCTCGCCGGGTACGTGGGAGCCCCGCGCCTGGCCTTTGCCGTCGGTGACGAGCAGTTCGACACGATGGCGGATGGTGAACCCCTGATCGACCACCCCGATGCGGGTGAGGTGGTGTGGCGTGATGACCTAGGCGTGACGTGCCGCCGATGGAACTGGCGACAGTGCGTGCGCACCCGACTGACCAACACGACGGCCGACGCGCTGTTCATCATCGATGGTCTCGGCCCCGACTCGCGAGCACGGGCGACGACCTGTGCCGACGCGCTGATCGCCGGGCTGGCC
>DMPC01000182.1:2772-4528 GCA_003456155.1 Actinomycetota bacterium | reverse complement strand
CATTCACTGCCGCTCGGCGGTCGGGTCCGGGGGTGGGGCGGTGGCCTTGGCCCGGTCCACGCGCGACCCCAGGTAGATCGCCGTCCACCACAGCGCGACGAAGATGACGCCGACGATCACCATCGTCCAGCCCACGACGATCGCACTCGCGAGCACCAGCACCTGCAGGATCCAGCCGATCGTGAGGCCTCCTCGGCGCCCGACCATGCCCGCCGCCACCGCCAGCAGGACCATGAGCGCGATGCCGATGCCCCAGGCCAGCCGGGTGTTGGAGACGGAACCGTCCGAGGTCGCGAGGGAGGTGGCGAGCAGGACGACGATGACCTCGATGCCGAGCACCGACGAGCAGAGCACCTTCATGTCAGACCGTCCCCCCGCTCGACGTGCCGAGCATGCGGCGCACCTCGCCCACGAGCACGACCGAACCGGTGACGAGCACCCCGGCGCCCTCGTAGACCCCTGCCTCCTCGGCCAGGGCAAGCGCGCGATCGATGGCTTCGGGAAGCTCCGGCTCCACGAAGACGCGATCCTCGCTGAACACCTCCACCGCCAGGGCTGCCAGCGTGTCCGCATCCATGGCCCGCGGCGACGTCGGCGAGGTCACCACGATGCGGTCGAGCACCGGCTGCAGCGCCGTGAGGATGCCGAGCGCATCCTTCTCGGCCAGCACGCCCACGACACCGACCAGATGAACGAAGTCGAACGAGTCCTGCAGGGCCAGCGCGAGTGCGTGCGCGCCATGGGGATTGTGGGCGGCATCGACGATGACCGCCGGACCGCGGCGCAGGACCTCCAGGCGTCCCGGAGAGGTGACGGCCGCGAACCCCTCGCGCACGATGTCGATGTCGAGCATCCCCACCCCGCCGAGGAAGGCCTCGGTGGCGGCCAGGGCGACGGCCGCATTGTGCGCCTGGTGCTCCCCGAAGAGGGGCAGGAACACCTCGTCGTACTCCCCCGTCAGTCCCTTGAGCCGCAGCACCTGGCCGCCGACCGCCACACCCCGCGAGAGCACCCCGAACTCCACGCCCTCGCGAGCGACCGTCGCATCGACCTCGACGGCCCTCTCGAGGAGGACCTCCGCCGCCGCGAGCTCCTGCTGGGCCAGCACAGTGATGCATCCGGGCTTGATGATGCCGGCCTTCTCGCCCGCGATGAGCTCGATGGTGTCGCCCAGGTACTCGCGATGGTCCAGACCGATGGGGGTGATGACGCTCACGGCCCCGTGCACGACGTTCGTGGAGTCCCAGCCGCCACCCATGCCGACCTCGATGACCGCGACATCCACCGGCGCGTCCGCGAAGGCGGCCAGGGCGAGTCCGGTCATCACCTCGAAGTACGACAGGGGGGCTCCGCCATCCGCTGCGGAGTTCGCGTCGACGACATCGACGTAGGGCGCGACCTCGCTCCAGGCAGCCAGCAGGGCCTCCTCGCCGATGGGCTCGGCGTCCAGGCAGATCCGCTCGCGAGCATCGACAAGATGCGGGGAGGTGAACAGTCCCGTGCGCAGCCCATAGGCGCGCAGCAGGGACTCGATCATCCGCGCGGTGGAGGTCTTGCCGTTCGTGCCGGTCACATGGATGACGGGGAAGGACGACTGCGGCGTGCCGAGCAGGTCGGTCAGGGCGGCGATCCGGGCGAGGGTCGGCTCGATGATGTGCTCCGGCCAGCGTGCCTCCAGACGGGTCCACAGGGCCGGGAGATCACCGGCAGAGTCGTCAACGGGCACGCTGTCGAGTCTACGAGCGCACCCCCCATC
>DMPC01000182.1:2157-2519 GCA_003456155.1 Actinomycetota bacterium | reverse complement strand
GTGGTCCGGCGAATAGACTCGCGGCCCATGAGCGCGAACCACCTGCCGGACAAGCCGACCCTCGACGGCATCGAGCTCCGGTGGTTGGACACCTGGCACGAGCAGGGCACCTACGCCTTCGATCGCACCAAGACGCGCGAGCAGGTCTACTCCATCGACACCCCACCCCCGACCGTGAGCGGTTCGCTGCACGTCGGGCACGTGTTCTCCTACACCCACACCGACTGCATGGCGCGCTACAAGCGCATGCGCGGGTTCGAGGTGTTCTACCCGATGGGGTGGGATGACAACGGCCTGCCGACCGAGCGGCGGGTGCAGAACTACTTCGGGGTGCGCTGCGACCCGAGCCTGCCGTACGACCC
>DMPC01000182.1:1143-1905 GCA_003456155.1 Actinomycetota bacterium | reverse complement strand
TCGTCGAGCTCTGCGAGCGCCTCACGGTCGAGGACGAAGTCGCCTTCGAGGATCTCTGGCGTCGCATGGGCCTCTCCGTCGACTGGACGCAGACGTACCAGACCATCGATGCCAACGCCCAGCGCGTCAGCCAGCTGGCCTTCCTGCGCAACCTCGCTCGCGGAGAGGCCTACCAGACCGAGGCACCCACCCTCTGGGACGTCACCTTCCGCACTGCCGTCGCGCAGGCCGAGCTCGAGGACCGCGAGCGACCGGGCGCCTATCACCGCATCGGATTCCCGACGACGGCCAATCCCGGCGAGAAGGTGTTCATCGAGACGACCCGCCCGGAGCTGCTGGCTGCCTGCGTGGCGCTCGTGGCCCACCCCGACGATGAGCGCTACCAGCCGCTGTTCGGCAGCACCGTCACCACGCCGGCCTTCGGAGTCCACGTGCCCGTCGTCGCCCACCACCTCGCCGAGCCCGACAAGGGCTCGGGCATCGCGATGATCTGCACCTTCGGCGACCTGACGGACGTGACATGGTGGCGGGAGCTGCAGCTCCCGACGCGACCGATCATCGGCTGGGACGGCCGCATCCTCCGCGACGTGCCGGAGTGGATCACGTCTGACTCCGGTCGCGCCCACTACGAGTCGATCGCGGGCGCCACCAGCCACACGGCCAAGGAGCGGATGGTGGAGATCCTCCGCGAGACAGGCGACATGGTCGGCGACCCGCGTCCCATCACCCACGCCGTCAAGTTCTTCGAGAAGGGCGACAAGC
>DMPC01000182.1:0-983 GCA_003456155.1 Actinomycetota bacterium | reverse complement strand
TTCTTCGAGAAGGGCGACAAGCCCCTCGAGATCGTCACCACCCGCCAGTGGTACATCACCAACGGCGGCCGCGAACCCGGCCTGCGCGAGCAGCTGATCGAGCGCGGCCGCGAACTGCGGTGGCATCCGCCTCACATGCAGGTGCGCTACGAGAACTGGGTCGACGGACTCAACGGCGACTGGCTCATCTCCCGCCAGCGGTTCTTCGGCGTCCCGATCCCGCTGTGGTACCCGATCGACGCCGACGGGAACCCGGTCTACGACACTCCGCTCGTGCCGGATGAGTCGGCGCTGCCGATCGACCCCAGCAGCGATGCACCCCCCGGGTACGCCGAAGCGCAGCGCGGGGCTCCCGGCGGATTCCTGGGCGATCCCGATGTCATGGACACCTGGGCCACGAGCTCCCTGAGCCCGCAGATCGCCGGCGGCTGGGAGCGCGACCCGGACCTGTGGTCCCGCGTCTTCCCCATGGACGTGCGACCGCAGGCTCACGAGATCATCCGCACTTGGCTGTTCTCCTCGGTCGTCCGTGCGCACCTGGAGGATCACTGCCTGCCGTGGTCGGACGCGGCGATCTCCGGATGGATCCTGGACCCCGACCGCAAGAAGATGAGCAAGTCCAAGGGCAACGTGGTCACGCCCATGGCCCTGCTGGACGAGTACTCGTCCGACGCCGTGCGCTACTGGGCGGCGTCCGGACGCCCCGGCACCGACACCGCCTTCGACACCGGCCAGATGAAGATCGGTCGTCGACTCGCGATCAAGATCCTCAACGCCAGCAAGTTCGCCCTCATGCAGGACGCCCGCGAGGATGACGCGGCCATCACCGAGCCCCTCGATCGTGCCCTGCTGGCGCGCCTGGCGGACACCGTCCGTCAGGCCACCGATGCCTTCGAGGACTACAACTACGCGAAGGCGCTCGAGCTCGCCGAGACGTTCTTCTGGAACTTCACCGACGACTACGTCGAGCTGGTGAAGGAGCG
>DMPC01000217.1:4367-13916 GCA_003456155.1 Actinomycetota bacterium | reverse complement strand
GGGATGCCTCAGCGAAGCTGAACATGGACGCATTGCCGTCAGGGAACCAGGCGAGCGAACTCAGCGAGCAGGGCGGCAGCTCCATCCGGTAGAGGCTGTCCAGCGGAGCACCCACGGCATGGGCGACCATGACCTTGATCGGGGTGACGTGCGCGACCACGAGGACCCGCTCGCCGGGGTAGCGCTCAATGACGATCTCGCGGGCCTTCAGCACCCGACGCTGGCACTCCTCGAAGGACTCCCCGCCGGGAGGTGCGACCTGCGTGGAGGCGAGCCATTCCTCCAGCTCACGAGGCCAGCGCTCACGGACCTCGCTGAAGGTGTGACCGTCCCACTCCCCGAACGCGCATTCCGCGAAGCCCTCGACGATCTCGACGTCCTGTCCGAGCGGGTGAGCGATGATCTCGGCCGTCTGCCGAGTACGAAGCAGGGGCGAGCTGACGATCCGATCAATGTCTCCGCGGGCCACCAGCTCGCCCGCAAGGGCCTGGGCCTGCGCTCGCCCGAGATCAGCCAGGGGCGCATCGATGCCGCCCAGACCGCTGAAGCGCTTCTCCAGGCTCAGCGCTGTCGCACCATGCCGGGCCATGACCGTGTAGGTCGGTGGCCCAAGATCCGCCCAGCCGATCATGACGCGCGGCGGCTGAACGGACTCCAGAAGCGCTCGACTGTTCTCGACCTCGATGCTGCCGACCACATCCTCGGCGAACTCGTCATCCGACGGCCGCCCATCCAGTCGACGGATCGGACTCAGCTGCCCGGCGAGTGCGGCGTCGATCATCTCGTTGACGAGGGCGTCAGCGCGACGGTTCTCCTCGCGTGGCACCCACGTGTACGAGACCTGGCCTGGCGGGAAGGCGGCCCGGACCTGCTTGGCCAGCTCACGCATGTCCGGGTGCTTGATCTGCCACCGACCGCTCATCTGCTCGACGATCAGCTTCGAGTCCAGTCGCATCTCGACGGTCGCATCCGGATCAAGCTCCCGGGCGTGCACGAGCCCGGCGAGGGCACCTCGGTACTCGGCCACGTTGTTGCTCACCTCGCCGAGGTACTCGGCCAGCTCCGCGAGGACAGCACCCGACGCGGCGTCGCGCACGACGGCTCCGTAGGCGGCTGGCCCCGGGTTGCCTCGGGAACCACCGTCGGCCTCGACGATGAGCGACAGCGGCATGAGCGCTACAGACCCGACTCTGGGGTGCGCACGAGGATTCGGCGGCACTCCTCGCATCGGATCACGGCATCCGCAGGCGCTGCGCGCAACGCCTCGATCTCCGTCGGAGGCAGGGCCAGCCGGCAGCCCTGGCAGGAGCCACGATGCAGCGGGGCAGCACCTACTCCCCCGTGATCGGTGCGGATCTTGTTGTAGAGCGCCAGGAGATCGGCCGGGATCTCCCCCGCAATGAGGTCGCGCTGGCGCGACAACGGCCGTCCGCTCGGATTCGATGTCGGCGAGCTGGTCGCGAACGCGCGACGCAACCTCCTCGACGCTCAGCGGCGAGGGCATCGCGCTCCCCGGTGAGCTGGGCCACCGCAGCCCGGGCCCCCTCCACCCGCTCCATGATCTCCAGCTCGACGTCCTCGAGGTCGGACTGCCGCCGCACCAGGTTCTCCAGCTCCGAGGAGATCGCCTGCAGCTGCTTTGGGTCACCCACGGAGCCGGAATCGAGGAGTTCCTGGTCGCGTCGACGACGCTCACGCACCTGCTCGACGTCCTTCTCCGCCTGGGACTGGTCGGTCTCAAGGTCACTGGCGATGGTCTCGGCAGCGACGACCTGGTCGCGCAGTCGCGACAGGCGCGCATCGATGTCGGCGAGGACGGCCGAGTCGGGCAGGTGCGCCGCCTGGTGGGCCAGTTGCGTCAGTCGGGTGTCCTGCTGCTGCAGGTCAAGAAGACGCAGCTGGAGGGCGGGATCGGCGTTCAGGGCTGGCTCCCTCGATGCATGGTCCACGGATCGGTGGCGATCGCGGACACGTGGACCTCCACCGTAGTGCCGAGGGCAGCGAGGTCACCTTCGAGCGCCGTCGCTGCCACGGGAAGCCAGGGCCACTCGCTCGCCCAGTGCGCGACGTCGATGAGCGCGCAGCCGCCCTCCACGAGGTGGTCCTGAGCACGATGGTGACGCAGGTCGGCGGTGACGTAGGCATCCGCGACCGAGGCGGCCTCTGACAGAAAGGCATCACCGCTGCCCCCGCACACGGCCACCGTCTCGATCAACGCCTCGGGGTTACCCGCAGCGCGGACGCCGTGATGGGTAGCGGGAAGGCGTCGGGACACTCGGTCGACCAGCGCTGCGAGCGTCAGCACCTCGTCGAGTCTGCCGACGCGTCCGGTGCCCAGCGCGGGGTTGCCCTCCTCGGGCACCAGCGGTGTGGTGTCGACCACGCCGAGGACGTCGGCGAGGGCATCGGAGACTCCGGGTCGGGCATGGTCCGCGTTGGTGTGCGCGGCGAACAGCGCTACGCCATGACTGATGAGCGTGTGGAGGACGGAACCCTTGTGGTCCACGGCAGCGACCGAGTGCACGCCACGGAGCAGCAGGGGATGGTGGGTGACGATCATGTCGGCCTGGAGGAGCAGAGCCTCATCGACGACGGCTCGGACGGGATCGACGGCGAACAGGATTCTGCCGACGGTCGCATTCGGGTCACCGCAGACGAGCCCGATGGCGTCCCAGTCGGCCGCGAGGCTGGGCGGGTAGCGCTCCTCGAGCAGTCGGACGACCTCGCCGACAGTGGTAGCCATGTGGGTCAGGCTACCCAGCATGGGGCGCCGGGGCCGCACGTCGGTACCCTCCGCTGCGGGCCCATAGCTCAGTTGGCTAGAGCGCCTCCCTTACAAGGAGGATGTCGGCGGTTCGAGTCCGTCTGGGCCCACCATGACTCCCCGCAGGCAACGACCCCGCGCCTGACTGCTCCCCCACGCGCCAGCTCCCACTCACCCCCGCCTCGCGTCAGCGACGCGAACACACGGGGGCAACAGACGCACCACGACTGATGGCATCGCGACACCTCGACCGTCGGGACGCGGCGACGGGACGAGCCGGCGGATGCACGACCCACCCAGCTCAGGGCGACCAGCGGCGGAGCGCATGTCGGCATAGGCTGAAGTGACCGTGAAGGAGATCTGATGGGTTCATCGTCGCTCGCCGTGCGGATCGGCGTCGGAGTCGCCGTGGTCGTGGCGGCCGTCGTCGCCATCCTGCTCGTCACCCAGCGGGACTCCGGCACGTCAGCTGCTGCCCCGGCCTCGACGGCAGCGGCCGCGGAGTCGCCGTCCGGTTCAGGAACAGGCGCCGCATCGTCAGCGGCAGTAGTGCGGGAGGACAGCCATATCCTCGGTGACCCCGCGGACGGCGCGGTCACGGTCGTGGAGTTCTTGGACTTCGAGTGCGAGTCGTGCCTGGCCTGGTACCCCGTGATCGAGCAGTTGCGTGATCGATACGCGGGCGAGGTGCGGTTCGTGGCCCGATACTTCCCGCTGCCCAGTCACCTGAACTCGGTTAACGCGGCGCTCGCCGTGGAGGCTGCCGCGCAGCAGGGGCGCTTCGAGGACATGTACATCGTGATGTTCGGCACTCAGGGGACCTGGGGCCACAGCGGCGATTCCCAGGCTCCACTGTTCCGCACCTTCGCCCAGGAACTTGGCCTGGACCTCGAGGCGTATGACGCCGCTGTTGCCGATCCGGCCACGCTGGCCCGGGTCGAGAAGGACCAGGCGGACGGCGAGTCCCTCGGAGTGCAGGGAACACCCACGTTCTTCCTGAACGGGGAGCTCATCCAGCCGATGGGGCCGGATGACTTCGGGATGATGATCGACAAGGCACTGGCCGAGGCCTCTGCATGAGCATGACCGACCCGAGCGCCACGGAGCCGGTCGTCACCCTTCGGGGGGCCACTCGCCTTCAGGGAGTCCTGCTGGCAGTTGCGGGTCTCGTCGGCTTGCTGGCCGCGGCGCAGTTGACGATCGACAAGTTCCGGATCCTCACCAACCCCGGCTACCTGCCCGCCTGCACGTTGTCCGACCAGGTCAACTGCGGCACCGTGATGCAGTCCTGGCAATCGACAGCGTTCGGCTTCCCCAACTCGTTGATCGGCATAGCTGGATTCGCCGTCGTCATCACCGCGGGGGTCGTGGCGCTGGCTGGTGCCCGACCCGCGCGGTGGTTCTGGTGGGGCCTGCTCCTCGGATCGGCACTCGGGGCGCTCTTCACGCAGTGGCTGGCCTGGCAGACGGCCTTCGACATCCGCGCCCTGTGTCTCTACTGTGCCGCCGTCTGGGCAGCCACCCTGACGATCCTCGGCACCGCCGTGAGCATCGTCGCCAGCGGGGGCGGCTCGCCCGAGTCGGGCTCGAAGAACTCCCCCGGATGGGTCGGCTGGATACCCGTCGTCGTCCTGGCCTGGTTCGGCGCGATGGCAGTCCTGGTCGCCTGGGGTCTCACCGGCGCGGCCTGAGGTCGCAGGTCCGGGGCCTCATCGTCGCGCGGCCGAGTCGTGGAGAGCGCCCATGACACTCACGCCCGCGGTGCCACATATACCCCCTAGGGTATACTCACGGCACCCAAGACAACGAGGAGCCATGGATGTGCCGCCAGACCACCTGCAAGCTGTGCAAGAAGGCGACGTGGGCCGGCTGTGGCCAGCATCGAAACGAGGTGCTGCGCGGCATCCCCAAGAACCAGCGATGCGCCTGTACCGCTGCCGACAAGGAGGCCGCGAAGAAGAAGACCTTCTTCGGTCGCCTGTTCGGGTAGGTGCCTGCTGCGCGCCCGGTTGACCCCTGAGGCGCTGGCTACGCGGGCGTCAGGAACAACTCGAGCACCATCCAGCCAGCGAGGATCACCAGCAGCACAGCAAATCCGCGCTCGAGGATGCGACGCGGAACCCCAACATTCCAGCGTGATGCCACCACTGATCCGACGAGACCACCCACGACCACCAGTGCAGGTACGTGCCAGTCGACTGAGTCCCATGCATCGAACTTGAACAACAGCGCCGTCACGCTGTTCAGTGCGACGACAACGAGCGAGGTGCCGGTCGCGATGCCGAAGGGCAGTCCGAACACCAGGACGAGGGCCGGCACGATCAAGAAGCCTCCCCCTACACCGAACAGTCCGGTCATCACTCCGACAGCGATCGCGACGACAGGGAGCAGCCACGCGGCTCGCTGAGGCACGTCGGCAGCCTCACTGCTCGAGGATTTCCGCCACATCGCGGCAGCAGCACCGACCATGACGAGAGCAAAGCCAGTCACAAGGACGACTTCGGGAATGACGGGGGCGAGGCGGCTGCCTGCCAGCGTTCCGACAATCCCGAGCGCCCAGAACGTGAGCGCCTGCTTCATTCGAACCTGGCCGAGTCGAATGCGCGGAACTGCGCCCGCGGCAGCTGCGGCGGCAACCACGGCCAGGGATGCTGTGGTCGCAGCCAGGGGACTGAAGTGGAAAAGGTAGAGGAACGCGGGCACGGCCACGACCGCGCCGCCCGCCCCGATGAGGCCGAGGATCGCACCGATGGCCAGACCGACCAGAAGTGCCTCAAGGACGATCAGGAGAACGTCACCTCAATTCGCCGGTAGCCCGTCACGCTAGTCGAAATACGCCGCGCCCAGCCGATGGCCCTGATGCGGAGTGACGATGGTGAGGCCCGCTGCGGCAGCCTGGGCGAAGTCGTCATCGACATGGACCACATCGACGCCAGCTGCCTCGAGGACTGAAGCGCCGATCGAAGCACGGAAGCCGCTCCCGCAGTAGATCCAGACCGGTCCGTCCTGCCGATGTGCCCACGCCACGACCTCGCTCAGCCGCTTGCGCAGCTCATGCAAAGGCACGTGCTTGGCTCCACGGACATACCCGGCATCGAACTCGCTGTCGCGACGCAGATCCAGCATCGGCAACTCCTCGTCGACAGCCACGGCCGCTGCCATGTCAGCGTGCGTCCTTCGGGGATATGAGCTCACCGGCACCGATGCACTGGTCCACATCGAAGGCGCACCCGTGGCGTAGCCCACAGGCCGATCGATGCCGATCCGCACCAGCTCTCTCTGCATCTCCTGGATCTCGTCGACGTCGGAAGCCAGCAGAGTGATGGGCGTTCCCCAGTCGATCATCCAGCCGAGGTAGGTGACGGCGTTGCCATGCACGTCGAACGACAGTGATCCCTTGATGTGGTCACCAGCGAACATCCGACGATGGCGAAGGTCCACGATCCACTCCCCGGCCGCCAGTCGGCGGGCGATGTCCTCAGCGGACGCGACCTCGGGGAGACTGAAGTCGACCGGGCCAGCGCCCGCCTGATTCGCCGGACCCATGTGTGCGTAGTACGCAGGGAACGCGTCAAGGCCGGCGATGATCTCCGTGACGAAGGTCTCCTCGTCCACGCCGAATGCAGGATTGCTGACCATCTGCTCCGCCAGAGTCGATGCATTCCCGACCGTCGCGGTTGCACTGCAGAACGAGCCGAATCCGTGCGTCGGGTAGACCTGCGCACTCTGGGTGACATCTGCGGCCAGACGGCGCATCGACGCCCACTGCGCCTTGGCGAGCGGCTCAGTCAGCTCCGGTCCGAGCAGATCCGGTCGACCCACACTTCCGAAAAGCATCGAGCCGCCGGTGAACACTGCGACATCCTCGGAGCCATCGTTCACGGCAAAACTGATGTGGTTGGGCGTGTGACCCGGGGTATGCAGCACCCGCACCAGGCCGACGCCGGAGTCGAGGGAGTCCTCATCCCGCACCTGGCGCGCCGGGAACGCGATCGCCATGCCGTCCGGCACCACGTACTCAGCACCCACCACCTTCGCCAGCTCCAGCCCCCCGCTGACGTAGTCGTTGTGGAAGTGCGTCTCCAGGACATGCGTGACGGACCAACCCTTGGCGTCAAGGATCTCCTCGATCCGGTCGATGTCACGCTGAGGATCGATCACAATCGCTGAATCACCGCGTCCGACAACGTAGCTTCGGTCACCGAGGTTGGGCGTGTCGATCGATACGACGTCCATGTTGCTCATGCGTGGCCTTCCATGACTAGATGACGCATCCGGGATCCCCGGTCGGTGTGAGGACGTCTCCGCCCACCTGCTGCCAGGCCTGCATGCCGCCGGCGACATTGCGGGCGTCGAAGCCGGCCTGCCGGAGGAACGCCGCGGCGCTGTCCGAGCGACGTCCGGATCGGCAGATGACCAGGACCGTGCGATCGCGGTCCAGGACGTCCAGCCGTTGCGGGAGATCCTGGAGCGGAATGTGGCGGGCTCCGGGAGCACGCCCGGCCTGCCACTCGTCGGCCTCGCGGACATCCAGCAGATCAGAGCCGAGCTGGAGCATGCTCATGGCTTCCTGCGCGCTCACCTGTGGCGTGGCCATGGAGCCGAACGACATGATGGTTATACCTCCTGGGGTATCTGTACTCAAGCAAAGATACCCTAGGGGGTATGTATGTCAAATCCTCTGCCTCCCCCGGTCACCCTCGACGGGGAAGGCTCAGGGCTATCCGAGCGCAGCCAGCGCCTCGACGTACTCGTCAGCGCTGCGGGCCTCCCCCGGGCCGTTGATGACCAGCCAGCGGATGACACCCTCCTTGTCGATGACGAAGGTGCCACGCGTGGCGAAGCCCTTGTCCTCGAGGAAGACGCCGTAGTCGGTCGAGACCGTTCCATGGGGCCAGTAGTCGCTCAGGAGCTGGTGGGTCAGGTTCTCCTGGGCCGCGAAGACCTTCAGTGACGGCACGCTGTCGCACGAGATGCTCAGGGTGACGGTGTCGTCGTTGTCGAAGTCCTGCTGCCGGTCCCGGAGCGTGCAGAGCTCGCCGGTGCAGATGCCGGTGAAAGCGAAGGGGTAGAACATCACGACGACGTTCTTCTTGCCGCGGAAGTCCGAGAGGGTCACCTGCTCGCCGTACTGGTTGCTCAGCGTGAAGTCAGGAGCCACATCTCCGACAGCGAGGGCAGACTGGGACATCGGACGATCCTCCGGGGGTCAGGCGCACCGGGCGCGCGCACGCCCGAAACTAGCGCTTGGCTCGAGGAGCCACCAAGCGGGTCCCCTGCCACACCGCTCCCGCGCTGATCGTGCTCGTCTGCTGCAGCCCGGCCGTCGGAGCAGCATCGGCAATGTCCTCCGGTTCGACATGGCCATCACGTCCCGGCTTCGGGGTGAGGAGCCACACCACCCCATGGTCGGCCAGGGGTCCGATCGCATCCACCAGGACATCGACCAGGTCACCGTCCTCGTCCCGCCACCACAGGAGCACGACATCGACGACATCATCGAAGTCCTCATCGACCATCTCGTCACCGACGATCTCCTCGATCGCCAGGCGGAGACCCTCGTCCACGTCGGAGTCGTAGCCGAGCTCCTGAACGGTGCTGCCGGGCTCGAGCCCGAGCCGACCGGCTCGCGTGCGAGCCTCGTCGTCCGCTGAGGCGGTCACGTCACTCCTCGTCGTCACGGCCGGCAGACGAACGCCACCGGGCCTTGGCACGTGATCCGGGCCCTGAGCCCCGCATCGTGGCTTAGTTCAGCGGAGGATGGCCCAAGACGCAAGCCTCCCTGCCTCATTGGACGCACATTCTTTCCCCGTGGACCGTGACGGGGCGGGCGAGGGAGCCAAAGCCGAGCCCATGCGCAAGGATGGTGTCACAGCCGCAAGCCCGTTGCCGGGCCCGGTGACCCCGGACCCGGCTGAACCGAAGGAATACCGTGACCGCCGGACGTGAGCGCGACCCCCTGCTGGCCAGCGGGCTTCCCACCCAGTACGTCGATGTCGATCCCGACGAGACCTCCGAGTGGGTGGAGTCCTTCGACAACGTGGTGGACCACGCCGGCAGCTACCGCGCGCGCTACCTGATGCTGTCCCTGCTCCGGCGCGCTGCGGAACGCAACGTCGGGGTGCCGAGCCTGCGCAGCACCGACTACATCAACACGATCCCGCCCGAGCGCGAGCCTTCCTTCCCCGGCGACGAGAAGCTCGAGAAGCAGATCCGGCGCATCATCCGCTGGAACGCGGCGATCATGGTCCACCGGGCGCAGCGACCCGGGATCTCCGTCGGCGGTCACATCTCCTCTTATGCGTCGTCCGCGACCTTGTATGAAGTGGGCTTCAACCACTTCTTCAAGGGCCCCGACCACCCGGGTGGCGCCGACCAGATCTTCTTCCAGGGCCACGCCTCCCCCGGCATCTATGCACGCGCCTTCGTCGAGGGCCGCCTGACCGAGCACCAGATGGACGGCTTCCGCCAGGAGGTCTCGCATGCGGGCGGGGGGCTGCCCTCGTACCCGCACCCGCGGCTCATGCCGTGGTTCTGGCAGTTCCCCACCGTCTCGATGGGCCTGGGACCGCTCAATGCGATCTACCAGGCACGGTTCAACAAGTACCTCCAGCATCGCGGCATCGCCGACACCTCGGGTCAACGGGTGTGGGCCTTCCTCGGCGACGGGGAGACCGACGAGGTCGATGCCGTGGGCGCCCTGACCCTCGCCGCGCGCGAGGAGCTCGACAACCTCACGTTCGTGGTCAATGCGAACCTCCAGCGCCTCGACGGGCCGGTGCGCG
>DMPC01000217.1:0-4170 GCA_003456155.1 Actinomycetota bacterium | reverse complement strand
AGATCATCCAGGAGCTCGAGAGCCTCTTCCGTGGCGCCGGATGGAACGTCATCAAGGTCGTCTGGGGGCGCAAGTGGGATTCGCTCCTGGCCGCCGACCGTGACGGCGCCCTGGTGAACATCATGAACAACACACCCGATGGCGACTTCCAGACCTTCAAGAGCGAGGACGGGGCCTTCGTCCGCGAGCACTTCTTCGGCCGGGACCCCCGAACTGCCAAGCTCGTCGAGGCGTGGTCGGACGAGGAGATCTGGAGTTTGCAGCGCGGCGGCCACGACTACCGGAAGATGTATGCCGCCTACGAGGCCGCGACCCACGTCAAGGGCCAGCCCACCGTCATCCTCGCGAAGACGATCAAGGGCTGGACCCTCGGCTCGCACTTCGAGAGTCGCAACTCGACGCACCAGATGAAGAAGCTCACGCTGGAGGACCTCAAGTCCTTCCGAGACACCCTGCAGCTCCCGATCACGGACGCGCAGCTCGAGGAGAACCCGTACCTGCCGCCGTACTACCACCCCGGTCCGAAGGACGAGGCGATTCAGTACATGCAGCATCTCCGCCGGGATCTGGGCGGCTCCTACCCCGCACGCTCCGGCACCTCTCGAGCACTGGCCCAGCCCAAGGACGAGGCCTATGCCGGGGTCAGGCGCGGGTCGGGCAAGCAGGAGATCGCCACGACCATGGCGTTCGTGCGGCTCCTGAAGGACCTTATGAAGGATCCCGAGATCGGCCCGCGACTCGTCCCGATCATTCCCGACGAGGCTCGCACGTTCGGCATGGACTCCCTGTTCCCGACGGCGAAGATCTACTCCCCGCACGGGCAGCAGTACCTCTCCGTCGACCGCGAGCTGATGCTCAGCTACAAGGAGTCGCAGCAGGGGCAGATCCTGCACGAGGGCATCAACGAGGCCGGCTCGGTCGCGTCGTTCACCGCAGTGGGAACGTCCTACTCCACGCACGGCGAGCCGATGATTCCGATCTACATCTTCTATTCGATGTTCGGCTTCCAGCGCACCGGCGACGGCTTCTGGGCTGCGATGGATCAGATGGCACGAGGGTTCGTCATCGGAGCCACCGCCGGCCGCACGACCCTCAATGGCGAGGGGCTGCAGCACGAGGACGGCCACTCGCACCTCCTGGCCGCCACCAACCCGGCGGTCATCTCCTACGACCCGGCGTTCGGCTACGAGATCGGCCACCTGATCAAGGACGGCCTGCGTCGCATGTACGGCAACGACCCAGAGAACGTCTTCTACTACCTGACGATGTACAACGAGCCGTACGTCCAGCCGGCCGAGCCCGACGACGTCGATGTCGAGGGCATCCTTCGCGGGATGCACCTGGTCAGCCCCGCCCCCGCGGACGCCACCGGCCCGCGCGTCCAGCTGCTGGCCAGTGGCGTGGCGGTCAACTGGGCCCTCAAGGCCCAAGGGCTCCTGCGCGACGACTGGGGTGTCCAGGCCGACGTCTGGTCGGTCACCTCCTGGAACGAGCTCCGCCGTGACGGCCTGCTCGTGGATCGTCACAACCTGCTGCACCCCGATGAGGAGCCGCACGTGGCGTTCGTGACCCAGCGACTCACGGGCCGCCCCGGGCCGGTCATCGCGGTCTCGGACTACATGCGGGCCGTGCAGGATCAGATCCGCGAGTGGGTTCCCGGAGACTTCGTCTCCCTCGGCACCGACGGCTGGGGCATGTCCGACACCCGGGGAGCCCTGCGCCGGCACTTCCTCGTCGATGCCGAATCCATCACCGTCCAGTCCCTGACCCGTCTGGCTCAGCACGGGGAATTCGACCGCGCCCGCCTGTCCGAGGCGATCGAGCGGTACCAGCTGCACGACCCCGCAGCGGCGGAGGCGGGCAACACCGAGGGCAGCGGCTGACCATGGCGAAGGATCCGAGGAGGTTCCTGCGCTACCTCGAGGCGGAGAGGAACGCGTCGCTGCTCTACCGAGCTCTCGCTGACACTGTCGAGGGCGATCGACGCGAGGCGCTGCTCGAACTGGCCCAGATCGAGGACGAGCACGCGGCTCACTGGATCGCGAAGCTCGAGGAGTACGGGGTTCCTGTCCCCCCTGCCCCCACCACGCTCGATCCGTCGGCCGCCGCGCTCGTCGGCCGTGCTCGCGGCGCCGGATTCGCCGACGTCCTGGCGCAGCTCGAGGAGGCCGAGGGCGAAGGTGCCGGCATGTACGACAACGAGCCCGAGGCGCCCGACTCGATGTCCCGTGACGAGCGGGACCACATCGCGGTCTTCCAGCAGATGCGGGCCGATGTCCAGCAGTCCCCGAGTCCTGCGACCCCTTCCCTCCCGGCCAAGCCCTCAACCGGTGGCGAGGCCTGGCACCGCGGAGACAAGTCCGGTTCGACCCGCGCCGCGGTGTTTGGGGTCAGTGACGGCCTTGTGTCCAACACGGCGCTCGTCATGGGTTTCGCCGGAGCCGCCCCGAGCAACTCCACGATCCTCTTCGCCGGCCTGGCGGGCCTGCTCGCCGGGGCGTTCAGCATGGCGGCCGGCGAATACGTGAGCGTCGCCAGCCAGCGCGACCTGTTCCGGCGCGAGATCGAGATGGAGGCATCCGAGCTCCGGGAGAAGCCCGACGAGGAGATGAAGGAGCTCGAACTGATCTATCGGGCCAAGGGGCTCGATCGCGCGAGCGCCGCCAGTGTGGCGCGGCAGATCATGAGCGATCCTGCGACAGCCCTCGACACCCTGGCACGCGAGGAGCTGGGGCTCGATCCGAGCGAGCTGGGCTCTCCTTTCAAGGCGGCCCTGTCGAGCTTCGTCGCCTTCGCGATCGGCGCTTCCGTGGTCGTCCTGCCGTACCTGTTCTTCCTCGGCACGGGCGCCTCGACCGTGATCCCGCTCGTCCTCGCGATCGTCCTCTCCCTGGCCGCGATGGTCGTGGTCGGCGCGATCGTCGGCCGACTCTCCGGCCGAAGTGTCCTGTTCTCGATCGGACGTCAGGTCCTGTGGGGCGCCGGTGCGGCGCTGGTGACGTTCGCGATCGGACGACTCGTCGGCATCCAGCTCGGCTGATCGATGGTGCGGCCCGACATCACCCGGTTGACACGGGCCACGGGAGAACTGACCACCGCGGCGACCAAGCGCATGGAGGAGAACCTTCCGTGGTTCCGCAGCCTGGGCCCGGACGAGCGGTCCTGGGTGTCCCTGGTGGCGCGCGCTGGCATCACCGCCTTCATCGACTGGTACGACTCCCCCGACGAGGTGCCCGCCCTGACGGCAGACGTGTTCGGTGCCGCTCCCCGCGAACTGGCGCGGGTGATCTCGCTCGAGCAGACGGTCGATCTCGTGCGCACCACGGTGGGGGTCGTCGAGTCCGCGATCGATGACCTCGCCAGCGAGGCCGATCGGCCGGCCCTGCGCATGGCCGTCCTGCGCTACTCGCGCGAGATCGCCTTCTCGGCCGCCGAGGTGTACGCGCGTGCGGCTGAGGCTCGCGGCGCATGGGATGCGCGACTCGAGTCCTTGGTGGTCGATGCACTTTTACGCGATGAGCTCGACGAGTCGGTCATCGGTCGCGTCAATGCCCTCGGCTGGACAAATCGCACCTCGCTGATGGTGCTTGCCGGCGCCGCACCCGTCGGTCACCCCGAAGCATCACTCGACGTACTGCGCCGCGCGGCACTGCATCACGATGTCGAGCTGCTCACCGGTATCCATGGCACCACGTTGCTGGCGATTGCCGGCGGAGTTGTCGATGCCGNNGCTACTCGCGCGAGATCGCCTTCTCAGCCGCAGAGGTCTACGCCCGGGCTGCCGAGGCGCGAGGCGCCTGGGATGCCCGACTGGAGGCGCTGGTCGTGGACGCCCTCCTGCGCGATGAGGTGGACGACGCCGTTCTCGGCCGGGTGGCCGCTTTGGGCTGGTCGGCGACCACCTCCCTCATGGTGGTGGCCGGCTCGGCGCCCCTGGGCGATCCGGAGAACTCGCTCGACGTGCTGCGGCGCACGGCCGAGCATCATGGTCTGGCCCTGCTCAGCGGAGTCCATGGCAGCACCCTGCTCGCGGTCGTGGCGGCCGGGGCGGATCCGCTGCGGGCCGCACGACTGATGACCCCGCACTTCGGTCCGGGGCCGGTGGTCATGAGCTCCCCGGCGGAGGGCCTGGCCCACGTCCCGGGTGCGGCGAGGTCGGCGCTGCGCTAA
>DMPC01000211.1:8093-11892 GCA_003456155.1 Actinomycetota bacterium | reverse complement strand
CCTGACTCCAGCGGCTGGCGCAGCCCCTCGAGCGCCGGGCGCGTGAACTCCGGTGCCTCGTCCAGGAAGAGCACCCCATGATGCGCCAGCGTCACCGATCCGGGAGTGACACGACCGCCCCGGGCGGACCCGAGCAGCGCCGCGGCCGACGCCGAGTGATGCGGCGATGCGATGGGCGGCTCAGCCAGCAGGAGGCTGGATCGAGGGAGCCCGGCAACGGAGTGGATCGCCGCTACCTCGAGACTGCGATCCTCGGTGAGCGGCGGAAGTATCCCCGGCAGGCGCTGGGCCAGCAGGGTCTTGCCGACACCCGGTGGCCCGACGAGGGCCAGGTGATGGCCACCGGCAGCCGCCACCTCCAGGGCCCACCGGGGCAGGTCATGACCTCGGACGTCGCGCAGATCCAGCGGATCGCACGGTGGTGCACCGACCGCCGGCCCAGCCGTCGACTCCTCATGATCCGGCGCCGTCGAGCTCGCCTCCTCGGCGCCCGCCAGGAAGGCGCACACCTGAGCGAGATCGCGCGCCCGAGTCACGACGATGCCCGGCACCTTGGCGAGATCTGCCGTGCCCTCAGCGGGGACGACCACCGCTGCCAGGCCTGCTGCCCGTGCGGCGAGCACCGCCGCCAGCAGCCCCGCCGATCGCCGCAACCGCCCATCCAGACCGAGTTCGCCGATGAACCCCGTCGTTGCCAGGCGATCCGGGGGGCGGGCCGAGGCTCCGACGAGGACGCCCACCGCGATCGGCAGATCCAGCCCAGCACCATGCTTGCGAACTTCGGCCGGCGACAGACTGACCGTGATCCTTCGGTTGGGCCAGGCCTGCCCACTCGCCTCGACGGCACAGCGCGCCCGCCATCGGGACTCGGCAACCGAGGCGTCCGGCAGGCCCACGACGCCGACGCTGGGCAGGCCATCGGACACGGCGACCTCGACGCGGACCATCACGCCCCGAACCCCGTCGATCACGACACCATGAACGGTCGCGAGGGACACGGCTACTCGACCCCACGCAGGTAGGAGATGATCGGGGCACTCGAGTGCGGCAACAGGATGCCCACCACGTCGAACCGGATGTGCGGCACATAGAGCTGCTGCTCGTCGAGCCAGTGCAGGGCGAGTTCTCGGAGCCTGCGCAGTTTGCGCGGACCCACGGCCTCCTCCGGATGGCCGTGAGTGAGCCGGCGTCGCGTCTTCACCTCGCAGATGACGAGGTTGTCACCGTCACGGGCGATGATGTCCAGCTCACCCCTCGGACACCGCCAATTGCGGGCCAGGATCGTCATGCCCCTGTTCTGCAGCAGGGCGGCCGCCAGCTCCTCGCCCTCACGTCCCACGATGTCCTTCGCATGCACGGCGCTTCACCTCCGCCGCCCACTGTGCGGGAGGTCGTCGCGAGGATGAAGCGGCACTCGCCCCTCTGTGGACACCGGCCACAGGCGAGCGGTGCTGTGGATCAGTCGAGCGCCGTGTCACCCTCGGCGAGCCCGGGCAGTCGCCAGCTCCTGCGATGGATCGGGGACGCTCCCCGTCGCCGCAGTGCTGCGATGTGCTCGGGCGATGCATAGCCCTTGTTCTCGGCCCAGCCGTATTCGGGATGATCTCGATCCAGAGCCGCCATGATCGCGTCACGCTCAGTCTTGGCCAGCACACTGGCAGCCGCCACCGACGTGCAGTGAAGGTCGGCCTTCACGCGGGTCGTCACCGGCGGGATCTCGACGGGCTCCTCGAACAGGCTGCCCTGCGGTGCCGGGGACAGCCAGTCATGCGAGCCGTCGAGCAGGATGCACTGCGGGCTGGTGTCGAGTGCGGCCAGAGCACGCAGCGCTGCGAGCCGCAGCGCGCCGATGATGCCGAGGTCGTCGATCTCCGTCGGAGAGGCATGGCCCACGGATGAGGCACACGCCCAGGCCCGGATGCGCGGTACCAGCAGCTCCCGCGCCGTCGCGGTCAGCAGTTTGCTGTCCCGTACTCCCGGCAGCGCCGGACTTCGCGCGTCCATCACGACCACGCCCACCGAGACAGGACCACTCAGGGCACCGCGCCCGACCTCGTCCATTCCGGCGATCGTGGCCGCCCCCGCCCGCAGGAGCGAGCGCTCGAGTCGCAGCGTGGGTGAGGCGGACATGCTCAGGGCGCAGCGCCCTGGCTGATCTGCGGGGCGCCGAAGATGTCCGGGATCGGGACCGTGGCGAATCGATTCAACGGCCACAGGACGAGCACCACCCGACCCACCACGTCATCCAGCGGGACAGCCCCGCTGGCGACGTCGAGGTGAAAACGTGAATCACGTGAGTTGCCGCGGTTGTCTCCCATGACGAAGACGCCACCCGGGGGCACAACGATGTCGAAGAGGACCTGGTTCGTCGGGCCGATGATGTAGTCCTCGATCAGCGCGACACCGTTGAGGACGATGCGCCCCTCGGCATCACAGCACGCGATCCGATCCCCCTCGACGGCAATCACCCGCTTGACGAGATCGTTACCGGTGTCGCTGGGGAGCAGGCCGATAAAGGTCAGGCCGGACTGCACCAGTCCCCGCCATCCGTCCGGCGGAGGAGGTGGGTCGGGCAGCCAGTCGCCAGGATCCTTGAAGACGACGACCTCACCGCGGCTGACGCCGCCCATCGTGGTCGTGATCTTGGACGCGATGATCCGATCGTCGATCGCGAGGGTGTTCTCCATGGACGAACTGGGAACGAAGAAGGCTTGGACCAGGAACGCCCGCACCAGGGCCGAGAGCACCAAGGCCGAGACGACGATGACGGCCGTCTCACCCAGCCACCGTCCGAAGCCCGACGACTGCTGGCGAGGAGCGCGACCTCGGGCATGACGCCCTCGCCCCGCGGGTGGATCCGACAGTGGCTCCTGCGGCTCGCGTGCCGAGACTGCCATCAGGACCCGGCCTCTGCGGGCTCGTCGACCGTTGCGAAGGAGTCAGGAATGCCCACCACGCCGAACCGCGAAAGCGGCCACAGCACGAGCATCGCTCGACCGACCACCTTGGACTCCGGCACGAAGCCACCCCCCGGATCACCGAGGTGTGCACGCGAGTCAGCCGAGTTGGATCGGTGGTCGCCCATGACCCAGAGCATTCCCTCCGGAACGACGACGTCGAAGATCTCGGTGCTCGGCACGTCGCTAGCGAAGAGGTAGGTCGACTCGTCCAGCGGCTGGCCGTTCACGGTGACACGACCATCCGCATCGCAGCAGGCGACGCGGTCGCCTCCGACGCCGATGACCCGCTTCACGAAATCCGTCGAGTCCGGCGGCACCAGGCCCAGGGACTGGCCCACCCAGGTGAGAGCACCGGTCACGGGGTTGCGCTGTGGGACATCACCTGCGGGCACGAAGCTGTCGGCGCCATCGAAGACCACGACGTCGCCCCGTTCTACCGATCTCGTGTGATACACGAGGCGGTTGACGAGGATGCGATCGCCGATCTGGAGGGTGTCCTCCATGGATCCCGAGGGAATGGAGAACGGCTTCGCGACGAAAGTGGTCAGCAGGAGCACCACGCCCACGGCGATCCCGATCGTCACGGGAATGTCCCACCAGGACTGGCCGCGTCCGCTTGACCTGCTCACGATGTCGGAACCCACACCCGTCGACTGCCCGCCACGGGCACGGGATCAGTCCTCGGACTTGGTGGTCTCGCGGCGCTCGCGGATCTTGGCCTTCTTGCCGCGCAGCTCGCGCAGGTAGTAGAGCTTGGCCCGACGCACGTCACCGAGGGTGACGACCTCGATCTTCTCGACGATCGGCGTATGGAGCGGGAAGGTCCGCTCGACACCCAC
>DMPC01000211.1:4041-7908 GCA_003456155.1 Actinomycetota bacterium | reverse complement strand
CCGTAGGAGACCTTGCGGACCGTGTACGTCTCGCTCACGCCGGATCCCGAACGCGCGATGACCACGCCCTGGAACACCTGCACGCGGGTCTTGTTGCCCTCGACGACCTTCACATGCACCTTGACGGTGTCACCGGGCCGGAAATCGGGGAGGTCGGTCTTGAGGGATGCTGCGTCGACGACGTCGAGCGTCTTCATGGTGATTCGCTTCCTGCAGGCGCCACAGGTCGCCCACTCATGTGGGGATGGATCGTGCGTCGCGGCCGAGGCCGGCACCCGCCCGGACCGCGTCCCCTGTGGCGGGGCGGACCGGCACCGTCCGAGGACGGTCGTGTGAAGGGCGCGCTCAGTCTGCCACGACGCGTCCCGACATCCCACACCGGGCTGTCGCCGGCCGCCCCGTCAGGTCACTTCGCCGAGATCGGGGCGGTTCGCGGCCGTGCGCGCCCGGGCCTGCTCCTGGCGCCACTGGGCGATGCGCCCGTGGTGGCCGCTGAGCAGCACCTCAGGCACGGCCCGATCACGCCACACGGGCGGCTTGGTGAAGACGGGACCCTCGACGAGGTCGCCCATCTGCTCCCCGGAGAACGAGTCATCGAGCGCGCTCTCCTCATTGCCCAGAATGCCCGGCTGCAGGCGGGCCAGCGCCTCGACCATCACCAGGACGGCTGCCTCGCCGCCGGCCAGCACGAAATCGCCGATCGACACCTCGCGAACCCCGGACCAGTCCGGCCGCTCGCCGTAGTGCGCGGCCACGCGCGCATCGATGCCCTCGTAGCGACCGCAGGCGAAGATCAGCCAGGTGTCGGAACTCCACGACTCGGCCGTGCGCTGGGTGAAGACCGAGCCGGACGGCGTCGGAATGACGAGGGCAGGACGCTTCCCCGGGTCACTCGAGCGGATGTCATCGAGGGCCGCACCCCAGGGCTCCGGCTTCATCACCATCCCCGGTCCCCCGCCGTACGGGGTGTCGTCGACCGTGCGATGGCGATCCGAGGTCCAGTCCCGCAGGTCATGCACCCGCAGTTCGATGATCCCCGCCTCGATTCCCTTGCCGACCAGGGAGAGCCTCAGCGGCTCGAGGTAGGCGGGGAAGATCGAGACGACATCCAGACGCATCAGTCCGGTTCCCCGCCGAGCAGCCCCGCGGGCGGATCGATCACGATCCGCCGCTCCACCACGTCCACCTCCGGGACGATGGACTCCACGAACGGCACCAGGACCTCGCCGAAGGCTCCCTCGAGCACGAGCAGATCCTGCGCGGGCAGATGCGCCACCTCAATGACCGTGCCGACCTCGATGCCGTCGCGCGTGACGACGCGGCATCCGACCAGCGCGCTGTCGTAGAACTCCTCGGGATCCTCGGGGGACGCATCCTCGTCACGATCCACATGGAGAAGAAGACCGCGCAGGGCCTCCGCCTCACTGCGATCCGTGACGCCCGCGAACGTGACGAGCAGACGCCCCGAGTGCCAATGCACTCGCTCGACATCCAGCCGACCGGCTGGGGTGTCCACGAGAAGCACGGCACCCGGGGCGAAACGCTCATCAGGCTCGTCGGTGCGGACCTCCACGGTGACCTCACCGCGAATTCCGTGCGGCCGACCGATCCGACCGACGACGACACGCATCAGCGGCTAGCGCTCAGCGACATCGAGGAAGTCGATCCGGACTGCCCGATCATCATTGAGGGCAGTCACGACCGTGCGGAGTGCCGTCGCTGTGCGCCCACCCCGACCGATCACGCGCCCCATGTCGTCCGGATGGACCCGGACATCGAGCGAGCGACCGCGACGGCCGTTGCGCATCTGCACCTCGACCTCCTCGGGGTGATCGACGATGCCTCGCACGAGGTGGCCCAGGGCCTCCTCCAGCATCAGGCCTGCTCCTCGGCAGCCTCAGCAGCAGCCTCGTCGGCGGCCTGCTCGATCGCCTCGACCGCAGCCTCGTCAGCGGCCACCATCTCCGCTGCAGCCTCCTCGGCCACCGCCTCGGCCACCGTCTCGTCCGCAGCTGCGACCTCTGCCGTCACGACATCGACGGCGGCGGGCTCCTCGACGACCAGCTTGGGCTTGGGCTTGGTCTTGGGCGCCTCGCCCGCTGCCTTGACCGCCGCCTCGAAGGCGATGACCTTGCTGGGCCTGGCCTCCTTGACCTCCAAGGTGCCCTCGGCACCCGGCAGGCCCTTGAACTTCTGCCAGTCGCCGGTGATCTTGAGCAGCTTGAGCACGGGCTCGGTGGGCTGGGCGCCGACCGACAGCCAGTACTGCGCGCGCTCGGAGTCGATCTCGATCAGGCTCGGCTCTTCTTTGGGGTGGTAGCGGCCGATGACCTCGATGGAACGGCCGTCGCGGCGGTTGCGGGCATCAGCGATGGCGATGCGGTACTGGGGATTGCGGATCTTGCCAAGGCGGGTGAGCTTGATCTTGACAGCCATGAACTACTCCTAAGTCTCACGCTGCAATTCAGCGATCACCGGCGGGATGCCGGAATCCGGTTTTGCCTCGCGTGGCCAGCGGTGATTCTGCCAGATTCGGTCTGCCGGGCGTTAATCGCCGGTCACAGCATCTTGTCCATGCACTTGGTCTCCACCCGCCGCGTCATCCGCCACCCCGCCGGGGTCCGGACGAACTCGTCGTCGTACCAGAGCGCGCAGAACAGAATCCGGCCGTCATCGCTGAGTTTCATCGGGTTGAAGCACATGGTCCGGCCGGCGGCGGTGTCCCCGGACAGCCGGATGTCGAAGTTGCCGACCAGGTGGTAGTAGGCCGGGAAGTTCGGCAGAACCTCGGCCAGCCAGGCCTTGACCTCGCCGAAGGGCCCGTCCACCCCGCCCATCGCCCGGTAGTCGATATAGGCGTCAGGGGTGAAGATCGCGTCGAGATCATCGAAGCGCCGTTGGTCGATGGCGGTGGCGTAATCCACCACCAGCTGCTGGATTTCCATCCGGTCCGAAATCTCCGCCAGGTCCATGATCTCCAGATTGAACACGCCCGCCGAGCCCATGGCCAACCGTTAGGGTGATTCGCCATGGGCAGGCTCCTGGCCGCTGTGGCCGCATCCCTCACCGTCATCGCCACCTCGGCCGTCGCCGTCAGCACATCGGCGAGTGCCGAGCCCAACATCCAGCCGGTCGGCTCGGTGGAGATCCCCGATGGTCCCGCGCAGGGGTGGATCGTCGCCGACATCGACACCGGGACGGTGCTGGCCGGCCGGGAGATGTACGGCGCGCGTCCGCCTGCCAGCACCATCAAGGTTCTGCTGGCGCTGACCGCCCTCGACGAGCTCAACCTGGATTCGACGGTGGTGGCCAGCCCGGCCGCCGCGAACACCGAATGCAACTGCGCCGGTCTGGTCGCCGGGCGCACCTACACCGTCCGGCAACTGCTGGAGGCGGCCCTGCTGGTCTCCGGCAACGACGCCGCCCACGCCCTGGCCGACATGCTCGGCGGCTACGACATCGCGGTGGACAAGATGAACGCCAAGGCTTTCGCGGTCGGCGCCAGCGACACCCATGCCACCAGCCCGTCCGGCCTGGACGGCCCCGGCGGCGCGGGCTGGACCACCCCGCGCGACCTCGCCGTGATCTTCCGCGCGGCGATGGCCAACCCGGTGTTCGCCCAGATCACCGCGCAGCCGACGGCGGTGTTCCCGGCCGAGACCGGCGAGCGCGTTCTGGTCAACCAGGACGAACTACTGATCCGCTATCCGGGGGCGATCGGCGGCAAGACCGGGTTCACCGACGCCGCCCGCAAGACCTTCGTCGGCGCGGCGCAGCGAGACGGCCGCCGGCTGGTCATCGCGATGATGTACGGCCTGGTTCGCGACGGTGGTCCCACCTATTGGGACCAGGCCGCGATACTGCTGG
>DMPC01000211.1:2200-3871 GCA_003456155.1 Actinomycetota bacterium | reverse complement strand
CTGCTGGACTGGGGCTTCGCCCAGAACCCATCGGCGGGGATCGCCGCGTTGTAGCAGCTAGCGTTCGCTACCGGTTGAAGCCCGGCTCGGCGACGATCGCCTCGGTCAGCGGTTGGCTCTCGTTGGGGATCGGGTTCGGCGTGGCGACGATGGCCGCATCGCTTTCCACCGGAGCCTGCGCGGCCTCCGCGGGCATGTAGCTTTCCCGCCCGGGCACCGGCGGCGCCTCGATGACGCTGGCGGGCTCCAGTGGAAGATCACCGGGGATCCAGGCCAGGATGTCGCGCATCCCGTCGTTCCACACCACGCTGTTGGGCACCGGACCCACGATGTCGAAGAAGAGCATGTCGGTGTTCGACGCACCCTGGATCGCCGGGTAGAACTCACCCGACAGTGCGCGGGCGCCGAAGCGTTCGACCATCGGGTTGGTGTTGGTGCCGAATCCGTCGACGACCAGCCTGGCCTCGTACAGGGTGCCGTTGTGCGGCACGGGTGCGGTACTGGGATCGAGGTTGAACACGGTGTACCCGATGTAGGGCATGCTGTTGGGGCCGTTGAGCCGCTCCTGCTCACCGAAGGTCTTGATGTTGTCCACCGCCGATGCCGGCGTGACATTGGCCGCGCCTATCCCCAACGTCACCGCCGCCGCCGCGAGCGCCGCGGCCAGTTTACTGATTCTCACGCGTCGTTCCCCTTTGTCGAAGTTCCGTCGTACTGGCAGGTCGTGGTGACAGCCTACGACGGGCGCAGGTTCGAAACCAATCAGCAACCACACCGAACCCGCAGCGCCGCCTAGCCCGATTAGCCTCGGCGGACATGTCTGTGCTCGGGCTCGCCCGTCGGACCGCGGTGGTTGCCGCCGTCGCCGTCCTCGCCGTGACCGCCCCGGTCGCCCCCGCCACGGCCGAACCGAACCCCCAGGCCGGCGTCGCGGTGCCGCAGGGGCCGGCCCCGGCCTGGCTGGTGGCCGACATGATCAGCGGCCGGATCCTCGGCGGCAACGACGCCTACTCCCAGCGCGCCCCGGCCAGCACGATCAAGGCATTGCTGGCGATGGTGGTCCTCGACCAACTGCACCCGGGTGCCGCCGCGCGCGCCACCTCGGCGCACACCGACGTGGAGTGCTCGTGTGTCGGACTGGTGCCCGGACAGGCCTACACCACCCGCCAACTGCTCGACGCACTGATGATGGTGTCGGGCAACGATGCCGCCAACATGCTCGCCGACATGCTCGGCGGCTATCAGGTGGCCGTGCAGAAGATGAACGTGAAGGCCTACCAGGTCGGAGCGCGCACCACCCGGGCCGGCTCCCCCTCCGGCCTCGACGGACCGGGCTGGGAGTCGATCACCACGCCGCACGATCTGGCGGTGATCTACCGGGCCGCACTGAACTACCCGATGTTCGTGCAGATCATCCACAGCCGTTCCGCGCAGTTCCCCAACGGCGCGGGCGGGTTCAAGCAGATCAACAGCCAGGATCAGCTACTGGAGGACTATCCCGGCTTCATCGGCGGCAAGACCGGATACACCAATCTGGCCCAGGAGACCTATGTCGCGATGGCGCAGCGCAACGGCAAGCGACTCGTCGCGGTGATGATGTACGGCAGCGACGATCTGTGGAATCAGGGCCGCGCACTGCTGGACTGGGGTTTCAGCCAGCCCTAGCGCGTC
>DMPC01000211.1:1404-1982 GCA_003456155.1 Actinomycetota bacterium | reverse complement strand
TGTTGTGGGCATCAATAGATACGGCCGCGCAGGATCACCAGGTCGGGCCGGGACAGCACCTGCGGCCCGGTGCGCGGATCGTCGGTGAAGCAGAGCAGATCCGCGGGCGCCCCATCAGACAGCGCCGGCCGGCCCAGCCAGGCCCGGGCATCCCAGCACGCCGCACCCAGTGCCGCGGTGGGACTCATGCCGATCCCCTTGAGCGCCTCCACCTCGGCGGCGATCTGCCCGTGCGGCATGAGTCCGCCGGCGTCGGTGCCGGCGTACACCGGCACCCCGGCCTCGCGCGCCGCGGCGATGCGGCTGCGCGACTGCGCGTAGAGGTCACGCATGTGCCCCGCGTACGTCGGGTATCTGTCTGCCGCTGCAGCGAAGTCACCGAAGTTCTCGATGTTGATCAGGGTCGGCACCAGCGCGGTGCCGCGCTGGGCCATCATCGCGACGGTGTCGTCGGTGAGGCCGGTGCCGTGTTCGATGCAGTCGATACCCGCGGCGATCAGACCCGCCAGTGCGTCCTCGCCGAAGACGTGCGCAGTGACCCGCGCCCCGTGCGCGTGCGCGGCGGCGATGGCGGCGAC
>DMPC01000211.1:0-1077 GCA_003456155.1 Actinomycetota bacterium | reverse complement strand
TAACCCTGCATGTAGCGCTTCGGACGGGCGAGATGCCTTCCCGCCCTGATGATCTGGGGCAGATCGTGATGGTTGTCCAGACTGCGGGTGTCGGTCGGCGATCCGCAATCACGCAACAGCAGCGCCCCGGCGTCACGGTCGACGACGGCCTGGCCGATGGCCTCGTCGAGTTCGACCGCGCCGTGCGGTCCGAGCCCGACGTGGCAGTGCGCGTCGACCAGACCGGGGATGATCCAGCCGCCGTCAAAGATGGTGTCGGCACCGGCCACCGGTTCGCTGCGCAGAAGTCCGTCGGCGATCCACCACTGCACCGGCTCGGCGTCCGGCAGGCTGCGACCCCGGACGTGCACCGGAGCCGCCGGGCCGGCGACATCAGCCACCGGGCTACTTCTTGCCGGGGAACTTCAGCTTGGACAGATCGAAATCGGCCAGGGCGGGTGGCAATTCGTTGAGACCCTCGGGCATCTGGGACAGGTCCGGGAATCCGCCCGGCATGCCACCGAACAGCGGATTGGACGCCTTCGGCGGCGTCGGACCCCGACCCTTCTTACCCTTCTTCTTGTTGTTCTTCGCGCTGCGCTTGGAGGACCGCCGCGCGAACGGCATGCCCATGGCGCCGGCCATCTGCGACATCATCTTGCGGGCCTCGAAGAACCGGTCGACGAGTTGGTTGACATCGGAGACGTTGACCCCGGAGCCGTTGGCGATCCGCAGCCGCCGTGAGGCGTTGATGATCTTGGGATCGGCGCGTTCCTCGGGTGTCATGCCGCGGATGATGGCCTGCAACCGGTCGAGGTGGGAGTCGTCGACGGCGGCCAGCGCGTCTTTCATGCCGGCCGCGCCGGGCAGCATTCCCAGCAGGTTTCCGATCGGGCCCATCTTGCGGATGGTCAGCATCTGCTCGAGGAAGTCCTCCAGTGTCAACTCACCGGAGCTGATCTTGGCCGCGGCATCTTCGGCCTGCTGCGCATCGAAGACCTGCTCGGCCTGCTCGATGAGGCTCAGCACATCGCCCATACCGAGGATCCGGCTCGCCATCCGGTCGGGGTGGAAGACGTCGAAGTCCTCCAGCTTCTC
>DMPC01000097.1 GCA_003456155.1 Actinomycetota bacterium | reverse complement strand
AGAGTCCTCTGCGTGACGCCCGCGGGTTCGACATGAGCCGGGCGGATGCTGACCCCTCGCAGCTGACCGACGATCCCGCGATGGCGAATGTGATCCTCACCAGCGGAGCGCGGCTGTATGTGGACCACGCACACCCTGAACTGTCAACGCCCGAGGTCACCAATCCGCGCGACGCCGTCCTGTGGGACAGAGCAGGGGTCGAGGTGATGCGCCGCGCGATGGAGTGGGCTGCGGCCCTTCCGGAGGCGAAGCCGATCGTGCTCTACAAGAACAACACCGACAACAAGGGAGCCTCGTACGGGTGCCATGAGAACTACCTCATGGACCGACGCACGCCCTTCAATTCCATCGTCCGGCACCTGACACCGTTCTTCATCACCCGGCAGGTGTTCACCGGTGCCGGGCGCCTCGGGATCGGACAGGACGGACGCAAGCTCGCCTACCAGATCAGCCAGCGTGCCGACTTCTTCGAGGTCGAGGTCGGACTGGAGACGACCTTGAAGCGTCCGATCATCAACACGCGCGACGAGCCGCACGCCGATCCTGAACTCCACCGGCGCCTTCATGTCATCGTCGGTGACGCCAACATGAGCGATGTCGCGACATATCTCAAGATGGGCACGACCGCGCTCGTTCTCTCCATGCTCGAGGCGGGCGCGCTCGAGGATCTCGAGTTCTGGCCTGAAGCACCGGTCAAGGAGATGCATCTGGTCTCCCACGACACCACGCTCTCCCACGTACTCACCTTGGCGAATGGCCGGCGCCTGACGGCTCTGGAGATGCAGCGTGAGTTCCATGCCAGAGCCGTGGAGTTCTGCACCGACCCGGATGCCCAGACAGCCGACGTCCTCACCCAGTGGGGGAGCATGCTGGAGGATCTTGCCGCCGATCCTGATGCGTGCGCCGATCGGGTGGACTGGATAGCGAAGCGCTCCCTGCTGGAGGGCTTCCGGCGCCGCGAAGGACTCGATTGGAATGCCCCGCGCCTGCAGCTCATCGACCTCCAGTACTCGGACCTCAGGCCCGACAAGGGGCTGGCGACTCGACTGGAGCAGCGCGGCCTGCTGACGCGCATGTTCACCGACGAGGATGTCCAGCGGGCGATGCATGAGCCACCGAACGACACCCGAGCCTTCTTCCGCGGGGAGTGCCTGCGCCGCTATCCCGAATCGGTGGCGGCAGCATCCTGGGACTCGGTGGTCTTCGACCTGCCCGGCCGGGAGACCCTGCTGCGGGTCCCGATGCTCGATCCCCTCCGCGGCACTCGTGAGCACGTCCAGGCCCTCCTGGAACGCTCCCCTGACGCCGAGAGTCTCGTCAATAGCCTGATGCGCAATTCAGGGTAGCCTTGGGGCATGCCACAGCGGGAGACCTCCGATCGTCGTCGATCACGTGAGACCGAGGATGTCGAAGACACCGGGATTGCCTCGTCACCGACAGCATCGACGAGCGATGCCGATGTCGACGCTATCCTCGACGAGATCGACGAGGTCCTTGAGGAGAATGCCGAGGACTTCGTGAAGTCGTTCGTCCAGAAGGGCGGCCAGTGACCCCGCAATCGGGGCTGCCCAGTGCCTACGGACTGACCGGGAGCGCGTCATTCGTGGAGTTCCTCGCTGCCCTCAGCCCGGACCAGCTCACAGCCGCAGTGTCTGGCTCCAGCCCCGCCTTGGCGGCACCGCACGGCACCACCATCGTGGCGCTGCGCACCGGTGACGGCGTGATCATGGCGGGGGACCGCCGCGCCACGATGGGAAACCTGATCGCGCAGCACGACATCGAGAAGGTGTTCGCCGCCGATGACCACAGTGTGATCGGCATTGCCGGTACGGCCGGACTGGCCGTCGAGCTCGTGCGCCTGTTCCAGGTCGAACTGGAGCACTACGAGAAGATCGAGGGGGTCTCCCTGTCGCTCGACGGCAAGGCGAACCGCCTCGCCAGCATGCTCCGGGGGCAGCTGGGCCTGGCGATGCAGGGCCTCGCCGTCGTCCCACTGTTCGCCGGTTTCGACCTGGCCCGGTCACGGGGCCGGATCTTCTCCTACGACGTCACCGGTGGTCGCTATGAGGAGCACGACTTCTACGCCGTCGGATCAGGTTCGACCTTCGCGCGCGGATCGCTCAAGAAGCTCTATCGCCGCGACGCAGACAACTCGGCCGGGGTGCGTACAGCACTCGAGGCCCTATACGACGCGGCTGATGATGACAGCGCCACGGGGGGGCCCGACATCGCCCGGGGTATCTTCCCGGTGGTTGCGACCGTGGATCAGGAAGGAGCACGGATCCTCCCCGAGAGCGAGGTCAGCCCCACCGTCGAGGTGATGCTGCAGGATCGTCGCCAGCATCCGGACGGCGGACCGAGGACGGAGAGCTGACATGAGCGTGCCGTTCTACGTGTCGCCCGAGCAGATCATGCGAGACAAGGCGGACTTCGCACGCAAGGGCATAGCCCGTGGTCGCAGCGTCGTCGTCCTCCAGTACGACGGGGGTATCGCCTTCATCGCCGAGAACCCTTCGCGTGCGCTGCACAAGATCAGCGAGTTGTACGACCGGATCGGCTTCGCGGCCGTGGGGAAGTACAACGAGTTCGAGAGCCTTCGTGTCGCCGGGGTGCGCCTCGCCGACATGAGGGGCTACTCCTACGACCGCAGCGACGTGACCGGACGAAGCCTCGCCAACGCCTACGCGCAGACGCTGGGCACCATCTTCACCGAGACGGCCAAGCCCTTCGAGGTCGAG
>DMPC01000075.1:18932-19238 GCA_003456155.1 Actinomycetota bacterium | reverse complement strand
TCCCCCTTTCACGGTCGCACGGCGGCTCTGGCCACCAGGCACGACAAGCGCCGGCTCATCGCACCGGTGATGGGCGATGTCCTCGGGATGGGTGTCGCCGAGGCCGCCATCGACACCGATGCCTTCGGCACCTTCGCCGGGGACGTTCCTCGCGTGGGCACCCCGACCGAGGTGGCGATCGCCAAGGCCCGCGCGGGGATGCAGCTCCTGGGCCTGGACATCGGGCTCGCCAGCGAGGGCTCCATCGGCCCGGACCCGGTGAGCGGGCTCATCATGCGCGATACGGAGTTCGTCGTCCTCGTCGAC
>DMPC01000075.1:17708-18674 GCA_003456155.1 Actinomycetota bacterium | reverse complement strand
CCACACTCCGCTGGAGCCCCTGCTGCGCGGCATGGACGTGCCCCGACATGCCGTCATCGTCATGCCCGATCACGATCCCGCTCAGGCACGCAAGGGCCTGCGGGACATTCACCAGATCGACCTCGCACGTGGCCTCGCCTGTGCGAACTCCCCCACGGGGACGGCCGTCATCATGAATGACCTTCGCGCGCACTGCTCGCCCAGCCGACAGAAAGTCATCGAGCAGGCGGCCAGGAACCTCGCCGCTCGCGCGGCCACGCCGTGCCCCGAATGCCGGCAACCCGGGTGGGGCCGCATCGACTGGCTCACCGGCCGGACGTGTGCCGGCTGCGGGGGCGACGTGCCGTTCCTCGTCCGAGGAACTCTGGACGGATGCCAGGGCTGCGGGGCCACGGTCGAGACGCCGACGCAGACCGCGCCGGTCAGCCCCGCTCAGTGCCCCGCGTGCAATCCCTGAGCACGCCACCCTGCCTGACGCACCCTCGCTGACGGGGGTCAGCCGCGGGCAACCGTGAGGGTCAGGTCGTCGCCGCTCGGCTCGGTGCCGATGAGCACGGTGCTGCCGTCATGCACGTCGCCGGCGAGGATCGCCTTCGCGAGCTTGTCGCCGACCGCGGTCTGCACGAGCCGCCGCAGCGGGCGCGCACCGTAGACCGGGTCGAAGCCCTTGTTGACCAGCCACTGCTTGGCCTCATCGGTGAGGTCGAGCACGATCCGGCGATCCGACAGCCGCTTCTGCAGCTGCTCGATCTGGATGCCCGTGATCCGGCTCAGCTCTGCACGATCCAGCGGCTCGAACATCACCATGCCGTCGAGCCGGTTCAAGAACTCCGGCCGGAACTGCATCCGGACGACGTCCATCACCTTCGCCTTGCGCTCGTCGTAGGGCATGTCGGTGTCGATGAGGAACTGCGATCCCATGTTCGAGGTCAGGATGAGGATGACGTTGCGGAAGTCGACCGTGCG
>DMPC01000075.1:16568-17510 GCA_003456155.1 Actinomycetota bacterium | reverse complement strand
CGTCGGTCAGCCGGCCGTCGTCGAGGACCTGAAGCAGGATGTCGAAGACCTCCGGATGGGCCTTCTCGACCTCGTCGAGGAGGATCACCGAGTAGGGGCGGCGGCGAACAGCCTCGGTGAGTTGACCGCCCTCCTCGTAGCCGACGTATCCGGGAGGAGCGCCGACGAGGCGCGACACCGAGTGCTTCTCGGAGTACTCGCTCATGTCGATGCGCACCATGGCGCGCTCGTCGTCGAACAGGAACTCCGCGAGCGCCTTGGCCAGCTCCGTCTTGCCCACACCGGTCGGGCCGAGGAACAGGAACGAACCCGTGGGACGGTTCGGATCCGCGATGCCCGCGCGCGCACGGCGCACAGCATCGCTCACCTCACGCACCGCCTCGGTCTGGCCGATGACGCGCCTGCCCAGCTCCTCCTCCATGCGCAGGAGCTTCTGGGTCTCGCCCTCGAGCATGCGTCCGGCGGGGATGCCCGTCCAGGCCGCCACGACCTCGGCGATGTCGTCGGAGGTGACCTCCTCCTTCACCATCGTCGCCTCGCGGTCGTTCACCTCGCGGGTCACGCGCTCGAGCTCCTCCTCGAAGGTCGGGATCTCGGCGTAGAGGATGCGGGAGGCCTGCTCGAAGTCACCGGAGCGCTGGGCCCGCTCGGCCGTCGCGCGCAGATCGTCGATGAGAACCTTGATCTCGCCGATGCGGTCCAGGCCCTGCTTCTCGGCATCCCAGCGCGCCCGCAGGCCGGAGAGGTCCTCCTCCTTGTCGGCGATCTCCTGGCGGATCTTCTCCAGGCGGGCCACCGAGGCCTCGTCGGTCTCCTTGGAGACGGCGAGCTCCTCCATCCGCAGGCGATCCACGGCGCGCTGCAGCACATCGATCTCCACCGGGGAGGAGTCGATCTCCATGCGCAGCCGGGAAGCAGCCTCGTCCATCAGGTCGATGGCCT
>DMPC01000075.1:15954-16373 GCA_003456155.1 Actinomycetota bacterium | reverse complement strand
GCCTTGTCCGGCAGGAAGCGCGAGGTGATGTACCGATCCGAGAGGGTTGCCGCGGCGACGAGAGCAGAGTCAGCGATGGCGACCTTGTGGTGCGCCTCGTACTTCTCCTTGATGCCACGCAAGATCGAGATGGTGTCCTCGACGGAGGGCTGGTTCACGAGCACCTGCTGGAACCGACGCTCCAGCGCAGCATCCTTCTCGATGTACTGGCGGTACTCATCCAGAGTCGTCGCACCGATCATCCGCAACTCACCGCGGGCCAGCATGGGCTTGAGCATGTTGCCCGCATCCATGGCGCCCTCGCCACCGGCACCCGCACCGACAACGGTGTGCAGCTCGTCGATGAAGGTGATGACCTGGCCGTCGGAGTCCTTGATCTCGTCGAGGACAGCCTTGAGCCGCTCCTCGAACTCGCCGCG
>DMPC01000075.1:15645-15783 GCA_003456155.1 Actinomycetota bacterium | reverse complement strand
TCGAACTCGCCGCGGTACTTGGCGCCGGCGACCATGGCAGCGAGGTCCAGAGCGATCAGCGTCTTGCCCTGCAGGGACAGTGGAACGTCACCCTCGACGATGCGACGCGCCAGACCCTCGACGACGGCGGTCTTGCCG
>DMPC01000075.1:13536-15394 GCA_003456155.1 Actinomycetota bacterium | reverse complement strand
CGCACCTCCTCGTCGCGGCCGATGACCGGATCGATCTTGCCCTCGCGGGCACGCGCGGTGAGGTCGACGCCGTACTTCTCCAGCGCCTGGAACGAGGCCTCGGGATCCTGGGTCGTCACGCGCGCACTGCCGCGGACCTTCTGCAGGGCATCGAGCAGCGCGGCCGGGGTGGCCCCCGCCTCCGCGAGGCGATCGCTGACCCCCGGTCCGCCGTCCTTCGACAGCGCGATGAGCAGGTGCTCGGTGCTCACGTACTCGTCGCCACGCTCCTTGGCGAGCTCCTGGGCGGTGTTGATCACCTTGAAGGAGGCCTGGTTCAGGTTGGGGGACGCGACGCTCGAGCCCTGAGCTGAGGGCAGCGCCGAGAGCGCCTGCCGCACCTGGGCGGTCAGGGTGCGCACGTCGGCGCCGACCGCTTCGAGCAGGGCCGTGGCGATGCCCTCGCCCTGCTGCAGCAGCGAGTCGAGCAGGTGCAGCGGCTCCACCTGCGGATTGCCGTTCGCCGCAGCGATGCGGACGGCCGCGCCGAGTGCATCCTGCGCCTTGGTGGTGAACTGAATGTCCATGATCACGCCTTCTGTGGTCTATCGAGTGCGGTGTGGTCGCCAGACCACGAGGGAGGTTGCGGACTTCTCACGGTGGAACTCCTCCAGGCGGGCGCGCAGCAGGCGCACCTCCTCCTGGAGGTCGAGGATCCGGCGGATCCCCTCGAGCGAGAGGCCCTGGGAGGACAGGTCGGCGATCTCGCACAGTCGCGCGACATCGTTCGCGGAGTAGAGCCGGTTCCGGCCGCCGACTCGGGTGGGGGTCACCAGGCCGAGCCGGTCGTACTGCCGCAGGGTCTGCGGGTGGAGGCCGGCCAGCTGCGCGGCGACCGAGATCGCGTACAGCGGCGCGTCATCCGTGACGGAGTAGCCGGTGCGCTCGGGCAGCCGGGCACCGCTGGGCGACGTCATGACTCGCTCCCCGTCGGTGCCTCTCCGGCCAGGGCGAACAGGTCCTTGCGGGGATCCTGATCGGCCGTCTGCTCGGCATACGCCTCAAGGGCCTCCCGGGCCTCCGAGCTGAGGCTCTGGGGCACGGTGACCTCAAGGGTGACGAGCAGGTCGCCGTTGGTGGCGTCCTTGCGACGGATCCCCTTGCCGCGCACGCGCATGGTGCGGCCGTTCGCGGTGCCCGCGGGAACCTTGAGCTTCACCGAGCCCCCGCGGGGGGTCGGCACGGAGATCTCCCCGCCCAGCGCCGCCTCCGTGAACGTGACCGGGACGGTGACAGCGATGTTGTCGCCCTTGCGCTCGAACACGGGGTGGGCCGAGACGGTGATGTCGACGAGCAGGTCGCCGTTGGGGCCACCACGCTCGCCCTTGCCGCCCTTGCCCTTGAGCCGGATCTTCGCGCCGTTCTTCACGCCTGCGGGGATGCGTGCCTGGACGGTGTGCGAGCTCAGACCGCGGCCTGAGCCGTGGCACGACGTGCAGGGATCGTCGACGAACAGGCCCCGGCCACGGCACGTGACGCAGGGCTCTGCGAAGGCGAACCCGCCGGCGTTGCGCGAGGTCTGGCCCGATCCGCCGCACGTGGGGCACATGCGAGGGACGGTCCCGGCCCTGGCCCCCGTGCCATGGCATGAGGTGCAGGGCGCATCGGTCGACAGCCGCAGCGGGACGGTCACGCCGTCCAGCGCATCGTCGAAGGACAGTGTCAGGGAGCTCTCGAGATCCTGGCCGCGGCGGGGCTGGGCCGTCCGGCCTCCGCCCCGACCGCGATTGAAGATCCCGCCCAGGAAGTCGCCGAAGCCGCCCGAGTCGGCTCCGAACAGATCCTCCATGTTGACGTCGTACTGCTGACCTCCGAAGCC
>DMPC01000075.1:11865-13265 GCA_003456155.1 Actinomycetota bacterium | reverse complement strand
ACAGCACGTCGTACGCCTCGGAGACACTCTTGAACCGATCCTCAGCCGCCTTGTCACCCGGGTTCTTGTCCGGGTGCAGCTCACGCGCCAGCTTGCGGTACTTCTTCTTGATCTCGTCAGCGCTGGCGTCCTTGGCCACGCCGAGCTCGGCGTAGAAGTCCTTCTCCAGCCAGTCCTTGTTCACGTTCTCCTACCTTGTTCTGCTTGTCAGGACGCGCGGGCGCACTGCCCTCATGCGTCACCGGCCACGGCTACCCGGGCCGGACGCAGGACGCGGTCGGAGTAGCGGTAGCCGGGTTGGTACACGGCCACCACGGTGGGCTCGGACACCTCGTCCGAGGCCTCGTGGGTCAGTGCCTCGTGGATCGTCGGGTCGAAGGGCTCGCCCGACGCTCCGTACCGCTCCAGGCCCATGCGGGTGACCGAGGATTCGAGAGCCTCGCCGACCGTCTTGAAGGCACCTTCGAGCTCGCCGTGCTGGCGCGCCCGGTCGATGTCGTCGAGAACGGCGATCAGCTCCGTCAGCACACCACCGACGGCGTTCTGACGAATCAGCTCCCGGTCACGGTCGACGCGCTTGCGGTAGTTGGCGTACTCGGCGTGGACACGCTGGAGATCCGCGGTGAGCTCGGCGAGCTTGCGCTCGACCTCCCCGACCTCCGCCTCGACGAGGGCCGCCTCGACGGCCTCCTCGAGAAGGGGATCGGGTGCGCCAGCCGGGCCGGCCGGCTGGCGCACCTCACCGGAGTTCGGATCCACGCGTCGACGGTCCGTCACGCGGGGTCCGGTGAACTCCTCGTCGCTCACTTGGAATCGCCCTCATCCACGATCTCGGCGTCGATGACGTCATCCTCGGCCGTGTCGCCGGCCGCCTCGGCCGTCGCCTCGGAGCCGCCGGCCTCCTGGGCCATGGTGTACATCGCTGCACCCAGGGCCTGGCTGGCCTGCGCAACCTTGTCGGTCGCTGCGCGCATGCCCGGGATGTCGTTGGCCTCGATGGCCTTCTTCAGCTCGTCGAGCGGACCGTCGACATTGGCCTTGGCGTCAGCCGGGACCTTGTCGGCGTTGTCGGCGAGGAACTTCTCGGTCTGGTACACCAGCGCCTCGGCACTGTTGCGGACCTCGACCTCCTCGCGTCGCTTCTTGTCCTCCTCGGCGTGCTGCTCCGCCTCACGCATCATGCGATCGATGTCATCCTTGGACAGAGCACTGCCGCCGGAGATCGTCATCGACTGCTCCTTGCCCGTGGCCATGTCCTTCGCGGACACGTGCACGATGCCGTTCGCGTCGATGTCGAAGGCGACCTCGACCTGCGGGATGCCGCGCGGAGCCGGCGGGAGGCCGGTCAGCTCGAACGTCCCGAGCCGCTTGTTGTACGCCGCCATCTCGCGCTCGCCCTG
>DMPC01000075.1:11508-11633 GCA_003456155.1 Actinomycetota bacterium | reverse complement strand
GTGGTGAAGATCTCCGAGCGCTTCGTCGGGATCGTGGTGTTGCGCTCGATGAGGCGCGTCATGACGCCGCCCTTGGTCTCGATGCCCAGCGAGAGCGGGGTCACGTCGAGCAGCAGGACGTCCTT
>DMPC01000075.1:10746-11311 GCA_003456155.1 Actinomycetota bacterium | reverse complement strand
CGCCCTTGAGCACACCGGCCTGCAGCGCGGCACCGATCGCCACGACCTCGTCCGGGTTCACGCTCTTGTTGGGCTCCTTGCCCGTCTCGGCCTTCACCAGCTCGGTGACGGCCGGCATGCGGGTCGAGCCGCCGACGAGGACGACCTGGTCGATCTTGTCGATCGAGATGCCGGCGTCCTTCATGACCGCGCTGAACGGAGCCTTCGTGCGCTCGAGCAGGTCGGCCGTCATGGACTCGAACTGGGCACGGGAGAGGGTCTCCTCCAGGTGGAGCGGACCCTCGGCGCTGGCCGTGATGTAGGGCAGGTTGATGGACGACTGCATCGAGCTGGACAGTTCGATCTTCGCCTTCTCCGCTGCTTCACGCAGACGCTGCATGGCCATCTTGTCCTTGGAGAGGTCGACGCCGTGGGCGTTCTTGAAGCCCGTGACGAGCCAGTCGACGACCGCGTTGTCCCAGTCGTCGCCACCAAGGTGGTTGTCACCACTCGTGGCCTTCACCTCGACGACACCGTCGCCGATCTCCAGCAGGGACACGTCGAAGGTGCCGCCGCCGAGGTCGAA
>DMPC01000075.1:4152-10486 GCA_003456155.1 Actinomycetota bacterium | reverse complement strand
AGGACGTTGAGGCCGGCGATCTCGCCCGCCTCCTTGGTGGCCTGGCGCTCGGCGTCGGAGAAGTAGGCCGGCACGGTGATGACGGCGTCGGTGACGTCCTCGCCCAGGTACGCCTCGGCGTCGCGCTTGAGCTTCATCAGGGTGCGGGCGCTGATCTCCTGGGCGGTGTAGGCCTTGCCGTCGATGTCGACGGTCCAGGTCGTGCCCATGTGGCGCTTGACGGACCGCACAGTGCGGTCGACGTTGGTGACAGCCTGGCGCTTGGCGACCTCGCCGACCAGGACCTCACCGTTCTTGGCGAAGGCGACGACGGACGGAGTGGTCCGGGCGCCCTCAGCATTGGCGATGACGACGGGTTCGCCGCCCTCAAGGACCGAGACGACAGAGTTGGTCGTGCCCAGGTCGATACCGACTGCTCGAGCCATGGTGGTGGTGCTCCTTCTTCGTTGTGTCCCGGGTTCCCGGGAAGGTCTGCTTCGAGTGTCCTCCTCATCGCGTGATCCCGCAAGTACAGGCTCAAGACATATGAGTTGAGTCGACTCAACTAAAGGAGTCAACGGAGATGCAGGGGGGTTCATTCCCCCGAGCATGCCGAAAACATGTGATCTGGATCACATATGGGGGTCGCAGGAGGCGCGGATCAGGAACCGAGGTCGTCGAAGCGCAGGTGGCCCCGGAACTGCAGCAGCAGAGCCACCAGGGCCGTCCACCCCGTCTGGTGGCTGGCCCCCAGGCCCCGCCCGGTGTCGCCGTCGAAGTACTCGTGGAACGGGACGAGATCCCGCCAGTGCGGGTCGGTCTGGAAGTAGTCGTTGTCGCCCAGGGCGGCGCGGCGCCCCTCCACCCCGCGCACCAGCAGCGAGCTGAGGCGTCGCGCCAGGTGGTCGGTGACCTCGCCCAGCGTCGCCTGCCGTCCCGGCTGGGCCGGATCCGGGACGACCAGATCCTCCCCGAAGAAGCGGGCGTAGGCGTTGAGCGCCTGCAGGAACATGACGTTCATCGGCATCCACACCGGCCCACGCCAGTTGGAGTTGCCGCCGAAGACCCGGTTGCGGGACTCCGCCGGCCAATAGGCGACCGTGTAGACGTCATCGTTCACCGCGTACGAGTACGGGTGATCCTGGTGGTACTTCGACAGGGAGCGAAGACCGAAGGGAGACAGGAACTGCTCGGGATCCAGGAGCCGTTCGAGCATGCGCTTCAGCCGAACCGACCCGACCACCCCCAGCATGAGATGACTGCCGTCGCCCCCCGAGAGCCGGAGCGGGTTGACGCCCTCCGGGATCTCGTAGACCCGGCGAAGCCGCTCGAGCTCGTCACGGATCGCCACCAATCCCCGGGCAGACTGCAGCGGGATGGAGATGCAGGCGAAGAGCGGGACCACCGACTGCATCGAGAAGACCTCGAGCGGCTGCTTCGTGCCGTCGGGCAGGTCGATGACGTCGTTGTAGAAACCCGTCTCCTCGTTCCACAGGCACACGCCGTCCGAGCCCGTCTCCAACGCCCGGGCGATCAGCCAGGTGTCCCACACCCATCGTCCGAACATGCGCAGGTAGGTCGGGTCCTGCCGGGCGAGCTCAACGGTGATCTCGAGCATCTGCAGGCTGAGGGTCGCCATCCACGCCGTGCCATCCACCTGGTCCAGGTGCCCCCCGGTCGGCAGGGGCTGGTCACGGTCGAACACCCCGATGTTGTCCATGCCCAGGAAGCCACCGCCGAACACGCCCCGGTCATCGCCGTCGCGCTGGTTCAGCCACCACATGACGTCGAGCGTGATCGCGCGGTAGGCCTCCGCCAGGAAGGCGGCGTCACCGCGGCCGGACGACTGCCGGTCCAACTGATACACCTGCCATGTCGCCCAGGCATGAACCGGGGGATTCGTGTCGCTGAAGGACCACTCGTAGGCGGGGATCTGGCCGTGCGGGTGCTGCGTGGTCGACGTCAGCAGGAGCAGGACCTGCTGCTTGGCGTAGTCCGGATCGATCAGGGCCATGGTCACGCAGTGGAAGGCCAGATCCCATGCCGCGAACCACGGGTACTCCCAGGCATCCGGCATGAGCACGACATCGGCGGTGACGAAGTGCTGCCAGTCGGCATTGCGGCCCTCCTTGCGCGATGCCGGAGGCACCGGCTGCCCGGGGTCACCGTCCAGCCAGCGTCGGACCGCGTAGTGGTAGTACTGCTTGCACCACAGCAGCCCCGCCAGGGCCTGCCGCTGCACGAGCCGCTCGTCATCCGTCAGGTCGGCGCTGGCCAGGTCCGCATAGAAGGCGTCCGCCTCCGCCTTGCGACCGTCGAGCACATCCGACGCATCGTCGAACGGCGACGACATCTTGGTCGGCGTGAAGCGCATCAGCACGGTGATCGAGTCACCCGCGCCGACGGTCGCGCTCACCACCGCCGCCATCCGGCTGCCCGATGATGCGCTCACTGCTGCCGCGTCACCCGTGACGACATAGCGATCGATGCCGTCCTTGGTCGTCGCCGAGGCGTTCTCCGAGCCGAACAGCAGGGCGTTGTTCGTCTCGTTCTCGCAGAACACGAGCTCCGGGCCGTCGTCGACGGACGACGTGACGTAGATCCAGCGATCACCGAGCTGGGGGTGCGTGGTCGAGGCAGCACCCGCGCCGATCCGCGTGATCGCCGGCGCAGGGTCGGCCGGGTCGGACCAGGTCCAGGTGTTCCGGTACCAGGCCTGGGGCAGGACGGTGACAGGGGCGGCATCGGCACCCCGGTTCGTCACCGTGATCCGGCACAGGACGTCCTCGGGCGTCGCCTTGGCGTACTCGACAGTGACGTCCCAGTAGCGGTTCGCGAGCCAGTCGTCCTTCAGGGCATCGAACAGCTCGTACTCACCGACGTCCTGCCCGCGCGCCTCGTTCGTCCGGAGGAGGTCCTCGTACGGGAAGCGCACCTGCGGGTACTTGTAGACCATCGAGGCGTAGGCATGGGTCGGCAGGTTGTCGGTGTAGAACCAGTAGTCCTTGACGTCCTCGCCGTGGTTGCCCTGCCCGTTGGAGAGTCCGTACGGGCGCTCCTTGATGAAGGGATCGAGTCCGTTCCACAGCCCGAGGCCCAGGCAGATGGTCTGGTCGCGGTCGCACCAGCCCGCCATGCCGTCCTCGTTCCAGCGATAGGCGCGACTGCGCGCGTGCTCGAACGGGAAGTAGTCCCAGGCATCGCCGTCGGCGCTGTAGTCCTCGCGGACCGTCCCCCAGGCGCGCTCGCTCAGGTACGTGCCCCAGCGTCGCCAGTCGGCTGCACCCGTGCGCGCCTCCTCCAGCCGCTCGCGCTCACCGGTCGACACGGGCGACCCCCGACATCGTCGACCGACGCGCCAGCCCCGCTGCCGCCTCGAGGACGCACAGCGCGGCCAGGCGGACCGTGCGGCCGTCGGGTGCATCGGCCTGGGCGTCTATCTCCGTCAGGTCGATGCCACGGACGCGGGGGTCCTGCCCGGCGGCGTGTGCCGCACGACGCAGTTCGTCGGCAGTGAGACCACCCGGCGCCGCGGCGGGGCACGCGGGGACCACGGAGCGGTCGCACACATCGACGTCGAGATCGACATGGACGCCCGCGGCGCCCGCGCCGGCGATGTCGAGCGCCTCGGCCATGACGTCCTCGATCGGACGACGGCGCAGCACGGAACGAGGGATGACCGTGATGCAGAGCTCGCGCGCCCGCGCCGCGTACTCGGCGGAGTTGGAGAAGTCCGCAATCCCGATCTGGACGACACGCCTGCCCGGGAGCCCCGCCTCGATCAGCCGGCGCACCGGGGAGCCGTTGCTGATGCCGTCGCGGAGGTCGAAGTGCGCATCGAGGGTGATCAAGCCGGCCTCGCCGAGATCGGGGAGGAGCCCGGTCATCACGCTGTGGGTGATCGAGTTGTCACCGCCCAGGGCGATGAGCAGATCGCGTGCAGGCAGGGACGCGATGCGCGCGGCCACCCTGGCCTCACCCTCGACGTGATCGGGACGATCGACGTCCCCCGCATCGAGCACCGGGACGGTCACGACGTCGACATCATGGCCGACCGCGTAGGTGGAGTAGCGCTGCAGCGCCTGGCGGATCGCAGCCGGTGTGGTGTCCGCATGCGTCGGACTGATGGATGTCTCGTGCGCCGGGACACCGAGGACGATCAGGCGCGGGGAAGCGGCTTCCTGGGCGAGCCAGGCACTCGCCCGGGGCCAGCGCGGGTCGTCCGTCATTCCGTCATCGCCGGTCGAGATTCCGTCATCGCCGGGCGCAGGAGGGGAAAGAGCTCATGCTCCATGGGCGCACCTGCAGCGATCTGCAGGTCGAGCCCGTCGAAGTCGGGCGAGGTGGTCCAGGTTCGCGGTGCGTGCACCATGTCGTCGCCGAGGAAGCGCAGCGAGAAGGCCCGGCGCCGGTGGGCGCCCGGGACGCCGTACGAGTGATGGATCGTCAGCATGTGGAAGAACACGGCATCGCCGGGCTCCATCGCCCACCCGAGGATGTCGAAGGCGTTCCTGTCCTGCTCGATGGCAGGGATCTCGCTCAGCGACCCCTCGGGAAACCACCTCGCCTGATGGTCCATGAACGTTCGGGGCATCAGCCACCCCTGACGGTGCGAGCCGGCGAGGAACTCCAGGGTCGACTCCGGCGCGACCGGATCGACGGGTGCCCACATCGACACGTTCAGGGAGCCGTCGACGTTGTAGTAGGGCTGATCCTGATGCCAGGGGGTCTCCTGCCGCGTGCCGGGCTCCTTGACCAGAACGTGGTCGTGGAACAGGCGCACACTGCTGCCGTCCATCAACTGCTGGGCGATGTCGGAGGCCCGGGAGGACCGCGCGATCTGCTCGATCTCCTCGATCTCCTGCCAGCGGCAGAAGTCCTCGACGAAGCGACCGGGATCGTCGTCCAGGCTTGCGACCTTGAACAGGGGCCCCGGGTCGGCGAGCACCCGCTCGATGCCCCGCTCGATGGTGGCGACCTCGTCGGATGAGAACAGGCCGCGCACGATGAGGGCACCGTCGCGGTGGAAGTCCTCGATCTGCTCGTCGGAGAGCCGCGCAGCGTTCGACATGACCGGGACGATACTCAGCCGCCGTGGCGCACGGCTACGTCATGCGCGCACTGCATGACAGCACGGACAAGGGAAGCGCGATGACGTGCAGGAGCCTCCCCGGAACGGAAGGTCAGCCCGATGGCCGCGTACGGCGTGCGCCGGGAGCTGAGGATGGGTGCCGCCACGGATGAGAAGCCCTCCGTGATGAAGCCCTCCTCGGTCGAGAAGCCCTGACGCCGCTCCTCGGTCAGCAGAGCGCTCAATGCTGACAGCGTCCGCGGCCCTCGTCCGGTCCGATCGGTGAACGCACCCGGCACGGAGAGCTGCGCCCGCACCTGCGCCTTGGGAAGGCAGGCCAGTACGGCACGGCCTGATGCCGTGAGTGCGGCGGGCAGCCGCACACCCACCTGCGTGACCGTCGTGATGACCTGCTCGGAAACCTCCTTCAGCAGATACACGGTCTCGTGCCCGCGGACGACACCCAGGTGCGCGACGACGGGCACGGGAGCATCAGCCGCGAGTCTGCGCAGGAGAGGTTCAGTGAGCCGTTCGAGGGGATCACTGCGCAGGTAGGCGGAGCCGACCTCGAAGGCGGTGAGCCCCAGAGTCCATCGGCGCTCCTGAGCCAGGTGCACCACGAACCCGCGAGCGGAGAGCACGTCCAGCAGTTGGTAGACGCTCGACCTCGGGATGCCCAGGTCGCGGGCCAGGCTTGCCGCCGTGACCGGGCCGGATGCCTGGGCCATTGCCGTGAGCACGTCGAGCGTGCGCTCGGCAGCAGGGATCACCGCGCCCATGGTCCTCCTTGTCTGACATACCAGACACTACTCGCCACTCGGGGGTGTCCCGGCGGACCTCCCGGCACTTGCATATCCCCATGACGACGACATCCGGCCCCCGTCCCGTCCGCGCCGCACGCGGCACGTCCCTCACCGCCCGCGGCTGGCAGCAGGAGGCGGCCCTGCGGATGCTGATGAACAACCTCGACCCCGAGGTGGCCGAGCACCCCGACGAGCTGGTGGTCTACGGCGGCACCGGCAAGGCAGCCCGCGACTGGAACTCGTTCGACGCGATGGTCCGCACGCTGACCACGCTGGCGGACGACGAGACGATGCTCGTGCAGTCCGGCCGCCCCGTCGGCGTCTTCCGCACGCACGAGTGGGCACCCCGGGTGCTGCTCGCCAACTCCAACCTCGTCGGCGACTGGGCAACCTGGCCGGAGTTCCGTCGCCTCGAGCAGCTGGGCCTGACGATGTACGGGCAGATGACGGCCGGGTCCTGGATCTACATCGGCACGCAGGG
>DMPC01000075.1:1095-3832 GCA_003456155.1 Actinomycetota bacterium | reverse complement strand
CCTGCCTGATCATCGACATCGACCCCACCCGACTGCGCCGCCGTGTCGAGACGCGCTACCTGGACGAGATCGCCGACGACCTCGATGACGCCATCTCCCGCGTCGAGCGCTACCGGCGCGAGCGCAAGGCCCTCTCCGTCGGGCTGGTGGGCAATGCCGCAACAGTGCTGCCCGAACTGCTCCGTCGTGGAGTTGCCGTCGACATCGTCACCGACCAGACCTCAGCGCACGATCCGCTCTACTACATCCCCGAGGGGATCGATCTCGGGGATGCGCGCGAGTACGCCGACAAGAAGCCCGACGAGTTCACCGACCGCGCACAGGCCTCGATGGCCAAGCACGTGGAGGCAATGGTCGACTTCATGGATGCCGGCGCCGAGGTCTTCGACTACGGCAACTCCATCCGCGACGAGGCCCGCAAGGGCGGCTACAGCCGGGCGTTCGAGTTCCCCGGCTTCATCCCGGCGTACATCCGTCCACTCTTCTGCGAGGGGAAGGGGCCATTCCGCTGGGTCGCGCTCTCCGGCGATCCGAAGGACATCGCGCGGACCGATCAGGCCGTCCTCGATCTGTTCCCCGACAACGATCACCTGCGCCGCTGGATCACGATGGCCCAGGAGCGCGTGGCCTTCCAAGGCCTGCCCGCCCGGATCTGCTGGCTCGGCTACGGCGAGCGCGACAAGGCAGGCCTGGCGTTCAACGACCTCGTCGCGCGCGGTGAGGTGAGCGCGCCGATCGTGATCGGCCGCGACCATCTCGACTGCGGCTCCGTCGCATCTCCCTACCGCGAGAGCGAGGGGATGATCGACGGATCCGACGCCATCGCCGACTGGCCGCTGCTGAACGCGATGCTCAACATCTCCTCGGGAGCCTCGTGGGTGTCGATCCATCACGGCGGTGGCGTGGGCATAGGCCGATCGATCCATGCCGGCCAGGTGAGCGTGGCTGACGGCACGGAGCTTGCCGCGCAGAAGCTCGAGCGCGTCCTGACCAACGACCCCGGCACGGGCGTGATCCGGCACTGCGATGCCGGCTACGACGAGGCACTCGAGGTGGCCGACGAGCGCGGGGTGCGTATTCCCATGCGCGAGACGACCACCGTCGGATAGGGCACAGTCCACTCATGGCCTCCACGCTCGTCACCTGCATCGGCCTGCTCTCCACGCAGGCCGAGATGGGTGAAGTGCACGATGCCGCCCTGGTCATCGACGGCGACCGCATCGCGTGGGTGGGCCGGTCCGGATCAGCTCCGCCAACCGATGGCCGTGTGGACGTGCAGGGCCGCGCCGTGCTCCCTGGTTTCGTCGACAGTCACGCCCACCTGGTGTTCGCGGGCGACAGGGCTGGAGAGTTCGCGGCACGCATGAGCGGCAGCGCCTACTCGGCGGGCGGCATCCGCTCCACCGTTGCCGCAACACGATCCGCCTCGGACGAAGCACTGCGCGCGAATGTCTCCCGACTGGTTCACGAACTGATCCGATCCGGCAGCACGACCTTCGAGATCAAGTCCGGTTACGGCCTCACCACGCAGGACGAGGAGCGCTCACTGCGGATCGCTGCCGAGTTCACGCCCGAGACCACCTATCTGGGCGCTCATGTCGTGCCGCCGGAGTATGCCGATAACGCGGCAGGCTACGTCGATCTCGTGACGGGAGAGATGCTCGAGGCCTGCGCTCCCCATGCCCGCTGGGTCGACGTGTTCTGCGACCGCGGTGCCTTCGATGCCGACCAGGCCCGCGCGATCCTCTCGGCTGGTATCGGCGCAGGCCTCGCTCCACGCGTGCACGCCAACCAGCTGCAGCACGGCCCTGGCGTGCAGGTCGCCGTCGAGGTGGGTGCGGCCTCCGCTGATCACTGCACGCACCTTGATGATCGTGACGTGGCCGCGCTCGCCGACTCGTCGACCGTCGCGACCCTGCTGCCCGGGGCGGAGTTCTCGACGCGCTCGCCCTACCCCGATGCCCGGCGGCTCATCGACGCCGGAGTGACGGTGGCTCTCGCGACCGATTGCAATCCCGGGTCCAGCTACACGACGAGCATGCCGTTCTGCATCGCCGTCGCCGTCCGCGAGATGCGCATGACTCCCGCCGAGGCCATCCGCGCGGCCACCCGAGGCGGAGCAGCAGCCCTGCGCCGAGAGGACATCGGACGCATCGAGGTCGGTGGCAGAGCTGACCTCGTCGTGCTCGACGCCCCCGATCCCGTCCACCTCGCCTACCGTCCGGGTGTCGATCTCATCCACCAGGTGTGGCGCTCCGGCGCCCTCGCTCGAAAGGCTGATCACCGTGAGCCATGAGACCGTCGTGATCTCCACGCACGGCATGACCGCCGCCGACGTGATCGCCGTGGCACGGCAGGGAGCGCGGGTGGAGATCTCACCGGACGCCCTGGCCGCCATGGCCCGCAGCCGGGCATGGATCGAGCAGCTCGCGGCGTCCAGCAAGCCGGCGTACGGCATCTCCACCGGATTCGGCGCCTTGGCCAACACCCACATCCCGATCGAGAAGCGCGTCCAGCTCCAGCGATCGCTCGTGCGCTCCCATGCCGCGGGGATGGGAGAGCCCGTGGAGACCGAGGTCGTTCGTGCCCTGATGCTGCTGCGCCTGAAGACCCTGTGCAGCGGACACACGGGAGCCCGACCTGTGGTGGCCCAGACAATGGCGGAACTGCTCAACGCGGGCATCACACCGATCGTCCACGAATTCGGCTCCCTGGGCTGCAGCGGCGATCTCGCCCC
>DMPC01000075.1:0-794 GCA_003456155.1 Actinomycetota bacterium | reverse complement strand
GAGAAGGAGGGCCTCGCCCTCATCAACGGGACCGACGGCATGCTCGGCATGCTCATCCTCGCCATCGCGGACCTCGAGCAGCTGGCTGATGTGGCCGACCTCACCGCTGCCATGAGCGTCGAAGGCCTGCTCGGCACCGACGCGGTGTTCCGTCCGGAACTCCACGAACCACTGCGCCCGCATCCCGGGCAGACCATCAGCGCGGCCCGCATGCATCAGATCCTCGACGGCTCCGGGATCGTCGCCTCCCACCGGCAGGACGACACTCGCGTGCAGGACGCCTACTCGCTGCGGTGCGCTCCTCAGGTCACCGGCGGCCTGCGTGACACCTTGGACTACGCCCGAACCGTCGCCGATCGCGAACTCGCGGCAGCCATCGACAACCCGGTCGTCCTCGATGACGGCACCGTCTGCAGCAACGGCAATTTCCACGGCGCACCGATCGCCTATGTCCTGGACTTCCTTGCCATTCCCGCCACCGATGTGGGCTCCATGTCGGAGCGTCGCACCGACCGCATGCTCGACAAGGCCCGCAGTCACGGTCTGCCACCGTTCCTCGCCGACGATCCCGGTGTCGACTCCGGGCTGATGATCGCGCAGTACACGCAAGCCGGGCTGGTCTCGGAGAGCAAGCGGCTCGCCGCCCCCGCGAGCGTCGACTCGATCCCCAGCTCGGCGATGCAGGAGGATCACGTGTCCATGGGGTGGCATGCCGCTCGCAAGCTGCGCCGCATCGTCGACAACCTGCGCAGCATCCTGGCCATCGAACTGGTCGCTGCGGCACGGGCGATCGA
>DMPC01000098.1:71683-72397 GCA_003456155.1 Actinomycetota bacterium | reverse complement strand
CTGAGCCGGGCCAGGCTCGCGGCGCTGGCCTTCGGCGATGCCGAGGCCACGGCCACCCTGAACGCCATCATGCATCCCCGGATCAGGGCCGAAGGTGAGCGGCGGCTTCAGGCGGCACCCTCGGGGGACGTGGTGGTCTATGACATGCCACTGCTGGTGGAGACGGGCCAGCAGGATCTCGTCGATCTGGTCGTCGTCGTGGACGTTCCCGAGGAGATTCAGGTCGACAGGGCGGTGGGGCTTCGCGGACTGGAGGAGCGGGACGTGCGCAGGAGGATGGAGGTCCAGGCGTCGCGTGAGGTCAGGCTCGCCAGCGCCGACGTCATCGTCGACAACTCGGGCACGCTGGAGGAGACGCGGCAGGCCGTAGCGCGACTGTGGCATGAGCTCACGGGGGAGAGCCGATGACCAGGCCCGTCACCGACCTGCAGCGCAAGGTGGCGCCCTTCACCGTCAAGGCACCCTTCGAGCCCTCGGGCGATCAGCCGCAGGCCATCGAGGAGATTGTCCGGCGCATCGACGCGGACGAGCCTGCGGTGGTGCTCCTGGGCGCCACGGGGACGGGCAAGAGCGCGACGACGGCGTGGATCGTGGAGCGGCTGCAGCGGCCGGCCCTGGTGATGGCCCCGAACAAGACCCTCGCGGCGCAGCTCGCGACCGAGTTCAAGGAGCTCCTGCCGGACAATGCGGTGGAGTACTTCGTCTCGTACTACG
>DMPC01000098.1:70208-71497 GCA_003456155.1 Actinomycetota bacterium | reverse complement strand
TACGACTACTACCAACCCGAGGCGTACATCCCGCAGAGCGATACCTACATCGAGAAGGACTCCTCCATCAACGAGGAGGTGGAGCGCCTGCGTCACTCGGCCACCAACAGCCTGCTCACCCGGCGCGATGTCCTCGTCGTGGCGACTGTGTCGGCTATCTACGGCCTGGGCACGCCACAGGAATATGTCGATCGCATGGTGCGCCTGAAGGTCGGCGAGGAGATCGACCGCGACACCCTGTTGCGGTCCTTCGTGGACATCCAGTACACGCGCAACGACATCTCCTTCCAGCGAGGCACCTTCCGGGTTCGGGGCGACACCATCGAGGTCTTCCCGGTCTATGAGGAGCACCCGGTGCGGATCGAGATGTTCGGTGATCAGATCGAGCGGTTGATGACCCTGCACCCCGTGACCGGCGAGATCCTCACCGAGGACTCGGAGATGTACGTGTTCCCGGCCACCCACTACGTCGCCGGGCCCGAGCGCATGGAGCGTGCCATTGCTGGGATCGAGACTGAACTGGAGGGGCGCCTGAGCGAATTGGAGCAGCAGGGCAGGCTCCTGGAGGCGCAGCGCCTGCGGATGAGGACGACATATGACATCGAGATGATGCGTCAGGTCGGGACCTGCGCCGGCATCGAGAACTACTCGCGGCACATCGACGGGCGCGATCCCGGGTCCGCTCCGAACTGCCTGCTCGACTACTTCCCAGAGGATTTCCTCCTCGTGCTCGACGAGTCGCACGTCACGGTGCCGCAGATCGGGGCGATGTACGAGGGGGACATGAGCCGCAAGCGCACCCTGGTGGACCACGGCTTCCGCCTGCCGAGCGCCATGGACAACCGTCCGCTGCGCTGGGAGGAGTTCCTCGACCGGGTCGGGCAGACCATCTACCTGTCCGCGACGCCCGGGCCCTACGAGCTCACGCGCGTCGAGGGTGACGTGGTCGAACAGGTGATCAGGCCCACAGGCCTGGTTGACCCGGAGATCGTCGTCAAGCCCACATCGGGCCAGATCGACGACCTGATGGCCGAGGTGCGGGAGCGCGCTGAGAGGGGTGAGCGCTCCTTGGTGACGACGCTGACCAAGAGGATGGCCGAGGACCTCACCGACTATCTGCTCGAGCACGGAATCCGGGTTCGATACCTGCACTCGGAGGTGGATACTCTGCGTCGGGTCGAGCTCCTGCGCGAGCTCCGGCTGGGGGTCTTCGACGTGCTGGTGGGCATCAACCTCCTCCGTGAGGGGCTGGACCTCCCGGAGGTCTCTCTGGTGGCGATCCTGGACGC
>DMPC01000098.1:67611-70013 GCA_003456155.1 Actinomycetota bacterium | reverse complement strand
GGGCTTCCTGCGCTCGGAGACCTCGTTGATCCAGACGATCGGTCGCGCCGCGCGCAACGTGTCCGGCCAGGTCCACATGTACGCGGACACCATCACGCCCTCCATGCGTCGGGCGATTGACGAGACGAGCCGTCGGCGGGCCAAGCAGGTCGCCTACAACACCGAGCGGGGGCTGGATCCGCAGCCGCTGCGGAAGAAGATCGCCGACATCACCGACATGCTTGCGCGGGAGGACGCGGACACCGAGCAGCTCCTGGCTCAGTCCCGGTCCGAGGCCCCTGCAACGGGAGCTCGAAAGGGACGGTCGCTCGCTGGGGATGAGCTCCGTGGGCTCATCGAGGAGCTGACCGCCCAGATGCACGAGGCGGCGAAGGATCTGCACTTCGAACTTGCAGCGCGGCTGCGTGACGAGGTCTCCGATCTGAAGCGCGAGCTGAGGGGCATGCAGGAGGCCGGCACCGCGTGAGCGAGCCGCCGCCGTGCGGTCCGGCCCGGGGCGGATAACCTCTACTGGGGCCGGCCCTCGAGCGCCGAGCCAGTGATCCGGAGGAGAGCAAAGTGGAGGTCAGCCTCGTTCTGTGGGCCGTCACGATCGGCGGCATCATCGGGCTGATCGTCCTCGACTTCGTGACGGTGAGTCACAAGCCGCATGAAGTCCAGTTCAAGGAGGCCCTTTTCTGGTCGATCTTCTACATCTCGGTGGCCATTGCCTTCGGCATAGCCATGTGGGTGTGGGAGGGAAGCAGCATCGGCACGCAGTTCTTCGCCGCCTATCTCGTCGAGAAGTCCCTGAGCGTCGACAACCTCTTCGTCTTCATCATCATCCTCGCCCAGTTCGCCGTACCGCCGTCTCTGCACCAGCGAGTGCTGCTCATCGGAGTCGTCCTGGCCCTCATCCTGCGGGCCATCTTCATCGCCGTGGGTGCGGCAGCCCTGGCGGCTTTCTCCTTCACGTTCGTCCTCTTCGGCGCGATCCTGATCTGGACGGGCATCCAGCTGGCTCGCCATCGCAACGAGGATCCCGAGCCGACGGACAACGTCGTCGTCCGCGTCGTGCGCAAGCGGTTCCTGGTGTCCGATCACTACGACGGCACGAAGCTCTTCACCCGCATCGATGGGCGAAAGGCCATCACGCCTCTGCTCCTCGTCATGATCGCCATCGGTTCCACGGATGTGCTCTTCGCGCTCGACTCGATTCCCGCCACCTTCGGCGTGACCCAGGAGCCCTATCTGGTCTTCGCGGCCAATGCCTTCGCTCTTCTGGGTCTCCGAGCCCTGTACTTCCTGCTCAAGGGACTGCTCGACAAGCTGGTCTACCTGTCGACCGGCCTCGCCGTCATTCTCGTCTTCATCGGCGTAAAGCTGATCCTCACCTGGGTGCACGAACTGAACAACGACATTCCGAAGATTCCGACCAACCTCAGCCTGGCCTTCATCGGGCTGGTGCTCGTGATCGTTGCCGTGGGCTCTTGGCTCAAGGTGCGCAAGGATCCCTCAGCGGTGGCCCATGCAGGGCGGTTGACCGAGCCCCACCACGAGGAGGAGCAGGGGTCCTAGCAAGGAGCCCCGCGCTACCAGCCCCGCTCCCGCCACTCAGCAAGGTGCGGACGCTCCGCGCCGATCGTGGTATCCCAGCCGTGCCCGGGATAGACCCACGTCTCGTCGGGCAGCCGGTCGAAGAGACGCCCGCTGACACCCGTGTAGAGGGAGTCGAAGTCCTCGGGCGAAGGCGTCTTTCCGACTCCACCCGGGAACAGGCAGTCTCCGGTGATCAGGTGCGGCGGCCCGTCGGGGTCGTCATAGAGCAGGGCGATCGACCCGGGAGTGTGGCCCACGAGGTGAATGGCCTCGACGTGGGATGAGCCGACGCTCACGAGGTCACCATCACGCAGGAGGAGATCCGTGGGCACGGGAATGCCGGGAGCGTCCTCCACGTGGGCGGCTGTCCTGGCCCCGGTGAGGTCGACGATCTCGGCGAGCGCCTGCCAATGGTCGGGGTGCCGGTGCGTGGTGATCACCAGGGAGATGCCCCCGGGGCCGATGAGGTCCATGAGCCTGCCGGGATCAGCCGCGGCGTCGACCAGCACCTGGTCACCGGTCGCCCGGCAGCGCAGAAGATAGGAGTTATTGTCGTAGGGGCCCACGGCGATCTTGCTGATGATCAGCTCCGGAAGCTCATGGACGTCTGCCGGTCCACCGACGACGACGCGCCCGTTATACATTCGTGTCTCCCATCCGTCGTGGGAACACTAGTCGGGAAGAGGTGCTCGTGGGCGAACGGCTCGTGGTGCGTGGAGCACGTGAGCACAATCTGAAGAACGTCTCGGTCGACCTTCCCCGCGATGCTCTCATCGTCTTCACCGGGCTCTCCGGATCGGGCAAGTCGAGCCTCGCCTTCGACA
>DMPC01000098.1:67289-67435 GCA_003456155.1 Actinomycetota bacterium | reverse complement strand
GCCTTCGACACGATCTTCGCCGAAGGGCAGCGCCGCTACGTGGAGAGCCTGTCCTCGTACGCGCGCCAGTTCCTCGGCCAGATGGACAAGCCGGACGTCGACTTCATCGAGGGACTCTCGCCGGCGGTCTCGATCGACCAGAAGTC
>DMPC01000098.1:65099-67061 GCA_003456155.1 Actinomycetota bacterium | reverse complement strand
TCACCGAGGTCTACGACTACCTCCGGCTGCTCTTCGCCCGGATCGGGATCCCGCACTGCCCGGTGTGCGGCTCGGTGATCGCCCGGCAGACACCGCAGCAGATCGTCGATCAGGTGCTGGCGCTCGACGAGGGCACGCGCTTCCAGGTTCTGGCCCCGGTGGTCCGCGAGCGCAAGGGGGAGTACGCCGAGCTCTTCCGTCAGCTGCAGGCGCAGGGGTACTCACGCGCCCGGGTCGACGGCGTGGTGACCTCGCTGGACGAACCTCCGACGCTCAAGAAGCAGGAGAAGCACACGATCGAGGTCGTCGTCGACCGCCTTGCAGTGAAGGCGTCCTCGCGTCGACGTCTCACCGACTCCGTCGAAACGGCGCTCGGGCTCTCATCGGGGCTGGTCATCCTGGAGTTCGTGGACCTCGCTGACGACAACCCGGCTCGTGAACAGGTCTTCAGCGAGCACCTCGCGTGCGCGAAGGACGGACTGTCGTTTGAGGAACTGGAGCCTCGATCCTTCTCCTTCAACTCGCCATTCGGGGCATGCCCGGAGTGCAGCGGGCTCGGCACTCGTCGCGAGGTGGACGCGTCTCTCGTCGTCCCGGACGAGGACCTCTCGCTCGAGGAGGGCGCTCTAGCTCCGTGGTCGCGTGGCCAGGTTTCCGACTACTTCCGCAGGCTGCTCGAGGCCATGTGCGAGGAACTGGGCATCTCGATGGACAGATCATGGCGTGACCTGCCGAGAAGCGCCCAGCAGGCGCTCCTGCACGGTCACCCGACCGAGGTGCATGTGCGGTACAAGAACAGGTACGGGCGTCAGCGCTCGTACTACACCGCCTTCGAGGGTGTGATCCCGTTCGTCCAGCGCCGCCACGCGGAGGCGGACTCAGACTCCAGCCGCGAGCGTTTCGAGGGGTACATGCGCGAGGTTCCGTGCCCCGCCTGCCAGGGAGCCCGTCTCAAGCCGATCTCGCTGGCCGTCACGGTCGAGGACCACTCGATCGCCGACATTGCGTCCCTGCCCATCGGCGAGGCCGCCACGCTCCTGGCCGGCCTCCGCCTCACCAGGCGCGACTCCGCCATCGCGAGCCGTGTGCTGAAGGAGGTGAACGAGCGCCTCGCGTTCCTCGTCGACGTCGGACTGCACTACCTCTCGCTCGATCGGGGTGCGGCGACGCTCGCGGGAGGGGAGGCCCAGCGGATCCGGCTGGCGACCCAGATCGGGTCGGGGCTCGTGGGTGTGCTCTACGTCCTTGACGAGCCGAGCATCGGACTGCATCAGCGGGACAATCGCCGGCTCATCGACACCCTGATCCGACTCAGGGATCTGGGGAACACCCTCATCGTGGTGGAGCACGATGAGGACACCATCGCGGTTGCCGACTGGGTGGTCGACATCGGGCCCGGAGCCGGCGAGCATGGAGGCAGGGTGGTCGTGAGCGGCCCTGTCGCGGAGCTGATGGCCTCGGAGGAGTCGATCACCGGCCAGTACCTGAGTGGGGCCCGATCCATCGCTGTTCCCGCGTCTCGACGTGCTCAGGACGGGCGTTCCCTGACGGTGCAGGGGGCCAGGGAGCACAACCTGAAGGACGTCACGGTGTCCTTCCCCCTGGGCAACCTCGTCGCCGTGACGGGAGTCAGTGGCTCGGGCAAGTCGACGCTGGTCAATGACGTCCTCTTCAGCGTCCTTGCGCGGGAGTTGAACGGCTCCCGCACGGTGCCGGGCCGGCACAAGAGGGTCGTCGGCCTCGAGCATGTCGACAAGGTGGTGCACGTCGACCAGAGCCCCATCGGGAGGACGCCGCGCAGCAATCCGGCCACCTACACGGGAGTGTTCGATCACATCCGCAAGCTCTTCGCCGAGACCCCCGAGGCCAAGGTGCGGGGCTACCTGCAGGGTCGCTTCTCCTTCAACGTCAAGGGTGGACGATGCGAGGCCTGCTCAGGTGACGGCACCATCAAGATCGAGA
>DMPC01000098.1:64556-64916 GCA_003456155.1 Actinomycetota bacterium | reverse complement strand
CGAGATGAACTTCCTGCCCGACGTGTACGTCCCCTGCGAGGTGTGCCACGGCGCCCGGTACAACCGGGAGACCCTCGAGGTGCACTTCAAGGGGAGGACGATCGCCGAAGTCCTGGACATGCCGATCGAGGAGGCGCTGGACTTCTTCCAGGCTGTTCCGGCGATCGCGCGCCACCTCTCCACCCTGGTCGACGTCGGTCTGGGCTATGTGCGGATGGGGCAGTCCGCTCCCACGCTCAGTGGTGGTGAGGCTCAGCGCGTGAAGCTGGCGGCGGAGTTGCAGAAGAGGTCGACCGGGCGGACGGTGTACGTGCTCGACGAGCCAACCACGGGACTCCACTTCGAGGACATCCGCAAGCT
>DMPC01000098.1:54627-64307 GCA_003456155.1 Actinomycetota bacterium | reverse complement strand
ATCAAGACCGCCGACTGGATCGTCGACATGGGCCCCGAGGGGGGCTCGGGCGGCGGCATGGTCGTGGCCGAGGGGACACCCGAGCAGGTGGCGACCGTGGTGGCGAGTCACACCGGGACATTCCTCGCCCCGCTGCTGGGCAGGAAGGCGGCGGGACGGCGCAGGCGCGCCTGAGGGGCGCCCGAGTTCGGGCCATGGCACACTCATGAGATCGAATGACGAGGCCGGAGGCGATCGATGGAGCGACGAACACTTCTGAAGACGGGCGGGGTCGTGGTCTCGGCCGCGGTCGTGGCGGCCTGCAGCTCCGGAGGCGACGCCGCTCCGGTCGACGAGCCATCGGCGGCGACCCCCGAGGACGCGCAGGCGGGCGCAACCACCTCGTCGGGAAGCCCTCTGGCGAGTGCGGGAGATGTCCCGGTGGGCGGGGGCGTCATCATCGCCGAGCCGGCCATCGTGGTCACGCAGCCGACTGCGGGCGAGTACAAGGCCTTCGTCGCCATCTGCCCCCATCAGGGCTGCCTCGTGTCCGAGGTCGTCGACAACGAGATCATCTGCCCCTGCCACGGGTCGCGCTTCTCGGCGTCCGACGGGGCCGTGCTCGAAGGTCCGTCGCGTCAGGGCCTCTCACCGGCGGGGGTCGCGGTCGAGGGCGGCTCGGTCGTCCTGAGCTGACCTTCCTGCACGTGTGAGGCAGTGACTCGTGACCGATCCGGCCGCTTACCGCCCGGCATCGGGCACTGTGCCCACGGACCCAGGCGTCTATCGCTTCCGTGACGAGCACGGTCGCGTCATCTACGTGGGGAAGGCCCGAAACCTCCGCTCGCGTCTGAACTCCTATTTCGCGGACCCCGGGGGTCTGCATCCGCGCACACGCTCGATGGTGACCTCAGCTGAATCCGTGGACTGGGTCGTCGTGGGCACGGAGGTCGAGGCCCTCTCGCTGGAGTACGCCTGGATCAAGGAGTTCGATCCGCGATTCAACGTGAAGTATCGGGACGACAAGAGCTATCCGTATCTGGCCGTGACGGTCGGCGAGGAGTTCCCGCGGGCAGCGGTGGTCCGCGAGGCCAAGCGCAGGGGATCGCGCTACTTCGGTCCCTACGCCCACGCGTGGGCCATCCGCGACACCCTCGACCAGCTGGTGCGGGTGTTCCCCGTGCGCACCTGCCGGGATGGGGTCTTCCGTCGGGCTGCCCAGGTGGGTCGTCCCTGCCTCCTGGGCTACATCGACAAGTGCAGTGCCCCGTGCGTGGGTCGGGTGAGTCCCGAGGAGTACCGCACCTATGTCGAGGATCTGTGCGCGTTCCTGGGAGGCAACGCGGAAGGCTTCATCAGGTCTGTCGAGCGCTCCATGCTCGATGCCGCCGAACGCCAGGACTACGAGGAGGCTGCTCGCCTGCGTGATCGCTGGCAGGCCCTGAGCCGGGCGCTGGAGCGGAACACCGTCGTCTTCGATGATGCGACGGACGCCGACGTCATCGGCGTTCATGAGGATGCCCTGCAGATGGCGGTTCAGGTGTTCCATGTGCGTGGCGGGCGAATCGTCGGTGAGCGTGGGTTCGTCCTGGAGAAGGCCGAGGACCTCACCACGGGTGGCTACCTGGAGCGAGCCATCCAGCGGATGTACGCCGAGGCCGACACCGCGACGCCGCCGAGGGAGGTGCTCGTGTCGGTGCCGCTCGATTCCGCGGACACCGTTGCTGCGTGGCTGACGGGACTGCGTGGCTCGCGCGTGGCTGTGCGCACTCCTCAGCGGGGCGACAAGCGCGCGCTCATGGCGACAGCCGTCAGCAACGCCGAGAACCTGCTGCGGCTCCACACGGCACGTCGGTCCGGGGACCTCACCACGCGAAGCCAGGCGCTGCAGGAGCTGCAGGACTGGCTTGCGCTCCCGGAGCCACCGTTGCGGATCGAATGCATCGACGTCTCCACGCTGATGGGGCAGGACACCGTGGCATCGCTCGTGGTGTTCGAGGATGGGCTTCCCCGGAAGTCCGACTACCGGTCCTATGTCATCAAGACCCCGCGAGCCGACGATCTTGCCGCTGTTGCGGAAGTGGTCTCCCGGCGGTTCGCCCGGGTGGAGGAGCGTCCTGCGGACGGTGAGGAGCCGGCAGCGACCGGGCGTCCCCGGTTCGCCTACCCGCCGTCCTTGCTCGTCATCGACGGTGGTGCACCGCAGGTGCGTGCGGCCCAGGACGCGCTCATGGCAGCCGGCGTCGGTGATCTTCCGGTTGTCGGTCTGGCGAAGCGCCTGGAGGAGGTGTGGATGCCGGGGGAGGATGACCCGCTCATCCTGCCCCGCACGAGCGAGGCGCTGTACCTGCTGCAGCGGATCCGCGATGAGGCGCATCGCAGGGCCATCAGCCACCACCGCACGCGTCGAGCGACACGATCCACGGCGAGCATCCTCGACGAGGTGCCGGGTCTGGGACCGGTTCGGGCGAAGGCCCTGCGACGACACTTCGGCTCAGTCCGGGCGATGAAGGCAGCTTCGGTGGAGCAGCTGCAGGAGGTCCCGGGAGTGGGTCCGCGGCTGGCCAAGGCCGTGCATGACGCACTGCGCAATGGGAGTTCCTGATGGGCCATGATTCACCCGTGACCGCCGACGGGATCCCACCGCAGGAGAAGCACTCGCTCGACCTCGTCCTGGTGACGGGGATGTCGGGTGCGGGTCGATCCACGGCGGCCCGGGCCCTGGAGGACATGGGCTGGTTCGTGATCGACAACATGCCTCCGTCACTCCTCAATGCGGCTGTCGACCTCGCCCGGCGAACACCGGACGTCGATCGGGTCGGAGTGGTGGTCGATGCGCGAGTAGGCAGTTTCTTCCGCGAGCTGTCGGACGCCGTGCGCGACCTTCCCCAGGACGGGGTGGCGATGCGCACGCTCTTCCTCGAGGCATCCGACGATGCGCTCGTCCGTCGGTTCGAGAGCTCCCGGCGACCGCACCCATTGCAGGGTGGGCAGCGAATCCTGGATGGCCTGCAGGCTGAACGCGCCCTCCTCGCTGACCTGCGCGCTCGCGCGGACCTCGTCATCGACACCACCGCGCTCAACGTGCACGAGCTCCGTCGCAGGATCGAGGACGCCTTCGAGGCGGCCGTGGCGCCCCGACTGACGTGCACGGTGATGTCCTTCGGCTTCAAGTACGGAATCCCCGTCGACGCAGACATGGTGGCTGACGCGCGATTCCTCCCGAACCCGTACTGGGATGAGACGCTGCGTCCGCTGACCGGGCTCGATGAGCCGGTGTCGGCCGACGTGCTGTCGCGTACGGGGGCAGAGGACTTCATCAGCACCTATGACGAACTGGTGCGCATCGTCACCAGCGGCTATCTGCGCGAGGGCAAGCGCTATGTCACTGTTGCGATCGGCTGCACGGGTGGGAAACATCGAAGCGTTGCCCTGGTCGAGGCCCTCGCATCCCGCCTGAGAGGGCAGGACCTCGTGGTGCGGACCTTCCACCGCGACCTGGGGCGAGAGTGAGTCGAAGGGTGCCGGCCCGCATGGTCGCGAGCCCGGGCCGCAGCGTGGTCGCCCTCGGAGGCGGACATGGCCTCGCGGCCTCGCTCCAGGCGCTGCGACGCGTCACTGATCAGCTCACGGCCGTGGTCGGTGTCGCCGACGATGGCGGGTCCAGTGGTCGCCTGCGATCCGAGTTCGGAGTGCTCCCGCCGGGTGACTTGCGCATGGCGCTCGCAGCGCTGTGCGGGGACGACTCCTGGGGCCGTACGTGGGAGCGCGTCGTCCAGCATCGCTTCGGGGGGGACGGGGAACTGGCGGGGCACTCGCTCGGGAACCTGCTCATCACGGCCCTGTGGGAGCAGACCGGGGATGCGGTCACCGGACTCGACTGGGTAGGTGCACTGCTCGGTGCCAACGGCCGCGTCCTGCCGTGCAGCACCGTCCCCCTGACGATCGTGGCGGAGGTTCTCGGGCACGATCCGGGTCGGCCCGATGCCATCTCCGTGGTGCGGGGCCAGGTGGAGATCGCGACGACGCCGGGGGATGTCCTGCACCTGACGCTGGACCCGCCGGAGCCCCCTGCCTGCCCGGAGGCGATCACCGCGGTGCGCGAGGCGGATGCCATCGTCCTGGGACCGGGATCGTGGTACACGTCGGTGATGCCACATCTGGTGATCCCCGACCTGGCCCGTGCGATCGCCGAGAGCCCGGCCCGGCGGATCGTGGTCCTCAACCTGAATCCCCAGGTGGGTGAGACCACCGGTTTCGCCGCCCACACCTACCTCGACGTCCTCTACAACTACCTGCCGGACCTCCGCATCGACACGGTGATCGCGGATCGGCATCACGTCGAGGATCTCGCTTCGCTGCGTCGGTCATGTGCCGACTTGGGTGCTGAGCCTGTCCTCATGGAGTTGAGTCGCGCTGAGTCGGGAAGTGCGGGCATGCACGACCCTCAGCGCCTCGCCGTCGCCTTCGATACGGTGCTGGCCTAGGGTTTGAGGCTGGCCCCGCCGATAGGGGCTGTACGGCGAGACCGCGGGCTGCGGTGGGGATGGAGCTTCGGGACCATGGCGATGACGGCGGCGGTGAAGGACGAACTCAGCCGCGTCGAGGTGACGAGGACATGCTGCCGCAAGGCCGAGGTGTCGACCATCCTGCGCTTTGCGGGGGGACTCCACATCGTCGGTGGACACATCGTCATCGAGGCCGAACTCGATACAGGAGCTGCGGCAAGGCGCCTGCGCAAGGACATCTTCGAGGTGTACGGCCATGAGTCCGACGTGAGCATGGTGCAGGCGAGCGGGCTGCGAAAGGGATCGAGGTACCTCGTCCGCGTCGTCGACGGCGGCGAGGCGCTGGCCCGGCAGACCGGCATTGTGGACGGCAGCGGTCGCCCCGTCAGGGGTCTGCCCCCGGCGATCGTCGCCGGTGGCGTGTGCGACGTGGAGTCCGCGTGGCGCGGTGCCTTCCTCGCACACGGCTCGCTCACGGAGCCGGGACGCTCATCCTCCTTGGAGATCACCTGCCCGGGGCCGGAGTCAGCGCTGGCGCTCGTGGGTGCCGCACGCCGCCTCGGAATCGCCAGCAAGTCCCGGGAGGTGCGCGGGGTCGACCGGGTGGTCATCCGTGATGGGGACGCGATCGGTGCGATGCTCACCCGACTGGGTGCCCACGAGTCCGTCCTTGCCTGGGAGGAACGTCGAATGCGCCGCGAGGTTCGTGCGACCGCGAATCGGCTGGCCAACTTCGATGACGCGAACCTGCGTCGCTCGGCGCGCGCTGCGGTAGCCGCGGGTGCGCGAGTCCAGCGGGCCATGGAGATCCTCGGCGACGACGTGCCGGACCATCTGCTGTCGGCGGGTCGGCTGCGCCTCGACCACCAGCAGGCGAGTCTGGAGGAGCTCGGCGCTCTGGCTGATCCGCCCATGACGAAGGACGCGATCGCCGGCCGCATCCGTCGACTGCTCGCCCTGGCGGACAAGCGCGCTGCCGACCTGGGGATTCCCGACACGGAGTCCGTGCTCGGTCCCGACGCCAGCTCGCTGTGACCGAGCGCCGCGTGGTGGCCACTGACCGCGAGTGTGTCTACGTCACCCAGGGCTGGGGGATTCATGACGAGCGCTGGGCGTCCGCCCTCCTGGAGATCGGTCTGACGCCTCACCTGGTGTCGCTGGGACGTGATGTGTCGGATGCGCTCGAGATGCGCGAGGCGGTGGCTCAGGCCGCGCACGGCGGGCTGCCCGTCCTCGCTGGGCCGCTCGACACCGTCACTCCCGCCCTCGTCGACCTCGGGCTCCCGCTGGTCGGCCTGTCCTGGGGCTACGACCTCACCAGGGCCCATGAGCGTGACCAAGACCTCACCTGGCTGTCCCGCCTGAGCGGACTCATCGTCGACTCCGCCTGGAATGCCGGCATCGCCGATGAGGCGGGGGTCGACCCTGAGCGCATCACGTATCTGCCCTGGGGGGTCGATCTGTCCGTCTTCGCCTTCCACGGGCCGTGGATCGATGCGTTCGTCCTCGGAGTGCCTCCTCATGCGCCTCTCGTGGTCTCCCTCCGGGCGCACGAGGAGTTGTATCGCGTCTCGGACATCCTCAGGGCATTCGCGGCCGTGCCCCGTCGACTCGATGTCCATGAGGACTTCCCCGATCCCTACCTCATTATCGGCCATGACGGCTCGCTCACCCCGGAACTGCGCTCACTCGCAGGATCGCTGGGCATTGCCGATCGCGTCCGGTTCATCGGGCGGGTGAAGGAGGAGGATCTCGTGCCCCTTCTCGGCAGGGCCGCGTGCTACGTCTCCGCCTCCGAGGTCGACGGCACATCGGTCACCCTGCTGCAGGCCATGGCGTGCGGAACGCCGGTCGTGGTGAGCGACACCCCGGGCAATCGCGACTGGATCACGGACGGGACGACCGGGTTCACGTTCCCGACAGGGGATGTGGACGCCCTGGCCCAGGTGCTGATCCGTGTCACCGCCCACTACCCGATCGCGGTCGTGGAGCGCGCGCGCCGCGAGGTGGAGCGTCGGGCTGACTGGCACGCCAACCTGCCCCGGCTCCGAACGGCGCTGCTGTCGGCCATCGACCGGGCCTGAGCGCTCGCCGGGTCAACGGGGGATCGCGTCAGACTCGCGATCACGCCGTCACCGACTGACGGGGCTGCTCGTGGTCCGTGCCCCGTGGATAGGATGGAAGCGCTTACGGCTCCCGAACGGGCCTCACGAGGGCTCGAGCGGCAGATCCCACCAACGGTCTACGAGGAGACAGCAGTGACAGTCAAGGTCGGCATCAACGGTTTCGGCCGGATCGGGCGCAACTTCTACCGGGCACTGCTCGCCAGCGGTGCCGACGTCGAGGTGGTGGGCGTGAACGACCTCACCGACACCAAGACCCTCGCCCACCTGCTCAAGTACGACAGCATCCTCGGCCGGCTCGGCAAGGACGTCGTGGCCGGTGATGGCGAGATCATCATCGATGGCAAGGCCCTCCCTGTCTTCGCGGAGCGTGATCCCGCGAATCTTCCCTGGGCCAAGGTCGGTGCGGACATCGTCGTGGAGTCGACCGGTTTCTTCACCGATGCCGAGAGTGCGGGCAAGCACCTGACTGCCGGAGCCAAGAAGGTGATCATCTCCGCCCCGGCCACGGGCGAGGACATCACCATCGTGATGGGCGTGAACGACAAGGAGTACGACCCGGCGCGGCACAACATCATCTCGAATGCGTCCTGCACCACGAACTGCCTGGCACCCATGGCCAAGGCGATCGATGACGCCTTCGGCATCGAGCGCGGGCTCATGACCACGATCCACGCCTACACGAACGACCAGAACATCCTCGACTACCCGCACAAGGATCTCCGCCGTGCCCGGGCAGCAGCCCTCAACATGATCCCGACGAGCACCGGTGCGGCCAAGGCCATCGGACTGGTGATGCCGGGCATGAAGGGCAAGCTGGACGGCTATGCCATGCGCGTCCCCGTGCCCACAGGGTCAGCCACCGATCTCACGGTGGAACTGAAGACCGCCGCCACCAAGGAGGAGATCAATGCGGTCGTCAAGGCGGCCGCCGAAGGCGCCCTCAAGGGCATCCTCGTCTACACGGAGGATCCGATCGTCTCGACCGACATCGTCACCGACCCGGCATCGTGCATCTTCGACGCGGGCATGACCAACGCCAATGGCAACATGGTCAAGGTCCTGGGCTGGTACGACAATGAGTGGGGCTACAGCAACCGCCTGGTCGACCTTGTCGGCCTCGTGGGCGCGAAGCTCTAGGGCGAGACCATGAAGTCACTCGACGACCTCGAGGTCGCCGGGCGGACGGTGTTGGTCAGGGCGGACTTCAATGTCCCGCTGGCCGACGGTCCGCACGGCAGCCGCGTCATCACCGATGATGGACGCATCGTGGCAGCCCTGCCCACGCTGGACTTCCTGCGCAAGCAGGGCGCTCGGGTGGTGGTCGTCGCTCATCTGGGTCGTGCGAAGGGGTCCGCTGTCCCTGAGCTGAGCCTCGCACCGGTGGCGCAGCGGCTGGGCGAGATGCTGGGCGCCGACGTTCCCCTCGTGGAGCTCGAGGATGCGCCCGCCGCAGTTCGCGCCCTCTCACCGGGTGGTGTCCTCCTGCTCGAGAACATCCGGTTCGATCCCCGTGAGACCAGCAAGGTGGCGGAGGAGCGGGCGTCTCTCGCGACCGATCTTGCCGCGCTCGCCGACGTCTATGTCTCCGACGGATTCGGCGTGGTGCACCGGAACCAGGCATCGGTCACCGATGTGGCCCGGCTGCTTCCCAGTGCCGCGGGCCGACTGGTGCACAAGGAGGCCTCGGTGTTCAGCGGCATCATGGCGGAGCCCGCGCGGCCGTTCGTCGTCGTGCTGGGTGGATCGAAGGTCAGCGACAAGCTCGGCGTGATCGGCAACCTGATCACCAGGGTCGACCGTCTGCTCATCGGCGGCGGCATGGCCTACACCTTCCTCGCCGCGCAGGGCCATGAAGTGGGCACCTCGCTGCTCGAGGCGGACCAGATCCAGACCGTCGCGGGATTCCTGAAGGAGGCGGAGGAGCGTGGAGTCGAGCTGCTCCTTCCCGTGGACTTCGTGATTGCTGACCGGTTCGCCGCCGACGCACAGACCCGGGTCGTCGATGCTGATGCGATTCCGGAGGGCTGGATGGGTCTCGACATCGGTCCCCGCACCAGGGAGGTCTTCACCTCCCGCATCGCTGATGCAGGCACCGTGGTCTGGAACGGCCCGATGGGCGTCTTCGAGATGGAGCCCTTCTCGGCCGGCACCCTCGCGGTGGCTCGGGCGATGGCTGCATCGGACGCCCTCACCGTCATCGGCGGGGGTGACTCCGCGGCAGCGGTACGCCTGCTTGATGTCGATGAATCCCGCTTCACCCACATCAGCACCGGGGGAGGGGCGAGCCTGGAGTTCCTCGAGGGCAAGTCGCTACCCGGTCTGGCCGTACTGGAGGAGAGCGCCTGATGGCGAATGCACGCAAGCCCCTGATGGCGGGCAACTGGAAGATGAACATGAATCATCTCGAGGCGATCGCCCTCGTCCAGAAGCTGGCCTTCGCCCTCAACGACGCTGACTATGCCGCGGTCGACGTGGCGGTGCTTCCTCCGTTCACCGACATCCGCTCGGTGCAGACGCTCGTGAACGGTGACCGGTACGACATCCTCTATGGCGCACAGGACGTCTCCACGAAGGACTCGGGGGCGTACACCGGCCAGGTCAGCGGTCCGATGCTGGAGAAGCTGGGGTGCACCTTCGTCACCGTCGGGCACAGCGAGCGTCGGGAGTACAACGGGGAGACGGACGCCGTGGTGAACGCCAAGGTCCTCGCCGCCCTTCGCAACAACATCACCCCGATCGTCTGCATGGGCGAGGGGCTGGAGGTCCGACAGGCCGGCCAGCAGGTCCCGCACGTGCTGAGCCAGCTCGATGCCGATCTGCAGGGCGTGACGGCGGATCAGGTGGCATCGCTCGTGATCGCCTACGAGCCCGTGTGGGCCATCGGAACCGGGGAGGTTGCCACTCCGGACGACGCGCAGGAGGTCTGCGCTGCGATCCGCGCCCGGGTCGAGGAGACCTTCGGGGCCGAGGCAGCAGGCGCCGTGCGCATCCTCTATGGAGGTTCGGTGAAGGCGTCCAATGTGGCAGGCATCATGGCGAAGGCGGATGTCGACGGGGCACTCGTGGG
>DMPC01000098.1:42458-54372 GCA_003456155.1 Actinomycetota bacterium | reverse complement strand
GCTAGCCCTACGTCTATCCTCTACAGGTCCGGACGGATCCGGACCTCTGCGACCAGGAGCGTCGAATGATCACCGCACTCACGATCGTGCTCGCTGTGATTCTCGTGATCACCAGCATCCTGCTCATCGTGCTGATCCTGCTGCACCGTGGCAAGGGCGGCGGCCTCTCTGATCTCTTCGGAGGCGGCGTGAGCTCCTCGGTCGGCGGATCATCGGTCGCCGAGAAGAATCTCGATCGTCTTACCGTGGGTCTGGGCCTGGTGTGGGCGGCAAGCATCGTGGCGGTCGGGCTCCTCGTGAGCACGGCCTGACAGGAGAGAGAACATGGCTGGTGGTAGCGCGATCCGTGGCAGCCGCGTCGGTGCTGGTCCGATGGGCGAGGCGGAGCGAGGAGAGGCCGCCCCTCGGGTGTGGATGTCCTTCTGGTGCTCCCGCGGTCATGAGAGCCGGCCGAGTTTCGCTGCGGATGCGGCGGTTCCGGATGAGTGGGACTGCCCACGATGCGGGCTCCCGGCCGGTCCCGACAAGGACAATCCTCCGGCGCCGCCCAAGATCGAGCCCTACAAGACCCACCTTGCCTACGTGAAGGAGCGGCGCTCCGACAAGGACGGCGCCGCGATCCTCGAGGAGGCCCTGGCCAAGCTTCGCGGCGAGGCCTAGCTCACGCTGACGGGCGCCCCAGATCGACGGGCAGCTCCTCTGCCGCCTCCTGGTCGAGCAGGAACAGGGTTCGCTCACTGCCCCGTGCTCCGGCTGCGGGCACCTGCCACGCGCCCGCTCCGGGCATCAGGGCGAGGCGCACGGCTGCTGCCTTCTCCCGGCCGGACGCGAGGATCCACACCTGTCGTGCCGAGTGAATGGTCGGGAACGTCAGCGTGATCCGCAGGGGCGGAGGCTTGGGTGCCCCGTGGACGCCGGCAACCGGACGCTCGTCATGGACGGCTGGAAGCTCGGGAAACAGCGACGCGACGTGGGCGTCCGGCCCGATCCCGAGCAGCAGGATGTCCATGGCAGGAACGAGCAGGCCTGGTGAGGCGTGAGCCGCTAGTTCTCCCGCGTACAGGTCGGCACCGACGTCCACGCTCTCACCACTGCTGGCCGGCGTCGGCATGGCGTGGATGTTGTCGGCGGGAATCGCGATGTGATCGAGCAGAGCTGCTCGCGCGCCGGTCTCATTGCGGTCGGGGTCGCCCTGCGGGAGAAAGCGCTCATCGCCCCACCAGACGTGAACGCGTGGCCAGTCCACGGCATCGACCGCTGGGATGCCGTGGAGCGCCTGCAGCACTGCGGTCCCGATGCCTCCGCCCGTGAGGCACAGGTGGGCGATGCCGGTGTCGCCGACGCGCTCGACCAGGGTGGTCACCAGTCGCCCGGCCACCGCCTCGGCGAGATCGGCGGCCGTCGGGTGCCTGAGCACGTCGACGATCACGGCAGCGCCAGGTGCTGGAGGACGGATCCGTACACCTCGTCCGGATCCAGCCTGCGCAGCTCCTCGGAGAGCAGTCCTGCGATTCCGCGCCGGGCCATCGCGATGCGGGCCTCGGCCACTCCCGGGCGCGTGAGCAGGGCGGTGTCCCCGGACGGTCGGCTCACCGCTATCTCGCCACGGGCTGAGTGCAGGGTCACCGAGGTGATCCCCGGCCCGGGTGACGTCGTGAGCTCAACGGGTACGCCCAGCGCCTGGTTCAGCCACGCCTGCAGGAGAAGAGCGCTGGGGTTGTCGGCCTCTGCGCTGATCGAGGCGCCGTCAGGCTGGAAGCCGCCCTGATCCATCGCTGACGCGAGGGCTGAGCGCCAGGGGGTCAGTCGGGTCCAGCTCAGGTCGGTGTCGCCGGGGCGGTAGCCGGCCTTGCGTCGCGCGAGCTCCTGGTAGATGTCCTCGGCGGTCGACGTGTCCGTGATGCGACGCTGCGCGTGCCGGCCGATGGCGTCGTCCAGAGGGACGTCCGGGGCGTCGGACGGCCAGTACGCGACCACGGGCGTATCACTGAGGAGCAGCGGGATGGCCACTGAACTGGCATGGCCGGCCAAATCACCTCGCAGACGAAGGACGGCAACCTCGCCCGGGCCGTCGTCGCCGCCAACCGCGATCTCGGCATCCAGACGCGGTTCATGACGACTGGGGCGAGGAACGAGCGTCACGATGCGCATCGGGTGCTGACGAGCCGCCGCCACCGCTCCCGAGGTCGCATCAGCCTGATACTCCTCGTCGCTGAGGATGAGCAGCGTCAGCACCATGCCCGTGGCCGGCGACCCGTTCCGGTGCCGCTCGGCGGCGATCGCCGCAGCCACGGCTCCGCCGCTCGTGTCATCGAGCCTGATCATGGTCTCCTCCAGCTGCGACCGTCTCGCGCGATCATGTCGTAGGACGATGCTGGACCCCACCCGCCTGAGGCGTACTGCTCCGGGCGGCCGTGCGAGGCCCAGTAGTCCAGCACGGGGTCGAGGATGCGCCAGCCGAGCTCTACCTCCTCGTGCCTCGGGAAGAGGGGCGGATCGCCGAGCAGCACGTCGAGGATGAGCCTCTCGTAGGCCTCGGGGCTCGTGTCGACGAAGGAGTCCCCGTACTGGAAGTCCATCGTCACGTCTCGCACCTGGATCGAGGTGGTGTCGGGCACCTTGGAGCCAAATCGCACCGTGATTCCCTCGTCCGGCTGGATGCGGAACACCAGGGCGTTCTGGCTCAGCTCCTGCACGGCCGTCTTGGCGAATGGGAGGTGGGGCGCGCGCTTGAAGACCACAGCGACCTCGGTCACGCGTCGCCCCAGACGCTTGCCGGTGCGCAGGTAGAAGGGCACGCCTGCCCATCGACGATTGTCGACCTCGACGCGAATCGCTGCATAGGTCTCCGTGGTGCTGTCGGGAGAGATGCCCTCCTCCTCGAGAAACCCGAGGACGGGCACCCCGCCCTGCCAGCCATGGGCGTACTGACCGCGGCTGGTGTGCTTGCCCAGCTCGCGTGGCAGGCGCACTGCGCGCAGCGCCTTCTCCTTCTCGATCCGCACGTCGTCGGCGGCGAACGAGAGAGGCTCCTCCATGGCGGTGAGCGCCAGCAGTTGCAGAAGGTGGTTCTGGATGACGTCCCGTGCCGCCCCGATCCCGTCGTAGTAGCCAGCACGACCCCCGATGCCGATGTCCTCGGCCATCGTGATCTGCACATTGTCCACGTAGTTGCTGTTCCATAGGGGCTCGTACATCGCGTTGGCGAAGCGGACGGCCAGGATGTTCTGGACGGTCTCCTTGCCGAGGTAGTGATCGATGCGGAAGACGGATCCGGAGTCGAAGACCTCACCCACGACCCTGTTGAGCTGCTCGGCGCTCTGGAGGTCGTGACCGAAGGGCTTCTCGATCACCACGCGGCGCCAGGCCCCGGGCGCGCTCTCGGCCAGGCCCGAGGACTTGAGGTGGGTCAGGACGACGGGGAACAGGCCGGGTGGGATGGACAGGTAGAAGGCGTGATTGCCGCTCGTGCCGCGGGATGCATCGAGCTCCTCGACGGTGGAACGCAGGCGCTGGTAGGCCTCGGGGTCCGCAAGGTCGCCGGCCACGAAGCGGATGCCCTCGGCGAGCTGCCGCCAGACCTCCTCGCGGAAGGGAGTGCGCGAATGCTCGCGGACGGAGTCATGGACGATCTGCGCGAAGTCCTCGTCCTCCCAGTCGCGGCGGGCGAAGCCGACGAGCGCGAAGCCGGGAGGAAGCAGCCCCCGATTGGCGAGGTCGTAGATGGCCGGCATGACCTTCTTGCGCGAGAGGTCGCCCGTGACCCCGAAGAGAACCATCCCGCACGGACCTGCGACGCGGGGTAGCCGCTGGTCAAGTGGATTCCGGAGTGGGTTCCCCCCGCTCGCTGGCGCGTTCACTCAGGCCTCCTTCGCCGCCGTCGCCACTGTCGTGCGCAGCTGCTCCCAGGAGTCGATGAACTTCGCCACGCCCTCGCGCTCCAGTGTCGCGCTCACGTCCGCCTGGCTGATGCCGAGCGACTCGAGTTCACGCCAGGTGCGAAGGGATGCCTCCTCAGTCCCGGTCACGGTGTCGACGGGCGTGGCATCGCTGCTCGCCACCGCCCGGAGCGTGGACTCCGGCATCGTGTTCACGCATCCATCGACGACGAGCTCGTCGACGTAGCGCGTCGCCGGCATCGCCGGATCCTTCACCCCTGTCGACGCCCAGAGCGGGCGCTGCGGTGATGCGCCGTCACCCGCCAGACCATGCCAGGTCTCGCTGGCGAGGCTCTGGAGGTGGGCACCCCACACGAGTCGACCGGTGGCGATCGCCGCCTGGCCGAGAAGGGCGCTGGCCTCCGGGGAGCCGATGCTCTTCAGGCGCCCGTCGACCTCGGTGTCGATGCGACTGATGAAGAAGCTTGCGACGGAGCGGATCGTGCTGAGGTCGTGCCCGCGGTCTCGAGCCAGGGTGAGACCTGCGGTGAAGGCATCCACGACTGCCCGGTAGCGATCCACGGAGAAGATCAGGGTCACGTTCACGCTGATGCCCGAGCCGATCACCTCGGTGATGGAAGGCAGCCCCTCGGGGGTTGCCGGGATCTTGATGAGTGCGTTCGGGCGATCGACGATGCTCCACAGCTGCCGGGCCTGCTCGATGGTCGCGGCAGTGTCGTGGGCCAGGCGCGGGTCCACCTCGATGGACACTCGGCCGTCCTCCGCTCCGGAGGCCTCGAAGACCGGCGCGAAGACATCGCAGGCACTGCGCACGTCGTCCGTTGTCAGGGCTCGGATGATGGAGTCGGTGTCCGCGCCCGCTCGTGCCAGAGCCTGCAACTGCTCGGCGTAGGCCTCCGCGCCTGCGGAGATGGCCTTGTCGAAGATCGTCGGGTTCGTGGTGACGCCCCGGACGGAGTCCGTCCTGATCATCTCGGCCAGCTGGCCCGAGTCGATCCGGTGCCGATCGAGGTCGTCCAGCCAGACGGACACCCCGGCCTCCGTGAGGGCCAGCAGGGTGGGATTGGGCGCCGTGGTCATGGGTAGGGCCTCTCTCTATTCAGTGGTCTCGACGGGAGTCGTTGATGCTGGCGAGCGCCGCCCGGACGATGTCCTCGACGGTGATCCCGGCGTCGCGGAAGAGCGTGGCCGGATCGGCACTGGCGCCGAAGTGGTCGATCCCGACGGCTCGTCCGTCCGACCCCAGGTATTGCCACCAGCCGAGAGTGGCGCCGGCCTCGATCGACACGCGTGCGCGTACGGAGGGCGGCAGGACGCTGTCCCGGTATGCCGGCTCCTGGGCGTCGAACCACTCCAGGCACGGCATCGAGATGACGCGGGCTCCGACTCCGGCGTCCTCCAGCTGCTCGGCTGCGGAGAGTGCCAGGTGCACCTCGGAGCCGGTGGCGAGGAGCAGCACCTGCACCGTGTCGGTGTCTCGGACGATGTAGCCGCCACGAGAGACGCCCACGCTGATGGTCTCGTCGCCCAGGTCCAGGGTCGGCACGTTCTGACGCGTGAGAATCAGACCCACCGGACCGTGCTGGCGCACGGTGGCCAGCCAGGCCGCGGCGGTCTCCCGTGCGTCCGCGGGTCGAACGATGGAGAGGTGGGGCATGGCTCGGAGGGCCCACAGGTGCTCGATCGGCTGGTGGGTGGGACCGTCCTCACCGAGGCCGATGGAGTCATGGGTCCACACGTAGGTGACGGCCGTCTGCATGAGCGCCGAGAGCCTCACTGCGCCGCGCATGTAGTCGGAGAACACGAGGAACGTTCCGCCGAAGGGCCTCGTGAGCCCGTGCAACGCAATGCCGTTGAGGATCGCTCCCATGGCATGCTCGCGCACTCCGAAGTGCAGCACTCGACCGTAGGGCGAAGCGTGTGGCGCGGGGTTCCCCGCAGGCAGGAAGCTCGCTGCACCCTCGATCGTCGTGTTGTTCGACTCCGCGAGATCGGCCGAGCCGCCCCAGAGTTCGGGCATCACGGCAGCGAGGGCGTTGATGACCTCGCCCGAGGCCTTGCGGGTGGCCATCGAGGTCCCGGCCTCGAAGCGGGGCAGGGCATTCTCGACTCCCGCCGGTGGCTCGTGGGCGAGCAGTCGGTCGAGCAGGGCCGCCGAGTCGGCGTGCTGGTCGGTCCATGCGGCGAAACGGGCGTCCCACTCGCGCCGGCGTCCATCCACCCGGTTGCGCAGCCGATCGCGCACGCGAGTGAGCAGATCGGGGTCGAAGGCGAAGTGCGCGTCGGGATCGAGCCTGAGCAGCTCCTTAGTGGCCCGGATCTCGTCCTCGCCCAGGGCCGACCCGTGGGACTTCGCGGTGTTGCGTGCATGGGGTGCGGGCCACGCGATGGTGGTCCGCAGCTGGATGAGCGTGGGGCGTTCACGTTCGGCGATGGCCTGGGTGAGGGCCGCGTGCAGGGCGGGGACGTCGACCGAGCCGTCAGGCCGCTGGTCCACCCGGTGGGTCGCCCAGCCGTACGCCCGGTAGCGCTCGCACACGTCCTCGTCGAAGGCGATCGCTGTGTCACCCTCGATGGAGATGTGGTTGTCGTCGTAGATCACGCACAGGTCGGAGAGCTTCTGCAGTCCGGCGAGCGAGGAGGCCTCGGAGGTGATGCCCTCCTCGAGATCGCCATCGCCCGCGATGGCCCAGATGCGATGGTCGAACGGGCTCGTGCCGTGGGCGGCATCGGGATCGAGCAATCCTCGCTCGTAGCGGGCTGCCATCGCCATGCCGACCGCCATGGAGAGTCCCTGGCCCAGGGGACCGGTGGTCGCCTCGACCCCGACGGTGTGTCCGTGCTCAGGGTGCCCTGGAGTGCGGCTGCCCGCGGTCCGGAAGGACTCCAGGTCCGCCATGGTCAGCCCGTAGCCGGACAGGAAGAGCTGGCTGTAGAGGGTGAGGCTCGTGTGCCCGCCCGACAGGACGAATCGGTCGCGACCGAGCCAGGAGGGGTCGTGGGGATCATGAGCCATGATCTTCTGGAAGAGCAGGTAGCCGACGGGGGCGAGGCTCATGGCGGTCCCGGGATGGCCGTTTCCGACGCGCTGCACGGCATCGGCCGCGATGGCGCGAAGGTAGGCGACCGCCCGGTCGTCGTCCGCGTCCCAGGTGAGGCCGCGCGGCGAGTCGGAGGGCTCTCGGTGCGGGGCTGCTGCGTCTGCCTTCGTCATGACTGGGACCCTAGCGAAGTGAGTGCTCGGGCAGGCCTCGTCGGGTGGCAGGTAGAGTGAAGAGGAGGTGTCCTGGCGCGATGGCCCGGCCCTCTTCCGATCCGCACCGGGCGGCTCGAGGCGAACGGAGTCAGGTGGCGGTCGGAGTGCATCAGGCCAGTGGCTCGTCCATGGCTGCACGGGTCCGTGCGCACATTGCCCTGACCAAGCCCCGGATCGTCGAGCTGCTCCTCGCGACCGCCGTGCCCACGATGTTCCTCGCCGCTGAGGGGCTGCCACCGCTGGTTCCGCTGGTGGGGGTGCTCGTGGGAGGGACCCTCGCCGCTGGCTCGGCGAACACCTTCAACAGCGTCTATGACCGAGACATCGACGCGCTGATGGCCCGCACGTACCACCGCCCCGCGGCGCTCGGGCGTGTGAGCGTTCGCGCGGGAATCATCCAGGGTGTCCTCCTCGGCCTGCTCAGCGCGGTGGTGCTCTGGTTCACCGCCAACGCGCTCTCCGCAGCCCTGGCGATCATCGCGATCGCGTTCTACGCCATCGTCTACACGATGATCCTCAAGCGCCGCACCTCCCAGAACATCGTCTGGGGCGGCGCGGCGGGCTGCATGCCCGTGCTGATCGCGTGGGCTGCCGTGACGGACTCCCTGACGTGGACGCCGGTCGTGCTGTTCCTCATCGTCTTCTTCTGGACGCCCCCGCACTACTGGCCGCTGGCGATGCGCTTCCGGGACGACTACGCGGCCGCGGGTGTTCCGATGCTTCCGGTCGTACGCACCGAGCTGCAGGTGACCGCCAGCATTCTTCGTTACTCCTGGGTGATGGTGGCCACCTCCCTGGTGCTCATCCCCGTGGCGCCGATGGGATGGGCATACGGGATCGGGGCAGTGCTGCTCGGGGCCGGTTTCCTTTGGCTGGCCTATCGGTTGCGGCGAGAGGTCCGGGAAGGCGCGGACGACGTGTCCCACGTCGCGATGCGCCTGTTCCACGGGTCGATCACCTATCTGGCGCTGCTCTTCCTGCTCGTCGCCATCGATCCGTTCCTGCCCTGACGTCAGCCTCGCGTGCGTAGCGCAGGGGGGATGAAGAGCACGGCGATCCACACGAGGACTGCTCCGATGACGTGCAGGACGACCAGGAGCTCCGGAACGCCCGTGAAGTACTGCGTGTAGCCAATGGCCCCCTGGAGCAGAGCGATGCCCAGGAGCAGCCATGCCCTGCGTGTGGCGTGCCGGGGGGCATGGACGAGAGAGAGCGCCACGAGCAGGCCGATGAGAAGTCCCAGGAAGAGCAGGACCAGGTCCGCGTGCAGCCAGGACAGGGTGCGCGGATCCAGGTCCAGCCGACTGGCAGTCTCATCGCCACTGTGGGGTCCGGAACTGGTGACGAGGACGCCGACCACGACGACGGCGCCGCTCGCGGCCACGAGCAGCCACGCCAGTGCCCGCACAGGGCGGGGAACGTGCCAGGTGATGGGTTGGTCTCCGGGGTCACCCGATCGTGCGACGAGGGCCACGGTCCCCGCAATGATGGCCATCGACAGCAGGAAGTGAGCTCCCACGACGAGGGGATTCAGGCCCGTCAGCACCGTGATGCCGCCGAGTATGGCCTGCCCGACCGTGCCGACCAGGGGGACGAGGGCGAGCAGGAGAAGTGCTCGCCGTGGCGGCAGGGCCAGGCTTCTGCGTCGTCGAGCGTCGACGATGGCAGCGACGACGGCGGCGATCGCCAGGAACAGCAGCACGAAGGTGAGGAGGCGGTTGCCGAACTCCACGTACTTCTGCCACGCCTCCTCCTGCGTGGCCGTGGGGGTGATGGAGCCCTCGACGCACTCAGGCCACGTGGGGCACCCCAGGCCAGAGCCGGTGATCCGCACGATGGCCCCGGTGACGACGATGCCCGCCTGCGCCACGAGGTTGGCGATGTAGATGCCTCGCACGGGACGAGTGCTGCGGGAGCTGGCTGCGGGAAGTGGGGCGTCCTGGCTCACGCCATCAGCCTACGACCAACGGAAGGTGCGGGCTCCCGCGAGAGTTCCGGCCACTCCCCAGGCGACGAGCACGACAACGGACGTCACGGAGAGCTGTCCGTCGGCCAGCGCCTCGGTCAGGGACTGCGCGAGCGCACCCGACGGCAGATAGCCGGTGACGTCGGCGAGAGGTGCCGGCAGGGCGCTCGCCGGAATCACGACCCCACCGAACAGGATCACGACGAGGAACACTCCGTTGGCCACGGCGAGAACAGCCTCGGCACGCAACGAGCCCGCGAGGGTCAGGGCCCAGGGGGCCCAGGCCGCGATCCCCAGCAGGATCAGCAGGACTGCCCACGCGGCGCCGGCGGCAGGTCGCCAGCCCAGGGCGATGGCCACCGCGACGACGACGCCGGAGGAGATCAGGGTGACGACCACGGTAGCGAGGGCCTTGCCCGCGAGCAGTTCTCCCGGACTCAGGGGCGTCGTGCTGAGCATTCTCAGGGCACCGGATCGCCGTTCGAATCCCGTGGCGATCGCCAGGGAGGTGAAGGCCGCGCTGATGACGGAGACCGTGAGAACGGTTGCCACCGACTCTGCGAGGGAGTTCGGACCGTCGGACTGGGGGAGCAGGTCGGTCAGCGTCAGGGCAAGCAGGAGTCCCACGGGGATGATGACGGTCAGGACCAGCTGCTCTCCATTGCGCAGGATCAGCCGAGTCTCCCAGCCGGCCTGACGTCTGATCCGGCCCAGAGAGCCGGTGGATCGGGTCACGACGTGCTCACGAGATCGTGGACGACATCCTCGAGGGATCGTCGGCCCAGCTGGATGTCTCGTGTCTGGACTCCATGCTGCCCGCACCAGGCCGTGATCGTCGCCAGGGCGGAGGGGTCCAGCGTCCCGTCGATCCGATACCGCCCGGCGGGCGCCTCCTGGATCTGGGTGCCGGGTGGCAGGGCGGACTCCAGGTCCAGGACGGGCAGGTGCAGGGGGCCGGAGAACATGACGGTGTCATCGCCCCCCACGAGATCATCCACGCTCCCTTCGGCGAGGGTGCGGCCCCGAGCCATGACGACCACGTGATCCGCGAGCCGTTCGACGTCGTCCATGAGGTGCGTGGTGAGGATGACGGAGAGTCCCTCGGTCACCCGCTGGCGCAGCAGGTCATGGAAGCCGCGGCGGCCCGCGGTGTCCAGCCCGGCGGTGGGCTCGTCGAGGAAGACCAGCCGAGGTCGGCCGATCAGGGCGGTGGCCGCGGCGACCCGGCGCTGCTCGCCACCCGAGAGTCGGCGGATCGGCGTTCGCGAGGAGGGATCGATGCCCAGGGCCTCGAGCAGCGCTGATGGGTCCTCCGACTCGTCGTGGAGTCCGGCGACGTGGGCAACCATCTCCAGGGGCCGCGCCGTGCTGTAGAGGCCGCCGTCCTGCAGCATCACCCCCACGCGCTCATGGAGCGCGAGCCGATCCCGGCCACCTGCCGGGACGCGGGTGCCGAGCACGTCGATCGTTCCTGACGTCGGCTCCCTCAGCCCGACGCAGGCCTCGACCGTGGAGGTCTTTCCTGCCCCGTTCGGGCCGACGAGCGCGGTCACCTCGCCGTCCGGCGCGGTGAGATCCAGCCCCGAGACCGCTGTCCGGGCGCCGTACCGGATCACCAGGTCACGGATGACGACAGCGGGCACGTTCGGAGCATAGGCCGCCCGAGGCAGCCCCCGGTTTGCAGTCCCCGCGATTTACGCAACAATGGTGTTGTGGAATTCCCCGGCGAGGCCTCGGAGCGCGTGGCGCGCACCCTCCTCGAGCATGGGCCCCAGACAGCCGCCGAGCTCGCCGAGCTCCTCTCCATGACGTCGGCCGGGGTGCGTCGGCACCTCGCCGCTCTGGTTGAGGGGGGCTTCGTCGTGGCGCATGAGCGGGTGCCCTACGGGCCGGCTCCCAAGCGCGGCCGTGGTCGCCCGGGCAACGTGTTCACCCTGACCGCTCACGGTCGTGCAGCATGCGGGTCGTCGTCCGACGATCTCGCCCTGGCCGCCCTGCGCTACCTGGCCGCCGAGCACGGCGCCGAGGCGGTCGTCGGCTTCGCCCGGGATCGTGCCCGCTCCCTCGCCGATCAGCTGAACGTGGGGAGCTCCGGATCCCCGGAGGAAGTGGCTGCGGCGCTCACCTCCGTGGGCTACGCGGCCGAGGTCCAGCCGCTCGGAGACCTGGCTGTCCAGTTGTGCCAGCACAACTGCCCGGTGGTCGGCGTCGCCCGCGAGTTCCCCGAGATCTGCGAGGCCGAGACTGCTGAGCTCGCCCGCCTCCTCAACCGGCACGTCACCCGCCTGGCCACGCTCGCTCACGGCGATGAGGTATGTACCACTGTCATCCCCCTGTCACCGAGCACCGAACAGCAGTTCCCCCGCACCTCACCACACCGCACACAACGAAGGGTCTCGGCATGAGCACTGCAGCTCAGGACACCGCCGCCACGATCGACGAGCTCGGTCGGTACGAGTACGGCTGGCATGACTCCGACGACGCCGGTGCCACGGCACGGCGGGGCCTCAGCGAGGAGGTCGTCCGGGACATCTCGGCGAAGAAGAACGAGCCGCAGTGGATGCTGGACATGCGCCTCAAGGGGCTGCGTCTGTTCGATCGCAAGCCGATGCCCTCGTGGGGTTCGGACCTCAATGGCATCAACTTCGACAGCATCAAGTACTTCGTCCGGTCCACCGAGAAGCAGGCGGCCTCGTGGGACGAGCTCCCCGATGACATCAAGAACACGTATGACCGCCTGGGAATCCCGGAGGCGGAGAAGCAGCGCCTCATCGCCGGCGTCGCCGCCCAGTA
>DMPC01000098.1:41748-42255 GCA_003456155.1 Actinomycetota bacterium | reverse complement strand
GATCAGGGAGGACCTCGAGGAGCAGGGAGTCATCTTCCTCGACACGGACACGGGACTGCGGGAGCACGAGGACCTGTTCCGGGAGTACTTCGGCACGGTGATCCCTGTCGGGGACAACAAGTTCGCTGCTCTGAACACGGCTGTGTGGTCGGGGGGCTCCTTCATCTACGTCCCCAAGGGCGTGAAGGTCGAGATCCCCCTTCAGGCCTACTTCCGGATCAACACCGAGAACATGGGCCAGTTCGAGCGAACCCTGATGATCATCGACGAGGACGCGTACGTCCACTACGTCGAGGGGTGCACAGCGCCGATCTACTCGACCGACTCGCTGCACTCTGCTGTCGTGGAGATCGTCGTCAAGCGCGGCGGTCGCTGTCGGTACACGACCATCCAGAACTGGTCCACCAACGTGTACAACCTCGTCACCAAGCGTGCGGTCGCCCATGAGGGCGCGACGATGGAGTGGGTCGACGGGAACCTCGGTTCCAAGGTCACCATGAAGTACCC
>DMPC01000098.1:39141-41577 GCA_003456155.1 Actinomycetota bacterium | reverse complement strand
TCACCATGAAGTACCCGGCGGTCTGGATGACCGGCGAGCACGCGAAGGGGGAGACCCTCTCCATCGCCTTCGCCGGAGCGGGACAGCATCAGGATGCGGGCGCGAAGATGGTCCACGCGGCGCCGCACACGTCCTCCAACATCATCTCGAAGTCCGTCGCGAGAGGAGGCGGACGGACCTCGTATCGCGGACTCGTCCAGGTGCAGGAGGGTGCTCACGGCTCCAAGAGCACCGTCAAGTGCGATGCCCTTCTCGTCGATGACATCTCTCGCTCGGACACCTACCCGTACGTCGATGTCCGTGAGGATGACGTGTCGATGGGCCATGAGGCCACGGTCTCCAAGGTCAGTGAGGATCAGCTGTTCTACCTCATGTCCCGCGGTCTGACCGAGGACGAGGCCATGGCGATGATCGTGCGAGGCTTCATCGAGCCGATCGCCCGTGAGCTGCCCATGGAGTACGCCCTCGAGCTGAACCGTCTGATCGAGCTGCAGATGGAAGGGGCCGTCGGGTGACGATCCTGGAGGCCCCGCCCCTGGACCACGCGCCACGTCTCGCATCCGGCAGCCCCGATGACTTCGCGGTGCCCGGGGGGCGTGAGGAGGAGTGGCGATTCGTGCCGATGGAGCGCATCGTTCACCTGATGAACCTCGATGCCTCCCCGGGGACGGTCACGGCATCCGCGGCCGACTACGTCACCGTGGTGGACTTCGACGCCAGCGATGCCGGGCACTGGCTGCCCACGGATCGCGCGGCTGCCGTCGCGTGGGCAGGAGCCAAGCGCTCCGTTCGCGTCGACGTGCCCGACGACACCGTCGTGACGGAGCCGATCGTGATCGGCCTCGAAGCGTCGGGACCACTCGCCTACGGGCACGTGGACGTGCGCATCGGGCGGCACTCCCGGGCCACGGTCGTGCTGGTGCATGACGCGGGATCCGACGTGAGTGGAGCCGTCGTGACCCAGGTCGGCGACAGTGCCGACCTGACGATGCTCTCGCTGCTCGATGGCCCTGCTGAGCATGTGCAGCTGTGGCACTGGCCGGTCCGTGTCGGTCGTGACGCGACGTTCCTCGGCTCGACCGTGACGATCGGTGGATCCGTCGTCCGCATGCTGCCGTCCGTCACGTACGACGGGCCGGGCGGCTCGGCCACGCTCCTGGGGGCCTTCCTCGGAGATGCCGGCCAGTACCTCGAGCACCGCATCCTCGTGGAGCACGCGGCCCCTCACTGCTCGAGTTCCGTCATCTACAAGGGGGCGTTGAGCGGCGCCCAGACGCACACGGTATGGGTGGGCGATGTTGTCGTGCGCCGGAGCGCTGTCGGGACCGAGACCTACGAGATGAATCGCAACCTCGTCCTCGACGATGGCGCTCGGGCAGACTCGGTGCCGAACCTCGAACTCGAGACGGGTGACGTGGTGAGCGCGGGCCATGCCAGCGCGACCGGGCGTTTCGACGACGAGCAGCTGTTCTACCTGCAGGCCCGTGGCATCCCCGAGCAGATCGCGCGGCAGTTGGTCGTCCGCGGGTTCTTCGTCGACGTCCTCGGCCGGATCGGCAGCGAAATCTGGCGCGATCGGGTCCTTTCTCGCATTGCAGATCGACTCGGCATGGAGCCCGAACTGGAGAGTGCGCTGGAGGGATCGCAGTGACCTTTCTTGCCGCATGCGCCCTCGACGAGCTCGTCGAGGGCAAGGCTGTCCGGCTGACCGTCGGCGACGTCGTGATGGCGGTCGTCAGGACCGACGACGGCGTCTTTGCGATCAACGACCGCTGCTCGCATGCGGACGTCTCATTGTCCGAGGGTGAGGTGGAGGGCTGCACCTTGGAGTGCTGGCTCCACGGATCCGCCTTCGACCTGCGCACCGGACTTCCCCTGACCCCACCCGCGGTACGTCCCGTACCGATCTACGCAACCCGCATTGTCGAGGACGGCGCTGGTGCCGTTGTCGAGATCGACCCCACCCCCCTCACCCCGGAGAAGGATCAGCGATGAGCACCTTGGCGATCGACAACCTGCACGCCTCAGTTCTCACTGATGCCGGTCCGCGGGAGATCCTGCGGGGGGTGACCCTCACGGTCGACTCGGGGAGCACGCATGCCGTCATGGGCCCTAATGGCTCGGGCAAGTCAACGCTCGCCTACGTCATCGCTGGCCATCCCAAGTACGTTGTCACCGAGGGCAGCATCACGCTCGACGGTCAGGATGTCCTCACGATGTCGGTCGATGAGCGGGCACGGGCCGGACTCTTCCTCGCGATGCAGTACCCGGTGGAGATCCCGGGTGTCAGCGTCTCCAACTTCCTTCGCACCTCGGCCACGGCGATCCGCGGCGAGGCACCCAAGCTCCGCACGTGGATGAAGGAGATGAAGGACGCCATGGAGGTCCTTCAGATGGACTCCTCATTCGCCCAGCGCAACGTCAACGAGGGCTTCT
>DMPC01000098.1:15529-38932 GCA_003456155.1 Actinomycetota bacterium | reverse complement strand
CAGCTCTCGATGCTGAAGCCGAAGATCGCGGTTCTCGACGAGACCGACTCCGGGCTGGATGTGGACGCCCTGCGCATCGTCTCGGAGGGCTTCAATGCCTTCCGGGAGGAGACCGGGGCCGGGACCCTCCTGATCACGCACTACACGCGGATCCTGCGCTACATCCACCCTGACGTCGTGCACGTGTTCGTGGACGGTCGCATCGTCGAGAGCGGCGGCCCTGAACTGGCCTCCGTGCTCGAGGCTGAGGGATACGAGAGGTTCGTCACGAACGCCACCGCTGCGTCGTGAGCAACGACCTCGACGTCGAACGTATCCGGCAGGACTTTCCGATCCTGACCCGGACGGTTCGTGACGAACGGCCACTGGTGTATCTCGACAGCGCCGCCACGAGTCAGAAGCCGATTGAGGTCCTCGAGGCTGAGGCGCACTTCTATCGGACGTGCAATGCCTCCGTCCATCGGGGGGCCCATCAGCTCGCCGAGGAGGCGACCGACGCCTACGAGGATGCGAGGCGGCGTATCGCCGGCTTCGTCGGCGCCGCGGACTCCGACATCGTCTTCACCAAGAACGCCACGGAGAGCCTGAACCTGGCCTCCTACGCGTTCTCCAATGCGACCGCCAAGGCGCTGCACGCACCCGACTCCGTCGATCCTCGCTTCGTGCTGCGCCCCGGTGACTCCATCGTGGTGTCGCAGATGGAGCATCACGCCAACCTCGTCCCCTGGCAGGAGGTGTGCGCCAAGACCGGGGCGACCCTGCGCTGGATCGGGGTGGACGACGAAGGGCGTCTGGAACTCGACTCACTCGACACCATCATCGATGCGTCGACGCGGGTCGTGTCCGTCGTCCATCAGTCCAACATCCTCGGAACGATCAATCCCGTCGCCGAGGTCATGCAGCGCGCACACGAGGTCGGGGCGGTGGGGATCGTCGACGCCTGCCAGTCGATTCCGCACATGCCCGTCCGCGTTGAGGAGCTCGGCGCGGACCTGGTGGCCTGGAGCGGCCACAAGATGCTGGGGCCCACCGGGATCGGGGTCCTTTGGGGCTCCCGGGAAGTCCTCAAGGAGATGCCTCCCTTCATCACCGGCGGATCCATGATCGAGACCGTGTTCATGGACCACAGCACCTACGCGGAGCCGCCGAAGCGCTTCGAGGCAGGTACTCCCATGGTGGCCCAGGCCGTGGGGCTGGCTGCCGCGGTCGAGTATCTCGAGAGACTGGGCATGGACGCCGTGGCGCGCCATGAGCACGACCTCACGGTGTACGCCCTAGACCGTCTGCGGGAGATGCGCGGCGTGCGCATCATCGGGCCGACGGACGCCAAGGAGCGGGGCAGCGCCATCTCATTCGTCGTGGACGGGCTGCACCCCCACGATGTCGGGCAGTTCCTCGACGATCGGGGTGTTGCCGTCCGGGTGGGTCACCACTGCGCTTGGCCGACCTGTCGTCGCTTCGACGTGCCGGCCACGACGCGACTGTCGTCCTACATCTACAACGACACCCGCGACATCGACGTGGCGATCACGGGAATCCGCGCGGCGCAGGATTTCTTCGGAGTATGAGATGAATGTAGAGGCGATGTACCAGGAGATCATCCTGGATCACTACAAGCACCCCAGGGGTCGCCACCTCCTCGATGCGCCCGAGGGAGAGTCCTACCAGGTGAACCCCACCTGCGGTGATGAGGTGACTGTCCAGGTGCGCCGAGACGCCGAGGGTCATCTGCATGTCGGCTACGAGGGGCAGGGCTGCTCGATCTCACAGGCGAGCGCTTCCGTCATGTCGGAGATGGTGGAGGGAATGGACGTGGCCAACGCCGATGCGGTGCGCCACGCCTTCGTCGAGATGATGCACAGCAAGGGTGCTGGCGAGCCAGACGAGGACGTTCTCGGTGATGGCGTGGCATTCATCGGGGTGGCGAAGTACCCCGCGCGCATCAAGTGCGCACTGCTGCCCTGGATGGCCCTCCAGGACGCTCAAGTGAAGGCAGGAATCCCATCGGGTGAGGAAGGGGCGGGCAGATGAGCATCGCGACCGAGGACGACGTGCTTGAGGCGATGAAGGATGTCGTCGACCCCGAGCTCGGCATCAATGTCGTGGACCTGGGTCTTGTCTACGGTGTCACGATCGATGACGCCAACGTCGCCACCGTGGACATGACGCTGACCAGCGCGGCGTGCCCGCTGACCGACGTCATCGAGGATCAGACCAGGTCTGCGCTGTCCTCCGTGGTCCAGGACTTCCGCATCAACTGGGTGTGGATGCCGCCGTGGGGTCCGGACAAGATCACCGACGATGGTCGCGACATGCTCAGGGCGCTCGGCTTCAACGTCTAGGAGAAGCTCATAGGGCGGTGCCGAGTGACCGCTCGTGGTGCTGAGTGGCCGTTCGCGGTGCCGAGTGACCGTTCGCGGTGCCGAGTGGCCGTTCGCGGTGAAGTGTGCGGCGGGGTGGCTCGTAGACTGCGGCCATCATGATCTCCACCACCGGGCTCGAGGTTCGGGCCGGCTCCAGCCTGCTGCTCCAGGAGGCGAGTCTGCGGGTCGGCAAGGGCGACCGGATCGGGCTCGTGGGGCGCAATGGCGCGGGGAAGACCACGCTCACCCGGATCCTCGCCCAGGAGACGCTGCCCGCCAGCGGGACCGTCCAGTCCACGGGCTCGGTCGGCTACCTGCCGCAGGATCCGCGCACCGGCGATCCGGAGGAGATCGCGCGGGATCGCATCCTCTCCGCTCGGGGACTGCATGCGGTCGTGCGGCGCATGCAGGAGTCGAGCCTGGCCATGGCCACGGACGATGAGGAGGAGCGCGAGCGCGTGATCGCCCGGTACGCCCGGGCCGAGGCGGAGTTCGAGTCGCTGGGCGGATACGCCGCCGAGTCCCAGGCGGCGGCCATCGCCGCGAGCGTGGGACTGCCTGAGCGGGTACTCAGCCAGCCCCTGGCCACACTGTCAGGCGGCCAGCGCAGGCGGGTGGAGCTGGCACGGATCCTCTTCGGCGGCGCCGACATCCTGCTGCTCGACGAGCCGACCAACCACCTCGATGCGGACTCCATCAAGTGGCTGCGCAGCTTCCTGGCGACCTACGAGGGCGGATTCATCGTCATCAGCCATGACACCGACCTTCTCGAGGACACCGTCAACAAGGTCTGGCACCTCGATGCGAACCGGCGTGAGGTGGACGTCTACGCCATGGGCTGGAAGGCGTACCTCACGGCGCGCGAGTCCGACGAGCGTCGTCGTCGCCGTGAGCGCCGGAACGCCGAGCAGCAGGCCGAGGCGCTGCGCAGCCAGGCGGAGCGCATGCGCGCCAAGGCCACGAAGGCGAAGGCCGCGCAGTCCATGCTCAAGAGGGCCGACCGCATCATGGGCGCGTCCGAGGGAGAGCGGCGCACCGACAAGGTCGCTGCTCTCCGCTTCCCTGAGCCCAAGCCCTGCGGGCGGGTTCCCCTGACGGCCTCGGGACTGTCGCGCTCCTACGGCTCGCTCGAGGTCTTCACCGATGTCGATCTGGCCATCGATCGGGGGAGCAGGGTCGTCATCCTGGGCCTCAACGGCGCGGGCAAGACCACGCTGCTGCGCATCCTCGCCGGAGTGGATCGATCCGACACCGGTGAGGTGCTGCCCGGTCATGGAGCGGTGGTGGGGTACTACGCGCAGGAGCACGAGACCCTCGATCCGGTGGCGACGGTCCTGGAGACGATGCGCACGGCTGCACCACACCTCGATGACACCAGGCAGCGGACGGTGCTCGGCTCGTTCCTCTTCGAGGGGGATGACGTGCACAAGCCGACCGGCGTGCTGTCCGGTGGCGAGAAGACCCGGCTCGCGCTCGCGTGCCTGGTGGTCTCGGGTGCCAACGTGCTCCTTCTCGACGAGCCGACGAACAACCTCGACCCGGCAAGCCGCGAGGAGGTGCTGGGAGCCCTGGCCCGCTACGAGGGGGCGGTCATCCTCGTCACGCACGATCCCGGGGCTGTGGCGGCACTGGGCCCCGAGAGGGTCCTGATCCTGCCGGACGGCGATGAGGACCTCTGGAACGACAGCTATGCCGATCTCGTCGAACTGGCCTGAGAGCTGCCGGGCATCGACGACGATCAACCAGAAGCGCAGTGACGGGCCACGGCACGGGAGAGGAAGTCATGAGCACCCACGAGGATGCCACGGATGTTCGGATCGATCGCCGGGACGACATCCTGGAGGTGACGCTGGCCAACCCAGAAGCCCGCAATGCGCAGACACCTGCCACCTGGCGCCGACTCGCTGAGATCCCCGCACAGCTCACCCCGGAGATCCGCACCGTCCTGCTGCGTGCTGAGGGACTCAGCTTCTCGGCGGGGCTGGATCGCCGGATGCTCACACCCGATGGCGTGCCAGGGGAGACGTCGCTGCTCACGCTGGCGGGCATGACGGACGAGCAGGTCGATGGTTTCATCGTGCAGGCCCAGGCAGCCTTCGCCTGGTGGCGTGACGTGCCGCAGGTGACCATTGCCCTCGTCCAGGGCCACGCGATCGGTGCGGGCTTCCAGTTGGCCCTCGCCTGCGACCTGATGATCGTCGCGGAGGACGTCCAGCTCGCCATGCGGGAGACCTCGCTGGGCCTCGTCCCGGATCTCGGCGGGACTGGGCCTCTGGTGGAGCGCGTCGGGTACTCGCGCGCGTTCGAGATCTGCGCCACCGGGCGCTTCGTGGGCGCGGAGGAAGCGGTCTCCCTGGGTCTCGCGGTGGCCTGCGCCCATCCCGATGAGTGGGACTCCGTGGTGATGTCCCTCATCGCGCCGATGAATGCGGCGCTTCCCGGGGCCGTGGGCGAGCTCAAGGCCCTGCTGCGCGGAGCCGACTCGGCAGCCGACCAGCTGGCCCGCGAGCGTGCGGCGCAGATCCGTCGACTGGCTGACCTGCGATCGATGATGTCCGCGCGACCTGAGGCACACTGACGTGTCGATGGAGAACGCCTGGATGACGTACCGGTCGATGACGCGCGACCGCAGCGTCACCGACCGCCGCATCAATCGCGCCCTGGTCCGGAGAATCCTGGGCTACGCGGGCAAGTATCGGGGGATCATCACGCTCTTCCTGGTGACGCTCGTGTTCGTGTCGCTGCTGAGCGTCGCGCAGCCCCTCCTCGTTCCGCGCCTTGTCGATGATGGGATCAGTCAGGGAAATGCCCGGGTGGTGACCATCACGGCCATCACGATGGGGCTCCTGGCCATCGTGGATGCCGGGCTGGGACTGGTGGCCCGCTACTTCTCGTCACGTATCGGGGAGGGATTGATCTTCGACCTGCGCACGGAGGTCTATGACCATGTTCAGCGTCAGTCGGTCGCCTTCTTCACCCGGGCACAGACGGGGGCGCTCATCTCCAGGCTCAACAGCGACGTCATGGGAGCCCAGCAGGCGTTCACCTCGACGCTGGGCGGCGTCCTCGGGAACCTCATCTCGGCGACCATCGTGCTGGTGGCCATGTTCGCGTTGTCCTGGCAGGTCACCGTGGTGTCGCTCGTGCTGGTACCCCTGTTCCTGCTGCCGGCACGGTGGATGGGTCGGCGCCTGCAGGTGCTGACGCGGGAGCAGATGGTGCTCAACGCCGAGATGAGCACCCAGATGACCGAGCGGTTCAACGTTGCCGGTGCCCTGCTGGTGAAGCTCTTCGGTCGACCCGAGGACGAGGCGGGTTCGTTCTCGGGCCGTGCTGCGCGAGTGCGCGACATCGGGGTCCGGATGGCCATGGCGAACAGGTGGTTCTTCACGGCGCTTGCGCTGGTGGCATCGCTGGCAACGGCCATCGTCTACGGACTGGGCGGCAACCTCGTCATCAGCGGCGCGCTCACGATCGGGACGCTGCTGGCGCTCGTCGGCCTCCTCGCCCAGTTGTATGGCCCGTTAACCGCTCTCTCCAATGTGCGCGTGGACATCATGACGGCGCTGGTGAGCTTCGAGCGGGTCTTCGAGGTGCTCGATCTCACCCCGATGGTGGTCGAGGCTCCGCAGGCGCGAGCGCTTCCGGCGGGACCCCTCGACGTCCGGTTCGACCATGTGACCTTCCGGTATCCACGGCCGTCCGAGGTCTCGCTGGCCTCGTTGGAGTCGGTGGCCAGGGATCTACCGGAGGGCGAGTCCGACTCGGTCCTGGTCGATCTCGACTTCACGGTCCCTGCCGGGACACTGACGGCTCTGGTGGGGCCGTCGGGTGCGGGGAAGACGACGATCTCGAGCCTGGTCACGCGGCTGTACGACCCCACGGAGGGGCAGATCCTCGTGGGCGGGGTTGACATTCGCGACGTCTCCTTCGATTCGCTGCGCTCGAGCGTCGGCGTTGTCACCCAGGACTCCCATCTCTTCCACGACACCATTCGCATGAACCTCCTCTACGCCCGGCCGGACGCGACGGAGGAGGAACTGCGGGAGGCCTGCCGCTCCGCGAACATCCTCGGCCTCATCGATCAGCTCCCCGAGGGTCTCGACACGGTGGTGGGTGACCGTGGGCATCGTCTCTCGGGCGGAGAGAAGCAGCGCATCGCCTTGGCGCGCCTGCTGCTCAAGGCGCCGCGCGTGGTCGTCCTCGACGAGGCGACCGCTCACCTCGATTCGGAGAGCGAGGCAGCCGTCCAGCGCGCCCTGGACGGGGCTCTGGTGGGTCGGACGTCGATCGTCATCGCGCATCGGCTGAGCACCATCCTGCGCGCCGATCAGATCCTTGTCGTCGATGCGGGACGGATCGTCGAGCGAGGCACCCATGAGGTGCTGCTCGCATCGAACGGGCTGTACGCGGATCTGTACCGGACGCAGTTCAGCCTGCCCGGAGTCGGCGACTAGAGACTCCGGGTGCTTCCGCCGTCGACTCGCAGGAGCGTGCCCGTGAGATAGGCGGCAGCCGGACTCAGCACGAACGCTGCCACCGTGCCGAACTCCTCGGGCCTGCCATAACGCCGGAGCGGGATGGCTGCCTCGGCCCGCTGGCGCGCGGCCTGCGGGTTCCCGGTCGCCTCGTCCAGGCGGGCGAGACGCTCGGTGGCGATGCGTCCGGGAAGCAGCCCGTTCACGCGAATGCCCTCCGGGCCCACCTCGTCGGCGAGGTCCTTGACCAGCATCCCCAGTCCTGGGCGCAAGCCGTTGCTGGTGGACAGTCCCGGAAAGACCTCGACGGCGGACGTGGACAGGACGACGGCAAGAGCAGCGGACGACTGTGTCCCACTGGCGCGGATTCCCTCGCAGGCGGCGCGCAGCATGCGGATCGTGCCGAGGAAGACCGTGGCGAAGGCCTGTGACCACTCGTCGTCGCGCGTTGTCAGCACGGTTCCCGGTGGGGGACCTCCCACGCTGACGAGCGCGCCGTCGAGGCGCCCGAAGGAGTCGATCGCCTGACGGACCGCCGCAGGCGGAAGATCTGGGTCTGCGAGGTCGCCGGACAGCCCCGCGGCACGGTCGCCGAGCTGCGCTACGGACCTCTCCAGTCCCTGCTCGTCCCGGGCAACGAGGACCACGTGGGCCCCCTCATCGACCAGACACCGCGCAGTCGCAAAGCCCAGGCCCGTGCTCCCTCCGGTGACGAGGTAGGTGCGGTCGCGAAGGCCGAGATCCACGGCTAGCCCCTCGAGATCGAGGTGCTCGTCAGGTCATCGGCGTCGGCAGCACCGGAGCCGTCCCGACTGTCACGCGCCTCGCGACGCAGGAAGAAGAACCAGCCTGCGATCGCGACCAGGGCGAAGAGCGCCCACTGGACCGCGTACGAGAGGTTGCGGCCTCCGTCCGTCTCGGGCAGGGGGAGGGGGCGGACGTCCTGCTGCGCGGGCGAGGACGTGAGCACCTGCACGTAGCCGCCGTCGAGGGCGGCGATCGCGGGCAGGACCGCCGGATCGGGATCCGTCACCTGACCCGCCGGAAGCCCCTCATTGCGCGCTAGGTCGGCCGTGGCGAAGGGACGGAGCACGCCCTCGACGATGACCTCTCCGGATGGCGGATCCGGGATCACGGGCGTGCTCAGCGCATCACCGCCGGTGGGGATCCAGCCCCGGTTGACCCATGCGGTGCCGTCGCTGGTGTCCAGCGGCGTCATGACCCAGAAACCGTTGCGGGCCTCGAGGGGACGCTTCCGGACGACCGCCTGCTCGTCGGGCCGATACTCGCCGATGAGGCGCACCGGGACCCAGTCCCCGCCTGCAGCCACCTGTGCCGAGGCGGCCGACCAGGCCAGTGGCTCCTCGGCCATCGCGGCGTCCATAGCCGCTCGCTCGGCCTCGCGCTGCTCCGCTCGGTCCCACTGCCACATGCTGAGCAGGCCGAAGGCGAGGATCGACACGAGAACGACGGACGTGAAGCCGATCCATCTCCGGGTGCGCAGGAGTGTGAGGATCACGATCCCACCCTAGGCGCGAGGCGGCGTAGGACCCTCACCCGCGCCACCGGGCCAGGCGTAGTCGGGTGCCTCCAGGGCGATCCCCTGGGAGGGCAGGGCGGCCCGGGGGGCCTCCTGGACTCCGACCTCGCCCGGCTCGTCGCTCTCGCGACCGGCATTGGCCACCACCACGGCGAGGTAGGGCAGTACGACGGCACCGGCGATGAACACCCATCGAGGCCAGCCGGGGACGATGATCGCCGCCAGCACGCAGGCCGTGCGGATGCCCATGGAGATCAGGTAGCGGCGCTGGCGCCCCACCTGCTCCTTGCTGAGGCCACGCTGGGCCTCCGTGATCGTGAAGACCTCGTCGGGCTCGCCCTTCGGCATGGGATCACGGTAGGCCAAGATGGGCTCCGGCGCGCGACCGAAGTCGCCGGTGACGAGGCAGTGGAGGAGATCATGGCCGAACGGACGTACGGACTGACAGAGGTCGTGGGTACCTCCCGCGAGGGCATCGACCAGGCGATCAGGAACGCGGTGGGGCGGGCTGCCCAGACCGTCGACCACCTCGACTGGTTCGAGGTCACGGGGATTCGGGGCTACATCCGGGAAGGTGACGTCGATCACTTCCAGGTGACGGTCAAGATCGGCTCTCGACTGTCGGATGCGTGAGGGGGACCGGTGATGTCGGGCATTGCGCTGGTCACGGGAGGAAACCGTGGCATCGGATTGGCGACCGCGCAGCGGCTGCGCGAGGACGGTTGGACCGTCGTGGTCGGGTCCCGCTCCGGTCAGGCGCCGGACGGCCTCGACGCTGTGGCGCTGGATGTCAGTGACGCGGCGTCCATCGAGCAGGCCTTCACCGAGGTGGAGGAGCGGTTCGGTCCCGTCGCCCTGCTCGTCGCCAACGCCGGGATGACCCGCGACACCCTCCTGATGCGCATGAGCGATGACGACATCGACATCGTCCTCCAGACGAACCTCGCGGGCTCGATCCGACTGGCTCGACGGGCGATGAAGGGGATGATCCGGGCCAAGGGCGGCAGCATCGTCCTCGTCGGCTCCGTGGTCGGACTTCTGGGATCGGCAGGTCAGGTCAACTACGCCGCGTCCAAGGCCGGACTCGTGGGAGTGGCCCGATCGCTTGCCCGAGAGGTGGGCTCGCGCGGGATCCGGGTGAACGTCATCGCCCCGGGCTTCGTCGAGACCGACATGACGGCGGAGCTCGACGAGGCTCAGCGGTCAGCGATCCTGAACGGGATTCCGCTGGCTCGTTATGCTCAACCGGCGGAGATCGCCGATGCTGTGGCGTTCCTCGCGACGGCCGGCTACGTCACCGGTGCTGTCATCCCCGTGGATGGCGGACTGGGCATGGGTCACTGAGGAAGAGGTCATCGATGGGATTGCTCGAGGGCAAGTGCATTCTGGTCACGGGAGTCCTGACCGATCAGTCCATCGCCTTCCAGGTGGCCCGCCTGGCGCAGGAGCAAGGGGCGACGGTTGTCCTCTCCTCGTTCGGACGGACGATGGGGCTCACGAAGCGCTCCGCGGGGAGGCTGCCGCAGATGCCGGCCATCGTGGAGTTGGACGTGACGAGTACCGCCGACCTCGATGCCCTCGCATCGCGGGTGAGCGAGCACGTGCCGTCCCTTGACGGCGTGCTGCACTCGATCGGCTTCGCCCCGGAGGGCGCGCTCGGCGGTCGGTTCCTGTCGACATCCTGGGAGGATGTCAGCACGGCAGTCCAGGTGTCCGCCTACTCGCTGAAGGCGCTCGCGGTGGCCGCACGTCCACTGCTGCAGCCCGGGTCATCCATCGTGGGCCTGGACTTCGATGCGACCGTCGCCTGGCCCAAGTACGACTGGATGGGTGTGGCGAAAGCGGCATTCGAGAGCACGGCTCGCTACCTGGCGCGTGATCTGGGCCCTGAGGGCATCCGAGTCAACCTCGTGGCCGCGGGTCCGATCCGGACGATGGCGGCGAAGAGCATCCCGGGCTTCGACGAGTTCGAGGGGGTCTGGAGCACCCGCGCACCCCTCGCGTGGGATCTCGATGACCCGGTGCCGGCGGCCAAGGCCTGCGTGGCTCTGATGTCGGACTGGTTCCCCGCAACCACCGGCGAGATCGTGCACGTCGACGGCGGAGTCCACTCGCAGGGAGCATGATGGCCCTGCGACAGCTGGTGCTCATCCGTCATGCGAAGAGCGCCTACCCCCTCGGGGTCGAGGACCACGAGCGTCCCCTGAGCGAGCGCGGTGAGCGCGATGCCCCGCAGATCGGCCGGTGGCTGACGGAATGCCTTTCACTCGGTGCGGGGGAGCAGGCACGTGTCATCGTCTCGAGCGCGCGTCGAGCCCAGCAGACGTGGACGGGGCTGGCCACGGCGCTTGAGGGTCCCTGGGCCGACAGCGTCGGCGAGACCGATGCCCGGATCTACGAGGCTGCGCCGTCGACGCTGCGTGAGGTCGTGGAGGAGCGACGTGCGCACGAGACCGTGGTCGTCGTGGGTCACAACCCCGGTCTCCTACAGCTGATCTCCGAGCTGGGTCTGCCCAGTCCCGTGCGCTCGGATGCCATAGCGAAGTTTCCGACGAGCGCCGTCGCCGTGCTCGTGCCGACCATGCCACCCGGTGAGGCGCTGCGCGCAGTCGGGTCCTTCGAGGTCAGCTCTTTCGCGATTCCTCGGGGCTGATGCCGTCGCGGGCATCCGCGGACTCGATCTCCTCCCGGGTGACACCCATCAGGTACAGGACACTGTCCAGGTAGGGAACGTTGAGAGCGGTGTCGGCAGCGGCCTGGGCGGCGGGCTTGGCATTGAAGGCGATCCCCAGGCCCGCCGCCTCCAGCATGTCGATGTCGTTGGCGCCGTCTCCGATCGCGATGGTTCGCCTCATCGGAATGTCGTACTCGTGGGCGAACGACTCCAGAGCCGTGCGCTTGCCCAGGCGATCGATCACCGGCCCGATCACCCGACCGGTGAGTGCTCCGTCCACCACCTCCAGTGTGTTGGCGCGCACATCCGTCACGCCGAGCTCAGCGGCGATCGGCGTGATGATGTCGGTGAAGCCGCCGGAGACGAGGGCGATCCGATACCCCAGACGATGAAGGGTGCGGCAGAGGGTCCGGGCGCCCGGGGAGAGCGTGACGCTCTCACGCACCCGATGGAGCGCCTCGGCCGGGAGACCAGCGAGCAGCGCAGCCCGCTCCCGCAGGCTGGCCTCGAAGTCGAGCAGGCCGGCCATCGCCCGATCGGTGATCTCGGCGACCTGCTCCTCGACCCCGGCCTCCGCGGCCAGCAGGTCGATGACCTCGTCCTGGATGAAGGTGGAGTCGACGTCCATGACCACCAGGTACTGGCCTCGTCGATCCAGGCCCGCCTCCTGCACCGCAACGTCGGCTCCATGCACTGCCGCGGCCTCCATGAGGGGTCGGCGGAGCTCCGCGACCGAGACCCCGGAGCCCTGGAACTCCAGCGCGGTGACCGGGTAGGAGGCGACGCGCCGGATCCTGTCGATGTTGCCGCCACGGTCGGCGATGAGGGAGGCCACCTCCGCCACGGCCGCGGGCAGGAGGGGTGCTCCCATCATGGTCACATGCACCCGATTGCGACGCCTCTCACTGTCCTCGTCAGCGCCCAGCTGTGTCGAGATCTCCATGCCGAGGTCTCGGGCGACGTCCGCGGCTGCCCGCTCGGCATCGGACAGCGCCGCGGAGGAAGCGGCGGTACCGACGAGAACCGCGAGGACGAGACGGCCCCGCACCACGATCTGCTCCATGTCCAGGACGTCGACCCCATGGGGAGCCAGTGCCGTGAAGAGTGCGCGGGTCACGCCAGGGCGGTCGCTCCCGGAGAGGGTGATGAGGAGGGTGCTCCGAATGTCGTGCGTCACGGGCTCACGCTAGTCCCGGCGAGCGATGTCGGGTCGTAGGGTGGCGTGGTGGCGGAAGTCCTGCAGCTCCTCGATGTGGGCGTTCGTCGTGGCGGGACCTGGATCCTTGACCGGTTGAACTGGTCCGTGGACGTGGGCGAGCACTGGGTCGTGATGGGCCCGAACGGTGCCGGCAAGTCGACGCTCCTGCAGATCGCGGCATCACGTCTGCATCCGACGACCGGATCGGTGCGGATCCTCGGCGAGGAGCTCGGTGCCGTCGACGTGGCCGAGCTCCGCACAGGCATCGGCTGGGCATCAGGTGCCCTCGCCGACGACGTGCCCGCTCAGGAGAGCGTCACGGACGTGGTGCTGACGGGAGCCTGGTCGGTGACCGGTCGCTGGCGGGAGGCCTACAGCGATGATGACGTTCGCAGGGCGGACGCTCTGCTGTCGTCATGGGGCCTGGCTGAACTTCGGTCGCGCACCTTCGGCACCCTCTCCGAGGGGGAGCGCAAGCGGGCTCTCCTGGCCCGCTCGCTGATGGCCGACCCGGAGCTGCTGCTGCTGGACGAACCCGGCGCCGGTCTCGATCTCGGTGGGCGTGAGGCGCTGATCGATGCACTCGGTCGAGCAGTGGCTGATCCGCGTGCCCCGACGATGGTGCTGGTCACGCACCATGTGGAGGAGATCCCCCCGGGGTTCACGCATGCTCTCCTGATGCGAGACGGGCGCACCATCGTGTCAGGTCCTATCGAGGACGTGCTCGCCGATGCGCCCGTGTCGGCAGCCTTCGGTCTTCCCCTCAGGATCCGTCGCCAGGATGACCGATGGACGGCGAGCAGTGCCCAGCGGGCGTTCCCCCTCGAGTCGGCTCGCTTGTAGCGTGGGTGGAATGAGAGGGGCCGATCCGGAGAGCCGTATCGTCACGTGGCCCAACGCGATCAGCGCTCTTCGCCTCCTGGGCGTCCCGCTCTTCCTGTGGCTCCTGCTCGCTGAGCAGGCCGATGCACTCGCCTTCGTGGTGCTTGCCGTGGCGGGTGCGACCGACTGGCTCGACGGGTACCTGGCGCGACGGCTGAACCAGCGAACGCGCCTCGGGGTCCTCCTCGATCCACTCGTCGATCGGCTCTACATCGGCGCCACGATCATCGGCCTGGCGCTGCGATCCATCATCCCCTGGTGGCTGGTGGCGCTCCTGGTCGCCCGTGAGGTCATGCTGCTGGCCCTCGTCCCTCGTCTGCGACGCCAGGGCAGGCTCGCCCTCCCGGTGACGTACGTGGGCAAGGCGGCGACGTTCACGCTGCTGTGGGGCTTCCCCCTGCTTCTCCTCGGATCAGCACCCGTGATCGGCCCGACAGTGCTGGCGATCGGGTGGGCTCTGGCGCTCTGGGGAACCTTCCTCTACTGGTGGGCCGGGATACGCTACGTGCAGCAGGCGTTGGCCAAGGCATGAGACGGGAATGACATGCAGGCTGTGGTCATGGCTGGGGGAGCCGGGACCCGCCTTGGCCCGGTGACCACACCCGTGCCCACGGCGCTGCTCCCGATCGTGGGGCAACCGATGCTCGGCCAGGTCGTCGACCTGCTCGCCCGCCACGGAATCCACCGCTGCGTCGTGAGCCTGCAGCACCAGGCCAGCATGATCCTGAAGTACTGCAACGACGGATCCGGCCAGCGCATTGACCTCAGATTCCTGACGGAGCCCAAGCCTCTCGAGCCTTCTGACGTGGCGGACACGCAGGCACTCATGAGGCGCCGGGCCTCGGCCATCGAGCGAGCATGAAGACCGTCATCGAACGCTTCCTTGCTGAGGCAACGGCGGACGAGTACCCGAAGGCGGGCTCATCATCACGCCATGGATCGCCCTTCGGATCTGTCGTCACGACCGTCGTAGTCCTGGTGACCCTGGCGCTGCTGGGTGTCGTCGCGGTGGTGGCCGCGCTCGCCGCCCGCTCCTCGGTGGAGGAGCGTCAAGGCACCCGCGCCGACCTCATCGGTCGGGTCACGGCCCAGTACGACACTGTCGCGGCCCTGCAGGAGGAGGTTGCCGTCCTCGGGTCCACGGTCGATGGGCTCCGACTCGACCTGATCGAGGCTGCGGCAGGGGCGGGGAGCGCCGAGGAGGTCGAGCAGCTCGCCGAGGTCACAGGAGTGACGGCGCTGAGCGGCCCGGGTGTCGTCGTGACGATCGATGATGCTCCTGATGCGGAACCGGGCTCCCTCGATCGAGTGCTCGACCGAGACGTTCAGGCGATCGTCAACGAGCTCTGGCGCATGGGAGCGGTCGGGGTGGCCGTGAACGAGCAGCGCCTGACTCAGGCCAGTGCGATCCGAGGCGCCGGGGAGGCGATTCTCGTCAACTACCAGCCGCTCAATCGCCCCTACGTCGTCCGCGCCCTGGGAATCCGCTCGTCGGGAACCGAGGACGGACTGGCCGAGCTGCTGGATTCACTCGCGCAGGACTACGGCTTAGTGTCTGATGTCGAGGTCGGTGACGTAACGTTGCCGGCTGGGGAGTTTCGGGACCCTCGCTTCGCACAGAGCACAGGAGGCAGCCCTTGATCGCGATCATCGGACTGCTCGTCGGGGTGGCGGTCGGCATCCTCTGGAACCCGGTCGTCCCGCTGTGGCTCGAGCCCTATCTCCCGATCGCCATCGTCGCCGCACTCGATGCCGTGTTCGGGGGCTTCCGGGCTCTGATGGAGAAGCGCTTCGACGACCGGATCTTTGCCGTGAGTTTCCTGTCGAACGTGGTGATCGCTTCGGTCCTGGTGTTCCTCGGCGACCAGCTGGGTGTGGGTGCGCAGATGTCGACGGGTGTGGTCGTCGTCCTCGCGATGCGCATCTTCGCGAATGCCGCGGCGATCCGGCGCATCCTCTTCCGGGCGTGATCTGTGCCAGACGTCCCCGAATCCGAAGCCGTGCAGGAGCCGACTGCTGTTGCGGGCCGTCGAGCCCTGCTGGCGCAGCTCGCCTACCATCCCAGCAGGCCGCACCTGATGATCGGTGCGTTGTTCCTCCTTCTCGGCCTGCTCATCACCGTGGCGGTGATCCGGCCGGAGGGCGAGGACGACCAGTGGCGCACCGCGCGCACCGAGGATCTGGTGCAGATCCTCGACGATCTTGGATCCAGGCAGCAGCGGCTGGAGGACGAGGCGGCGCGGCTCGTGGCTCTCCAGCGCGACCTCGAGACCGGCTCGACGGCCGAGGCGCTGGCCGAGGCGCAGAGGCGGTTGGAGGCCCTGCAGGTGCTCTCCGCCACGACCCCGGTGTCTGGTCCGGGTCTGACGATCACCCTGGATGACGCGAGCGGTCGGGTCGACTCCAGCGTGCTGGTCGACGCTGTCCAGGAGCTCCGGGACGCCGGAGCAGAGGCGATCCAGGTGGGCGACACCCGCGTGGGAGTGAGCACGTGGTTCTCCGATGGGGAGGAGGGCGTCACGGTCAATGGACAGCCGGTCGGCGACCCCATCCGGATCATGGCCATCGGCGAACCGGAGACCATGTCGGCCGCCATGAGCATCCCGGGCGGGTTCGCCGAGACCGTTCGGACCCGTGGTGCTCAATTCACCGCGACGCCTGCGACGAACATGACCATCTCGGTTACAGTGCCGGTGTCAGCACCATGACCATGCTCGACCGCGCACCCGAGGAGGGCCATGTATCCCGATGAGCTCCGCTACACCGCCGAGCACGAGTGGGTACGGGTGACCGATGGCGGGACGGTCGTCTTCGGGATCACCCACTACGCCCAGGAGGCACTGGGCGACATCGTCTTCGTGTCGCTGCCCAGTGCCGGCGCGGCGCTGGTCGCAGGTTCGGCGTGCGGAGAGGTGGAGTCGACCAAGAGCGTCAGCGACATCTACGCACCGGTCTCGGGAAGCGTCGTCGCGGTGAATGGCGCCCTGGATGGCTCGCCCGAGATGGTGAACTCCGATCCCTACGGTTCAGGGTGGATGGTGGAGCTTCAGCCGGCTGACATGGACGCCCTCGCGGGGCTGCTGACCCCGGCGGAGTACCGGGCGCTGGTGGAGAAGGCCTGAGGCGATGACCTGCCCCCGCTGTGGTCATGACACGGCTGCGGACGACCGCTTCTGCGGGTCCTGCGGCGCACCCGTGGGCGGGGATGGGTCCGGTGTCGAGCACACGGCTGTCGTGATCCCCGGGCCGCGAACCGGCTCGGGTTCGATGGCTGCCGTGGGAACGGGTCACCATGCCGATCTTGCGTCCGGATCAGCCGTGCTGGTCGTGCATCGGGGACCGGGGGAGGGGCAGGAGTTCGTGCTGGATCCGGCGGCGGGGGTGCTGCGCGTCGGCCGCTCGGAGGACTCCGACATCTTCCTCGACGACGTGACGGTGAGCCGTCATCACGCGGAGCTCCGGCATGGGGCTGAGGGCTGGAGCCTTCGAGACATCGGGAGTCTGAACGGCACCTACGTGAACCGGGTCCGGGTGGAGGATCGGCGGCTGGCGGGCGGGGACGAGGTGCAGATCGGCAAGTTCCGGTTCGTCGTGCTCCTGGGCATCGACGCATCGTCATGACCGATCAGGCACGTGGCCGATCATCGGCCGGGGCGGGAACCGTCAGCATCGGCGAGGTCCTGCAGCTGCTCAAGCGCGACTTCCCGGACGTCACCATCAGCAAGATCCGGTTCCTCGAGGCGGAGGGCCTGGTCTGCCCGGAGCGCACGGCATCGGGGTATCGGCGCTTCTCGTCGCAGGATGTCGAGCGCCTGCGAGCCGTGCTCACGATGCAGCGAGATCAGTACCTGCCGTTGAAGGTCATCCGTGACGCCCTGGATCAGGAGGACTCCGAGGCGGCGGCCCAGGTCCCCGCGGCTGCGGCGGGCCGGGGCCTTCGACCGGATGACTTCCGTCCCGGCGCCGGACGCGTGCGCATGACGCGGGCCGAGCTCGCGGAGGCTTCCGGCCTCGATGAGTCGTACCTGGCCCAGCTCGAGGGCATCGGGGTCCTGTGGGCCACCCCGGCTGGACACTATGACGAGGACGCCCTGGCCATCGGCCTGGTGATCGCGAGGCTCAGCGCCTTCGGAGTCGAGCCGCGTCACTTGCGCAGCTTCCGGGTGGTGACGGATCGCGAGACGGGTGTGATCGAGCAGATGGCGACTCCCTTCTCGCAGCCTCGAGACCGCGACGGTCGCGCCCGGCAGCAGGAGGTGGTGCGCGAACTGGCGTCCCTCTTCGTGCAGTTGCATGCCGCATTGCTGAGAGCGGAACTGGTGCGTGGGGGTCGCGCCTGACGCTGGGGGCTCGAGCGGGGTTACTCTGGTGTCGTGCTGGAACTCGACGTGGTGGGTGTCCGAGTGGAGATGCCCTCGAACAATCCGATCGTCCTGCTGCGCGAGCGGGACGGCGATCGCTACCTGCCCATCTGGGTGGGAGCCGTGGAGGCCACGGCGATCGCCTATGCCCAGCAGGGGATTGTTCCGCCCCGGCCACTGACGCACGACCTCATGACCGACATCATCGGCGCGCTCGGGGGCCGGGTGGCCGAGGTGCGCATCACCGCTCTGGAGGACGGCGTGTTCTATGCGGTCGTGACCTTCGTGGATGGCACGGAGGTGGGGGCACGGCCCTCGGACGCGATCGCCCTGGCTCTGCGCACCGGGGCGCCCATTCGTGGCGCGGAGGCTGTGCTGGATGCAGCCGGGATCGAGCTGCCGGCCGAGGATGACGAGCCCGTCTCTGCGGAGGATGAGGTTCAGCAGTTCCGGGAGTTCCTCGATCATGTCTCTCCGGAGGATTTCGGCCAGTGACGGCCTGGCTCCACCCTCAGCGAGAGGTTGAGACTTTGCCTCCCGACACGCCGACCGGTGACGTTGACCCCCGTGGGAGGCGTCCCTAACGTCACACCTGTCACATGAGCCCCACGCGTCACCGGGGTAGTCGGTGGCGACAAGCAGGGGCGACGGCCGACCGACGGTCGGCTCCGGACGGAGCATCGGGACGTTCGAGCAGTAGGCTGGCGAGCCGGGTCGCAAGGCCCGAAGGAGGAGAGAACCGTGGGTGCACCGGGTGCCACGTCCGAGCAGTCCGAGCGGGCGCAGGGGGTCCTCTTCGATGATTCGACCCTCCGGCCGCTGCCCGAGGGTCTCGGCTACCGTGGGCCCGTCGCGTGCGCTGCCGCCGGGATCACCTACCGCCAGCTGGACTACTGGGCCCGCACCGGACTGGTGACGCCGTCGATCCGGGACGCTGCCGGTTCAGGCACCCAGCGGCTGTACGGCTTCCGCGACATCCTCGTCCTGCGGATCATCAAGCGGCTCATCGACACCGGGGTGTCCCTGCCCAACATCCGCGCGGCGGTCGACCACCTTGCAGACCGGTCGGGGGAGGACCTTGCGAGCCTCACGATCATGAGCGATGGGGCGAGCATCTACGAGTGCCGGAGCGCCGATGAGGTCGTCGACCTCGTGCGTGGCGGGCAGGGAGTCTTCGGGATTGCGGTCGGAAGTGTGTGGCGTGAGGTCGAGGGCACGCTGGCGGCACTGCCGGGAGAGCGTCCCGAAGCCACGGCAGCCCCTGGTGAGGCGGCCGATGACGAACTCGCCGCCCGTCGCGCCCGCCGTGCGGTCGGGTGAACGTCCGGTAGGCTCGCAGCGCTGACTGATCCCGGGCGGGAGAGACCTGGTTCGCCAGGCGCCGAAGGAGCAATCTCCCCGACAACCTCTCAGGCAGCAGGACCGTCCGGGAGAGGCACCTCTGGAAAAGGGACGCGTCCCTACCGACGGTGAAAGCCGGCTTGCCGGTGAAACTCTCAGGTCGCGCTTGCGCGGGTGACAGAGGGGGAGGGCGAGCGCAGCCGCGCCCGCTGGCCCCTGAGCGCGCGTCGCGTGCGAGACCTGCGAGGACACCATGAGCCCGGAGTTCCCCTCACGCCACATCGGTCCCGACGCGCGCGAGCAGGCGCACATGCTCGGAGTCCTCGGCTACGACGACCTTGGTGCGTTCACTGCTGATGTCGTCCCCGAGGTGATCCGCTGGCACGACGGCCTCACGCTGCCCGCGGCGCTCTCGGAGGCGGAGGCGCTCGAGGAGATCGCGGGCATCGCAGGGGAGAACGCACTGCTCACCAGCATGATCGGCCTGGGCTACCAGGGCACCTACACACCCGGCGTGATCCTGCGGAACATCCTCGAGAACCCAGGCTGGTACACGGCGTACACCCCTTACCAGCCGGAGATCGCTCAGGGGCGGTTGGAGGCCCTGCTCAACTTCCAGACCGTGATCGAGGACCTCACCGGACTGCCGGTCGCCGGATCGTCGCTCCTGGACGAGCCGACCGCGGTGGCGGAGGCGATGGCCCTTGCCGTCCGCTCGGTCCCGGGATCGGACACCATCGTCATCGATGCCGACACGCATCCGCAGACGCTCGCGGTGGTCCAGACCCGTGCAGAGCCGCTGGGGATCACCGTGCACGTGTGCGACGTCGCCGCCGGCCTTCCGGAAGGAGCCCTGGCGGCCGTCATCGTGAGCAATCCCGGTACATCGGGACGGCTGCGCGAGTGGGGTCCGGTGATCCAGCAGGCTCATGACAGGGGAGCCCTCGCGGTGGTCGCGGTGGATCTGCTCTCCCTGGCCCTCGTCAGCCCGCCCGGCGAGACCGGAGCCGACATCGTGGTCGGCTCCGCTCAGCGCTTCGGCGTCCCCATGGGATTCGGCGGCCCGCACGCGGGCTTCATGTCGGTGCGTTCAGGGCTGGAGCGGAGTCTCCCGGGACGACTCGTGGGCGTGAGCGTGGACGCCGACGGCCGGCCGGCCTACCGCCTGGCGCTCCAGACCCGAGAGCAGCACATCCGTCGGGAGAAGGCCACGAGCAACATCTGCACGGCCCAGGTGCTTCTGGCCGTCATCTCCTCGATGTACGCGCTCTACCACGGGCCGGAGGGGATCCGACGCATCGCGGAGCGCACGCACGATCGCGCGCGAGTGCTGGCGTCGGGGCTGCGTCAGGCCGGGCTCGAGCTGCACACCGGCGACCTCTTCGACACCGTGCGGTGGAGCATGCCGGGTCAGGCCGCCCCGATGGTCGCTGCTGCTCTCGAGCAGGGGATCAACATCCGGCTCGTCGATGCCGACACTGTCTCCGCGACCGTGGACGAGACGACCACGCCGGAACAGATCGAGGCGCTGTGGCGGGCGACTGCCGTTCTCGCCCCTTCGGCGGCAGGACTGACGTACGCCGATGTGTCAGCCGACTCCGAGATCGGAGTGCCGCGTGGGCTGCAGCGCACGTCTGCCATCCTCCAGCATCCGATCTTCTCCGCGCATCGCAGCGAGACGTCGATGCTGCGGTACATCAGGAGGCTGGGTGATCGCGACATCGCTCTTGATCGCGCGATGATCCCGCTGGGCTCTTGCACGATGAAGCTCAACTCCACGACAGAGATGGAACCGATCACGTGGCCGCAGTTCGCCGGCGTCCATCCCTTCGCACCCCTGGATCAGGCGGCGGGCTATCTGCGTCTCATCCGCGAGCTCGAGTCCTGGCTGGTCGAGGTCACCGGGTACGACGCGGTGAGCCTGCAGCCCAATGCCGGCTCCCAGGGAGAGTTCGCGGGCCTGCTGGCGATTCGCGCCTACCACCACAGCAGGGGAGAGGCCCAGCGGGACGTCTGCCTCATTCCCAGCAGCGCGCATGGCACCAATGCCGCGAGCGCTGTCATGGCGGGCATGCGCGTCGTCGTCGTGGGATGCGACGCCGAGGGGAATGTCGACATCGACGACCTGCGCGCTCGCATCGCAGAGAACCGGGACAGCCTGGCCGCGCTGATGATCACCTACCCGTCGACGCATGGAGTCTTCGAGACGGCGATCGGCGAGATCTGTGGTGAGATTCATGATGCTGGTGGGCAGGTCTACGTGGACGGCGCCAACCTGAACGCACTGGTCGGGCTGGCGAAGCCGGGCCGGTTCGGCGCTGACGTGTCGCATCTGAACCTGCACAAGACCTTCTGCATCCCGCATGGGGGAGGAGGCCCGGGTGTCGGGCCGGTCGCCGTGCGGGAGCACCTCGCCCCGTTCCTTCCCTCGCACCCGCTGCGTCCTGAGGCCGGCCCCGTCGGTCGTGGTCATGCTGACGGGGGCGTGGGTCCGGTGAGCGGCGCCCCCTGGGGCAGTGCGGGAATCCTGCCGATCCCATGGACGTACCTGCGGCTCATGGGTCCCGAGGGAGTACTGCGCGCCACCCAGGTGGCCATCCTCAACGCGAACTACATCGCCTTCCGGCTCCGGTCGCACTACCCGGTGCTCTACTCAGGTGCGAACGGACTCGTGGCGCACGAGTGCATCCTCGACCTTCGCCCCCTCACTGCCAGCTCGGGAGTCACGGTGGACGACGTCGCCAAGCGGCTGGTCGACTACGGATTCCATGCACCGACGATGTCCTTCCCGGTCGCCGGCACGCTCATGGTCGAGCCGACGGAGAGCGAGGACCTCCGGGAGATCGATCGCTTCTGCGACGCGATGATCGCCATCCGCGAGGAGATCGCGCGCGTCGAGGCAGGGGAGTGGCCCGTCGATGACAATCCCCTGCGCAATGCACCGCACACCGCCGAATGCCTCATCGGGGAGTGGAGTCACCCGTACCCGGCTCGCCTGGCCGCCTACCCCGTTCCCGGGATGGAGCAGGACCGCTACTGGCCGCCGGTGCGCCGGATCGACGGGGCGTTCGGGGACAGGAACCTCGTCTGCGCATGTCCGCGGCCGGAGGAGTTGGCCCGTTGACCCAGCGGTCGCAGGCGTGACCGCCCGTGGGGGCGTTCGGCGCGAGCGCTAGCCTTCAGCTAACGATCGCTCAGGACTCCTGACGCTCACCCAAAAGAGAGGCATCACCGTGTACGACGATTTCGGCAGTTTCCTGCTGACCCTGCTGTGGCTGTTCATCCTGTTCATGTTCATCTTCGTCTGGGTCATGGTCGTCTTCGACCTGTTCAGCGACCACACCATGAGCGGCTGGGGCAAGGCGATCTGGATCATCTTCCTGATCATCCTCCCGCCTCTGACGACGCTGGTGTACCTGATCGCCCGCGGGGGCAGCATGGCGCAGCGTCGCCAAGCGCAGGTGCAGGCCGCCGAGGAGGCGCAGAAGGCCTACATCCAGTCGGCGGTGGGATCAGTCTCGCCCGCCGATCAGATCGCCTCGGCCAAGGCCCTTCTGGACTCCGGCACGATCTCCCAGGCGGAGTTCGACCAGCTCAAGTCGAAGGCCCTCGCCCAGGCCTAACCCCGCTTGACGCGAAGGTCCCATCCCGTTCGGGGTGGGACCTTCGCTCTGCGTGAGGGGTGTTCGCAGGAGCTCACCGTCTCAGTGACGATTGCCGCTGCCGGTGGCCTCACGGTGCAGGATCTGCTCGAGGTAGTCCCGGGCGGGCAGCAGTGACGGTCCGTACCAGGTCAGCATCCGACCACTGACCAGAGTGCTGCGCGTGGCCGGGAAGGCCTCGGGGCCGTCCGCATCGGTGAAGATGTAGGGCTCGTCGGGCAGGAGCACCAGGTCAGCACCGAGGGCGTCGAGGACGCCCACGTCGACCGACGGATATCGATCGCCAGCATCGTGGGGGAGCACCTCGCATCCCAGACGGGCAAGCAGGCTCGCGGTGAAGGTCCGCGGGCCCACGACCATCCAGGGATCGCGCCAGATGGGCACCAGCACCCGGGGACCCTGCCCCAAGGGGATGGACGACCACTGGTCGCGGGCGTCGGCGAGCCAAGGGGGTGGTGTCCAGCCCAGCGCCTCGGCGAAGAGCCGGTGCAAGGACGCGAACGCCTCATCGAGGGTCTCGATGCGCGTTACCCAGACCTGAATGCCCGCCGCACGCAGCCGCTCGACATCGAGGCTGCGGTTCTCCTCCTGGTTCGCGATGACGAGGTCGGGAGCGAGCTCCACGATCGCCCGGACGTCGGGATTCTTCGTCCCCCGAACCCGACGCACCTCCAGCTGCGGTGGGTGGGTGCACCAGTCGGTTGCCCCGACGAGCGACGAGGCATCGACCGAGGCAACGGCCTCGGTCAGGGACGGAACAACAGACACCACGCGTCGTGCCGGGTGGCTCACGGCGACGGGGTGACCGAGATCGTCCTGCATGCCCGCACGATACGACGGCCCGGACCCGTGGTCGTCCCTCGGGCCGAAGGTTCGCGAGAGGCGAGCAGCCACATGAGGAGAT
>DMPC01000098.1:13960-15203 GCA_003456155.1 Actinomycetota bacterium | reverse complement strand
GTGCAGGTGGTCATCGTCGACGTGGATCCACCGAGCCCCGTCACGGACAGGCCCGTCAGATCCACAGAGGTGTCGGCCGGGAGCACGATGACGTGCTGGAACGGCGGCGGGACCCCGAGCTTCTCGACCATCTCCAGCCGACCATCGATGACGTCCACGTAGGACAGATGGGTGACGCTCATCCCGTCGGTCACGATCTCGTAGGTGACCACGGTGGCGTCCGGATCCAAAGATTCAGGCGCCTGGGAGGCACCGAACGCCGGCGCCAAGGCCGTCGAGGTCTCGATGGGGGACGTGAGGCGCAGGCCGCCCAGGATGATCGTGCCGAGGGCCAGGGCGAGGATCACGGCCGCCCAGGGCCTGGCCCGACGCGGCAGCACCAGGCCGGCGAGCGCGAGGCCGGCCGCGACGATCCCGAGCGGGATCGTGAGGAAGGTCCAGCCCGGCGCGACAGATGCGAGCAGGGCTGCGATGGTGACGATCGCACCCGAGACAGCGAGATCCGGGGGCCCTGGCGTCGGGTTCGCGACGGGCTCAGGTCGAGCGGACACGCGACCTCCAGTGCCGGGACGGTGACGTGAAGGCTAGTGCCGAACACCGGGGCCCGGAGGAGTTGGCGCAGGGGAGCCTCGGTTCTCCTGCGGGTGAGCGTCGGTCAGCACTGGCATGCGCTCCCCCATGACGATCATCGGCGCCCAACCCCTAGGGTGGGCGCCGTGTCGAAGGTTCTGACCTCCCTGCCCGTCGGCGAGCGCGTCGGCATCGCCTTCTCCGGTGGCCTGGACACCTCGGTGGCCGTGGCCTGGATGCGCGACAAAGGTGCGGTCCCCTGCACCTACACCGCCGACATCGGCCAGTACGACGAGCCGGATATCGGCTCGGTACCGGGGCGTGCGACCCAGTACGGCGCGGAGATCTCGCGCCTGGTCGACTGCAAGGACGCTCTCGTCGAAGAGGGACTCGCGGCGCTGGCCTGCGGTGCCTTCCACATCAGGTCGGGTGGACGGCAGTACTTCAACACCACTCCCCTGGGCCGGGCCGTGACCGGCACGCTGCTGGTGCGGGCCATGCATGCCGACGACGTCTCGATCTGGGGCGATGGATCGACCTTCAANNGGTCAGTACGACGAGCCTGACATCGGCTCGGTGCCCGGCCGTGCGACGCAGTACGGAGCGGAGATCTCCCGCCTGGTCGACTGCAAGGCCGCTCTCGTCGAGGAGGGACTCGCGGCGCTGGCCTGCG
>DMPC01000098.1:11892-13828 GCA_003456155.1 Actinomycetota bacterium | reverse complement strand
GCAATGACATCGAGCGCTTCTACCGTTACGGGCTGATGGCCAATCCGGAACTGCGCATCTACAAGCCCTGGCTCGACGCAGATTTCGTCAACGAGTTGGGCGGCCGCACCGAGATGTCGCAGTGGCTCACCGCGCATGACCTGCCCTACCGGGATAGCGTCGAGAAGGCCTACTCGACCGACGCGAACATCTGGGGAGCCACGCACGAGGCCAAGACTCTGGAGCACCTGAGCACCTCTGTCGAGATCGTCCAGCCCATCATGGGTGTGCGCTTCTGGGATCCCGAGGTGGCCATCGCGACCGAGGACGTTCGCATCCGCTTCGTCGAGGGCCGGCCCGTCGAGATCAACGGTCGTTCGTTCGCCTCGGCGGTGGAGCTCGTGCACGAGGCCAACACCATCGGCGGTCGCCACGGGCTCGGCATGGCCGATCAGATCGAGAACCGCATCATCGAGGCCAAGAGTCGTGGCATCTACGAGGCCCCAGCCATGGCACTGCTGTTCATCGCCTACGAACGGCTGCTCAGTGCGATCCACAACGAGGACACCATCGCGAACTATCACGCCGAAGGCCGGCGGCTCGGTCGGCTCCTCTACGAGGGCCGCTGGCTCGACCCCCAGGCGCTCATGCTCCGCGAGTCCCTGCAGCGCTGGGTCGCCTCCGCCGTCACGGGTGAGGTGACGCTGCGGCTGCGCCGGGGCGACGACTACTCGATCCTGGACACCACCGGTCCGGCCCTGAGCTACCACCCGGACCGGCTCTCGATGGAGCGCACCGAGGACGCGGCCTTCGGGCCCCTCGATCGGATCGGACAGCTCACCATGCGGAACCTGGACATCGCCGATTCGCGAGCCAAGCTCGAGCTCTACGCCCGGCAGGGCCAGCTCCCCACGGGACAGGCCCAGCTGGTCGGGCCCCTCGAGCCCGGCGGTGCCGAGGCCATCGCGGCCATGCCTGCGGTGTCCTCCCTTGTGGAGGAGGAGATCGAGAGTCTCGACCGTGCCGCCATGGAGTCCGGCACCGACTGATCCTGCCGGCCTCACGCCGGCACCGACTGACCCTGCCGGCCTCAACGCCCCCAACGGGGCCTGATCGGTCGTTGCCCGGACATCGGTGCGCTGAACCGCCCTTCGGGCTTTACCTGATCCTTACATTGGATGCGCATATCCGCGGGAACGGGGGGAATACCTCATCCGTCGAAACTGTCACAACCAGCAAGGGAAGGACAGGACATGAGCGAATCGATGCGCGGCACCCGACTCGGTGCCCTGAGCTACGAGAACGATGCCCATGTGATGCCCGCTGAACGGCTGGCGGTCACCTACGTGTGCACCCAGGGGCACCGCACCGTGGTCCCCTACTCAATCGAGGCGGAGGAGATCCCCTACGGGTGGACCTGCCGCTGCGGGCGGGACGCCGTTCGACCCGATGTGGTGGCACCCGAGGCCAAGGCGGAGAGGCATCAGCGCACCCACTGGGACATGCTGCTCGAGCGGCGCACGATCGCCGATCTCGAAGCCCTGCTCGAGGAGAGGCTGACCCTCCTGCATGAGCAGCAGGGGCTGTCCCTGCGCAGGAGTGCCTGACCCTGGAGCAGCCTGCCCGTTGATCGTGATGAAGGGACGCCCGATGCACTGCGCATCGGGCGTCCCTTCACGTCACGGCAGTTGCCGGGGCGGCTCAGGCGGCTCCTGGCGCAGATCCTCGACGCGGATGACGGTGCCCTCGACGACATCGCCGGAGAAGCCACGCGGGTCGTAACCCGGCATGCGCATGCGCGACATCCTCGGCTCGACCCAGGCGCCAGCCCTTGCCCGCACCATCCGCTGGATGGGGGGCAGCACGAGCAGCAGTCCTGCGAGGTCAGTCCAGAAGCCCGGGATCGCGATGAGAAGCCCGGCCAGCATCGTGACCGCGTGACGTCCCTGGCCCGGTG
>DMPC01000098.1:0-11625 GCA_003456155.1 Actinomycetota bacterium | reverse complement strand
ACCGGCCACCAGCAGCAGCAGGGTCCAGCCCCATCCGATCCACTGCGCGACGAGGAAGATGGTCACGAGCTCGATGAGCGGGTAGCCAAGGAGCACCGCCCGGGTTCGCCAGGTCATGGCGACTGCGCCCGGCGGCGGCGATCATGCGCCCGGCGACGCACCCGGGTCACCTTGTCGTCGATACCCCAGACCGTGACGCGCCACAGGGCCTCAGCCACGATCTTGCGGCTCATCTTGCTGGCCCCCGCAGTGCGCTCGACGAACGTGATGGGCACCTCGCGCACCGTCAGGCCTCGCTGGACCGCGCGCCAGGCGAGATCGATCTGGAAGCAGTACCCCTGGGAGGCCACCTCGTGGAGGTCAAGGCGGCGCAGGGTCGAGGCCCGGAAGGCGCGGTAGCCGCCGGTCGCGTCATGGATGGGCATGCCGAGGATGAGGCGCGTGTAGGCGGTGCCACCGCGGGAGATCAACTGGCGACTCACCGGCCAGTTCTCGGTCCGCCCACCGGCGACCCAGCGTGAGCCGAGAACCAGATCGGCTGAACGCAGGGCATCGAGCAAGCGCGGCAGCTGCTCGGGCTGGTGAGACCCGTCAGCGTCCATCTCCACCACGACGTCGTACCCCTCCTGCAGTGCCCAGGAGAAGCCGGCGAGGTAGGCAGCGCCGAGGCCCTCCTTGCCCAGTCGGTGCATGACGTGGATGTGCTCATCGTGTTCCGCCAGGCCGTCGGCCAGATCACCGGTGCCGTCCGGGGAGTTGTCATCCGCGACGAGGATATGAGCCTCGGGAACGGAGCCGCGGACGCGGCTGACGATGGCGGGCAGGGTCTCGCGCTCGTTGAACGTGGGAATGATCACCAGGATCCGACCGAGGTCGGAGAAGTCATCCGCAGGCACCTGACCAGCCTAGGTGATCGCAGGAGTTGCGTCGGAGGGCAGATCCGCGGGCAGGGTGCCTCGGCGGCTCCTGGCCACACCCCACACCAGCCCCACCACGGAAATGAGCAGGAGGATCCCCTCAACGGCGCGGCCCCCGGCAGCGGCCCACGTGGGCTCGTCGACCAGAGCAGCCTCGGCGATGAACCACCCCTGCTCCCCCTCCTCCATCCGTTCGGTCACGACGCGATCCGGATCGATGACGGCCGAGATGCCGGAGGTGGCGGCGACGAGGACGGTGCGGCCGGTCTCCGTGGCCCGAATCCGCGAGATGTCGAGCTGCTGCTCGGGCTGTGCCGTGCCGGCGTACGTGGCGTTGTTGGTCTGGACGGTGATGACCTCGGCTCCCCCGTCCACCACCGCCTCGACCACATCCCCGTACGCGATCTCGAAGCAGATGACGTTCCCGATGGACACCCCATTGATCGTGAGATTGCCCGGCGTGGCACCGGCCGCAAAGTCGCGGGGCACGCGGTCGAAGCGTCCGATCAGTGGTGCGAGCTGCTCGCGGAAGGGGATGAACTCCCCGAACGGCACGGGCCGGTTCTTCACATACATCTGGGTCGGCCCGCGCTCGGGATCCCACACGATTCCGACGTTCCACACGAAATCAGGATCATCCGGTGTGGTGGTGACCGCCCCGACGAGGATCGGAACACCGACCGCTTGGGCAGCAGCGCTGATGTCAGCGGCCACCGAGGCGTCGGCGAAGGGATCGATGTCGGACGAGTTCTCCGGCCACAACACGAAGGAGGGCCGCTCCACCTGACCGGAGTCGATGGCCGCTGCCAGCGTCATCGTCTGGGCGACATGGTTCTCCAACACGGCCCTGCGCACGTCCAGGGCGCCCATCCCGGTCTGTGGGGTTCCGCCCTGGACGATGGCGATCGATGCCGTCCTGCCGGAGGGAGCAGGAGTCGCCCATCCGCCAAGGGGGCCCGACAGCACGACGACAAGCACCAGCAGGGTCCCCGTGGCGATCGCCTGCCGGAACCTGGCCTCCGACAGATGGGCAGCAAGGGCAGCCAGGCAGGTGCCGATGAGTGCCACGGTGAAGGTGACGAACGCGGTGCCTCCGACCGCTGCCCACTCCGCCAGCGGGGTATCCGGCTGGGAGAACGACAGACTCCCCCACGGGAAGCCGCCCCACGGGATCCTTCCGCGCAGGGCCTCGGCCAGCACCCACCAGGCCGCCATCCACAGGGGGGCGCCCGGCAGCCGCGAGCCGACGGCACTGCCGATCCCGATGAGCATCGTCCATGCTGCGCATTCCAGGGCAAGGAGGAGCCAGGCATCGGTGCCGATGACGGTCATCCACGACAGCAGGGGGATGAAGAAGGCTAGCCCGGACAGCAGCCCCAGGCCGACGCCGCGTCGAAGGCGCGCCCGCCAGAGCGCGGCTGAGAGCAGGGCGACACCGACCGGGGCACTGGGCCCGAAACTGAAGGGCGGGAAAGCCGCTGCCAGGGCGAGGCCGCCGAGCACGGCGAGTGCGGTCGCCGTGGGAAGTCGCAGCAGGGGTTGAACGGGGCTCACTCCCATGCGCCATCGCCGGACGAGTGGATCACGCGGCCGGCCACCACCGTGGCGAGGCACTCCGGCAGGTCCGCCCCTTCATCCAGGACGGGGAGGGCCGGTGTTCCGGATCGCGGGTCGGTCGACCAGCCGGAGACCCGGGTGTCCGGCGCCTGCACATCAAGCTCCTCGACGCGCCACACCGCGAGATGCGCGGGTGCCCCGGGCTGCAGGACTCCGGCCGCCGTCTCCCCCACGGCACGCCATCCTCCGCGGGTGTGAGCGGAGAAGGCCGCTCGCGCGGACACCCGCTGGTGCGGGTTGCTGTGGTGCATCGCCGCTCGCACGGCTGCCCAGGGGCCCAGCGGGGTCACGGGTGCGTCGGAGCCGAACGCGAGGGCGCCGCCAGCGGACAGGATGTCGGCGAAGCGGTTCATGCCCGCGGCACGCGCGCGCCCCAGCCTCTGCTCGTACATTCCGCCAGGACCTGCCCAGAGCGCGTCGAAGACGGGCTGCATCGATGCCGTGACACCGAGGTCGACCATGGTTGCGATATCGCTGTCGCTCAGCATCTCCGCATGCTCGAGCCGGTGAGCTGAAGCCCGCACGGTGTCGGCGCCCAGTTCATCGGCGGCGGCTCTCAGGGCAGCCGTGATGGTCGCGGAGGCGGCGTCCCCGATGACGTGGAAGCCTGCCTGGAGACCAGCCCGGGTGGCAGCGATGAGGTGCTCCTGGACGGTGTCCTCGTCCATGTAGGACGCCCCTGTCGACCCGGGCTCGTCGTCGTAGGCCGCGTGCAGGCAGGCGGTGCGGGAACCGATCGCTCCGTCGATGAACAGGTCCCCGGCCACCCCGACTGCTCCCAGTGCGCGCGCAGTGTCGATGCCGCCCCGCTGGGCCAGCTGACCCCAGTACCCGGCGACGAGAGGCCCGGGCTCGTCGTCTGCGAGCGCGAGCAGCAGGTCGAGATCGGCTTCACTGGAGATGGTGGGACCGGCCATCTCCTGCACGGCGACGACACCGAGTGCGGCGGCAGCCCTGCGCATGTCGCGCTGTGCTGCTGTGCGCTGATGGTCGGAGATCGAGCCGAGCGCCTGCTCGCGGACCCGCCCGTGCGCCTGTCGCGAGAGGGCGCCACTCGGGTGCCAGCCGTCGACGTCCGTGACATCGGGCACGGTCGTGACCAGGGCGCTGCTCACGAGTGCCGAGTGGACGTCGATGCGGGACAGGTACACCACGGCGCCACCGGCGGCGATGTCGATCTCGTCGCGCGTCGGGAGGCGGGAGTCCTGCCAGCCCGTCTCGTCCCAGCCGTGGCCGAGCATCACCTCGCCGGGGCGCTCACGCGATCGAAGGCGCACGGCGTCGAGAATGTCCTCCGCGGAGCAACTGGTGGTGAGGTCGAGGCCACTCAGCTGCAGGCCTGTGCTCGTGGCGTGCACGTGGGCGTCCACGAAGCCTGGTGCCACGAAAGCGCCACGAAGATCGACGACGACGTCGGCGGTGTCGCGGTGCACCTCGGCAGCGGTGTCCTCGCCGATCCAGGAGATGGTGTCGCCATCGATGAGCATGGCCGTGCTGAAGGGATTCGCGGGCGAGTAGATGGTGCCGCGGTGCAGGAGCACTCGTCGACGGCTGCGCCACGGTGCCGTGGAGCCGCGTGCCATCACACGATCACCAGGTCACGGGTCTGCCGATTGAGCACGCGCGCGCCGTCGTGATCCACGATGACGATGTCCTCGATCCGGGCCCCGAAGCGACCTTCGAGGTAGAACCCGGGCTCCACGCTGAAGGCCATGCCCACCTCCAGGGGGAGGTCGTTCCCCTGGACGATGTAGGGAGCCTCATGGGTCTCCAGCCCGATCCCGTGCCCGGTGCGGTGCAGGAACAGATCCCCGAGGCCCTCGGCAGCGAGCAGATCCCGGGCGGTGGAGTCCACGGCGGCACAGGTCAACCCGGGCCGCACCGCGGAGACGGCCGCCTCCTGCGCTCGCTGGAGCACCGCATACCGGGAGAGGAAGTCCGTGCCGGGATCGCCCAACGCATACGTCCGAGTGCAGTCGCTGCGGTAGCCGTCAGGCATGGTGCCTCCGATGTCGACCACGACGGCATCGCCGCGCTCGAGCACCCGATCGGACACCTCATGGTGAGGGCTGGCGCCGTTGGGGCCGCTGGCAACGATCACGAAGTCAACCCGGACATGCCCCTCGGCGATGATGAGATCGGCGATGTTGGCGGCAACCTCGCGTTCGGTGCGTCCGGGCCGCAGCAAGGACGCCACCTGCGCATGCACGCGGTCGATGGCCTCGCCTGCTCGGGCCAGGGCATCGCGCTCGTCAGGGGTCTTGACGATCCTCATGCGGTCGAGCAGATCCCCCGCGAGGGTCTGGACGCTGTCGGGCATCGCGCGACGCAGCCGGAGCACCTTCTCCGCCCACATGTGGTTGTCCAGGGCGACGACGGAGGCATCTGGCAGCAGCGAGGCCACCAGGTCGTAGGGGTCATCGGTCTCGGTCCAAGGGTGCATCGGGAGGTGGCCGGCAGGGCTGGCCTCGGCCGCGAGGAGCTCGAGCCGGGGAACCACGAGGTGGGCTCCTCCCCCATCAGTCACGATGAGGCAGGTGAGGCGCTCCAGGGGAACCGCGTCGTAGCCGGTGAGGTAGCGCATATCCGGCCCTGGGGTCACGAGGACCGCGTCGACACCCACCTCGGCGGCCAAGCGAGCCACTCCGGAGAGTCGGGCATCCACCTGCTCTGCCGTCATGTCACGCATGAGTCAAGTCTAGGCCGGGCTCCTCAGGCCCGCCTCTGCCAGACTTCGTCGGTGCCCTCCCCATCGGTCGCCGGCCCGCTCCTCGCGCTCGACACGGCCTCGCTCTACTACCGCTCCTATTTCGCCCTTCCCTCCTCGATGACGGCGCCCGACGGACGACCCCATCAGGCCATCCGCGGCTTCCTGAGCACCGTGGCCCGACTGGTCGGCACGTATCGGCCGGCCGCGTTGGTGGCGGCCTGGGACACCGACTGGCGGCCTGCCTGGCGGGTCGAACTGGTGCCCTCCTACAAGGCCCATCGTGTTGCGGACGTGACCGACGAAGCGCAGGGAGCCGAGCGGGCTGAGGGTGCCGAGGGTGCGCCCGCGGACCTGGACGAGCAGGCCGAGGCGATCGGCCATCTGCTCGATGCCCTCGGTCTGCCCCGCTGGGGGATGCGCGACCACGAGGCCGATGATGTACTGGGGAGCCTGACGGCGCAGCCCGCCCTCTGGCCCACGGGAGTCCAGCAGTGCATCGTCGTCTCCGGCGACCGTGACCTGGTGCAGCTCATCGACAGCGGCACCAGGCTGCTGCTGACCGTGAACGGCGGCATGGACACGTGGCCGCTGCTCGACACAGAGATGGCGACGACGAGGTTCGGCGTGGCCCCGGACTGCTACGTCGACATGGCGACCCTGCGTGGAGACGCCTCTGACGGGCTTCCGGGGGTGCCGGGGATCGGGCCCAAGACGGCCGTGACCCTGGTGAACGCCTTCGGCTCCGTCGAGTCTGCGCTTCGCGCAGCGGAGAACGCAGGCACGCCGCCGATGACGCCCCGGATCGCTGAGCGCCTGCGTGAGCATTCGGTCGCCGTGCTCCGGGCGAAGAGGGTCTCGACCGCGGTCCGCGACCTTGGGCTTCCCTCGGTGCCGCTTATGCCACGGCAGCCGGCTGATCCCGACGAGTTGGAGCGCCTCGCGGCGCTCTGGGGGGTCCAGCGGCAGGTCCGGGAGGTGCAGGTGGCGCTGGGGCAGGACGATGCGGGATCAGAGGGATCCTGAGTAGGCGATCACTCCCCGGCTGAGGAGGTCGACCGCGCTGCGGGCCCGGATGCCGATGGGGTCGTCCGGGCCCACGGCCATGGACACCTGGCCGAGGAGGTCGATCACCTGACGGGTCCAGCGGACGAAGTCCCCTGCCGTGATGTCGGCGTGCGTCATCACCTGCAGCAGTGTCGCTCCCATCGCCCATCGGTGAATCGCGTCGACGAGGCCGGCGTCCGGTCGTCGGGTGACGTCGAGCCCGTGCTCTCCCTCGAGCTGGTGAAGGTGATCCCAGGTCACCATCAGTGCGGAGATGGCCTCGCGCACGACGCGATTGGGCAGGGCGGGAGATGTCTCCTCGTCCGAGCCCCGCGCCTCGTACACGAGTGCGGCGCACACGGCTGCGAGATCGGCTGGGGCGAGGTCGCTCCACTCCCCGTCACGCAGGGCCTGGGCGGCGAGCAGGTCGGACTCCGTGTAGAGCGCCATGAGCAGGTGGCCCTCGGGCGTAACGGCGGCGTCATCCCCCGCCGAGGAGAGGTAGCCGAGCGTCGCGAGGACCTCGCACACCCGATCGAATCGGCGGGCGATCGAGTTGGTTCGGCCCTCTACTCGGCGGGCGAGGTCTCGTGCGTGCCGCTGGGTGCGCTGGTACCTCTCGGCCCACCGGGCATGCTGCTCGCGATCAGAGCAGCCGTGGCAGGGATGAGCGCGCAGCCGTCGGCGGAGCTCGACGACATGAGCGTCCTCGGTCTTCGCACCCTGCGCCCGTCGCCGATCATGAGGAACCTCCTCGACGACCGATCGGAGTGTGGCGGCAAGGTCCCGTCGAGCGCGGGCATCTCGAGCGACGAAGCCCTTCGGAACCCGCATTCGGGCGAAGGGCTCGACGGGCTGGCTCGTGTCGGCGGCGGAGACCCTGCGAACCTGACCCTCGCCGGTGAGCACCAGAGGACGACCCTCCTCGCGATCGGAGCGCATCCGGCGTGAGTCGAGGACCACGGCAGGACCGCTTCGACGCCCACTCGGAATCCAGAACACGTCACCCTGCTGCAGTGCCCCCCAACTGCGCTCCGCCCGCTCACGCCTCTCGGCCGCAGCGGATCGCGAGGCATCCTTCTCGTACCTGCTGAGTTCCTCGCGGAGCCCGGCATACTCCGAGAAGTCGCCCAGGTGGCACTGCATCGCATCGCGGTAGCCGTCGAGTCCCTCCTCGACCCGACGCAGCTCGGTGGCCAGTCCCACAACCGCGCGGTCGGCCTGAAACTGCGCGAACGAGGTCTCCAGCACCTCTCGGGCGGCGTGATGACCCAATCGGGAGACAAGGTTCACCGCCATGTTGTAGCTCGGCTGGAACGAGGACCGAAGCGGATAGGTGCGGGTCGATGCAAGACCGGCAAGGACCTGCGGATCCAGACCCTGCTGCCACAGGACGACCGCGTGCCCCTCGACGTCGATCCCTCGTCGTCCTGCGCGCCCCGTCAGCTGCGTGTACTCCCCCGGCGTCAGGTCGACGTGGGTCTCGCCGTTCCACTTGACCAGACGCTCCAGCACGACGGACTTGGCCGGCATGTTGATCCCGAGGGCAAGGGTTTCGGTTGCGAAGACCGCCTTCAGCAGTCCGCGCTGGAAGAGCGCCTCGACGATCTCCTTGAAGGCAGGCAGCATGCCGGCGTGATGGGCCGCGAGTCCACGCTCCAGTGCCTCGAGCCAATCGTCGAAGCCCAGGGCGGCGAGGTCGTCGTCGGGAAGCTCCAGGGTCGCCTCGAGTGCGACGGATCGGATCTCGGCGCGCTCCTGCGGGTCGGTGAGGCGAAGCCCCGCGTGGAGGCACTGCCGGACAGCCTCGTCGCAGCCGGCACGACTGAACAGGAAGTAGATGGCGGGCAGAAGCCCATCGCGCCCCAGTCGCTCGACGACCTCGCTCCGCCAGGGTGTCTTCGGGCCTCGGATCCGACGGGCCGGGCCCTTGCGTCGATCGCCGCGCAGGGAGGTGATGCGCCGGTCATCCTGCGCGAGTCGGACGAGGTCGGGGTTCACCACGTGCTGCTCGTCATCGACGAACAGGTCGTACATCCTCGGTCCGGCCATGACGTGCTGCCAGAGGGGAACCGGCCGATGCTCCTCCACGATGATGGCGGTCTCGCCGCGCACTGCCTCGAGCCAGGCTCCGAACTCCTCGGCATTGCTGACCGTCGCAGAGAGGGCGACCACGGTCGCGGACGCGGGCAGGTGGATGATCACCTCCTCCCAGACGGCGCCCCGGAACCGATCGGCGAGGTAGTGGACCTCATCCATGACGACGTAGCCCAGTCCGTTGAGCGTGGCTGACTCGGCATAGAGCATGTTCCGCAGCACCTCAGTCGTCATGACGACCACGGGTGCCTCACCGTTGATGCTGTTGTCGCCTGTCAGCAGACCCACGTTCGCGGCGCCGTGCCGTGCCACGAGATCGTTGAACTTCTGGTTGGACAGGGCCTTGATCGGTGTCGTGTAGAAGCACTTGAGTCCGCGAGCGAGAGCCAGATGGATGGCGAACTCGCCGACCACGGTCTTGCCGGAGCCGGTGGGTGCCGCCACAAGCACGCCCGCTCCGGACTCAAGCGCCTCGCAGGCAGCGACCTGGAAGCCATCCAGCTCGAACCCGTAGTCGCGTGAGAACGCGCCCAGGGCACTGCGCTCCCTGCGAGAACGAGCGGCGGCTGCGGCGTAGCGCTCAGCAGGAGTGGGCGCCGAGGTCACGCCTGGTCGTCCAGCGGCGAGGTCTCGTCGTCATCCAGTTCGGAGTAGTCAGGCTCGCTCCGTGCGCGTCGGGCACGGCGCCGATCGTTGAGAACGCAGATGCCGACGGCAATCGCCACGAGGATGAGGATCGGCCCGGCGAGGAGCAGGAGGTTGATCGGATCACCGGTAGGCGTGGCGATCGCCGAGAACAGGATGATGCAGACGATGATCCACCGCCACCAGCTGATCAGGCGCTTGCCTGTCAGGACTCCGGCGAAGTTCAGCAGCACCAGCAGCAGCGGAACGAGGAATCCGACTCCGAAGACGATCACGGTGCGCAGGAAGAAGGACAGGTAGCGATCCACCGAGACGATGTTCTCGACGTTCTCAGGAGTGAAGCCCAGCAGAACCTCAAGGCCCAGAGGCAGGACGGTGTACGCGAGGAAGACTCCACCGAAGAAGAGCGGCGCGGCAACGGCGACGAAGCCGAGGGCCCAGCGTCGCTCGTGGCCATGGAGGCCGGGCGTCACGAACCGCCAGAGCTGGTAGAGCCACACCGGGGCGGAGAGCACCAGCCCCGCGACGGCCGCCACCTGCATCTGCAGCACGAACGGATCGGCGACACCGGTGAGGGCGAGAGTGACCTCCCTGCCCTGCTCGCGGGCGTCCTCGACGGCACCCATGAACGGTGCGCTCAGCCAGGCGAACAGTTCGGCGTAGTAGACCCAGCCGAGGACCATGCCGAGGGCGATGGCGATGCCGCTCTTGACCAGGCGTGAACGCAGCTCGCGCAGGTGCTCCGTGAGCGGCATCGCGGTCGTCGCCTGAGCCCCACGCTCCTTCAGTGCCACGGATGCTGCCGGGTGATCAGGCCTCGCGACGCTCGGTGGGCACCGAGTCCGGCGCGGGCGCCTCAGCTGCCGGAGGCAGGACGGGCGTGACAGGTGCCTCGCCCACGGCCGCGGTGGCGGCAGGCGCGTCGTCGGCGTCCTTGTCCTTGTCGGCCAGACCCTTCGTCTCCGCCTTGAAGATGCGCAGCGAGCGACCCAGTCCGCGGGCGGCGTCCGGCAGACGCTTCGCGCCGAAGAGGAGCAGGATCAGCGCGACGATGATGAGCCATTCCCAGCCCTTGAGGTTCGGCATGTGCTCCTTCTCCTTCGCCTGTCATGTGTCCCGATGGGCGCTGTAGACCCCAAGTCTGAGGGGCGACGCCAGCCTGGTCGGACCTAGCCTAAGGGATCAGAGTACGCCTGCAGGCCCTGTGCAGCCCGAGCCGCCACCCCTTCCACGAGGGCGGCGGGCTCCAGCCCCACGGCTCCCCCGGCCAGGGAGAGGATGACCGTGACGCCCCAGTCGAGGGAGTGCAGGGGCAGCACGACGACGGCTCGACCCTGGGCGTCGGTGCCCTCGATCGTGGCCCCACGAAAGACGTCGGCCACCCAGCGCTCTGCCGGTTCCACGGCGATGCGGCCGATGAGGGGCTCGGTTCGCTCCGGGGACATCGGCGTGACGGGCACCTCGGGTCGCGTGGTCGTGGTGGCAGCCAGGATTCGGTCGATCCGGAAGGTTCGCCGACCGTGAGATGACGAGCACCAGGCCTCCAGGTAGGCGACACCGTCGATGAGGTGCACGGAGAGTGGCGCCACCGTGCGGTGCGTGACCTCCCCGCGGGAGGCGGATGCATAGGTCAGGTCAAGGCCGCTGTCGGACTCGATCGCCGACGCCACGGCATCTGCCACCTCCGCGGCCACGCCCAGCTCGACGGTGGGAAGGACATCCACGGAGACTCCGGGATCGAGCGCGGCCTCGACCTTGGCTGCAGCACCGAGAATCCCTGCACGGTCGACGATGCCCGGCACTTGGGCCAGCGCTCGCAGCGCCACGAGGAGGGAGAGTCCCTCCTCAGGAGTCAGTCGCAACGGTCGGCGCAGGGTCTGCGGATCGATCACATGGATCACGCCGTCGTCCCAGAAGTCGATATCGACGAGCTGATCGGGGCCATGACCGGGCAGCCCGGACACGACGAGCAGCCACAGGTCCCGCTCCAGCTCCTCAGGGCTGACACCGAAGTGCTCGGCCGCAGCCTCGATCGTGATCCCGTCGTGCGCGATGAGCCAGGGCACGAGGGCCAGCAGCCGGGCCAGGCGCATCCCGGCCGTCTCGCTCATCGGGCACCGGTCGCGTGCTGGGCCGCAATCATGTGCAGGCGCTCGGCGACGGTGCTCACGACGTCCGGAGGCTGGAGGACGACGGCATCCGGACCTGCGGCGCAGATGGCCCGGACCAGCCCCTCGCGCGTGGGGAACTCCACCTCCAGGTCGTCGTCCTGCCACGGATCATCGCTCTCGATGGCCGCGCGTCGGAGGCCTGCTGCGCGACCGGGAGCCAATCGCACCAGCGCTCGCGCTCCTACGGCAGCGGGCTCGTCCTCGGGCACGATCTGCGTCTCGGGCTCGATCCGCTCACGCCCCGTCAGCACGACCTGCCCGTGAATGCGCGACAGTCGGAACGTGCGCGTGGCCTCCCGGTCATGGTCGTAGCCCAGCACTCTCCAGAGTCCCTCCAGGGCCTCCAGCCGCCACGGCGAAAGAGTTCGGCGCACGGGAGCGTCTGCGGACGGGGCCTGATAGTCGAACGTCACGATCCTCTTCG
>DMPC01000187.1:3816-7413 GCA_003456155.1 Actinomycetota bacterium | reverse complement strand
GCAGTCCCGGGGATGCGACCACCGGGCACCGCTTCGACAGGCGTCAGGACCAGCACACCCTTGCCAACAGCGCAGGCACCCGCCTCATTCCCTCACCAGATGCCCTCTTCTGATCCCGCGCCGGTCGCCTCCAGGGGCGCGATCAGGTCTGGGCCGTTGTTGCGGACGCTGTTCACCCGCGTGGACACCGGATACGCCTCGAGGCCGAGTCCTGATGCCGGGCTCATCAAGGTTGTGGCCTCCTGCGCATCGACGTCCGGATCGAGCCAGGATCCCCATCGCGACCGGTCGATCACCATGGGCATGCGGTCGTGGATGCGTCCGATCTCGTCGGCTGCCTCGGTCGTGATGATCGTGCACGTGAGCCGCCAGGCCGGCTCCTCCCCCGCCTCGGACGATCCCGGCCGCCACCACTCGTAGAGGCCCGCCATGGCCAACGAGGCACCGTCCCCGCGGTGGATGTAGAACGGCTGCTTCAGCGGCGTGCCCGTCCGCCCGACCGGAGCCCCCGCCTCCGTCGGCTGATACCACTCGAAATAGCCATCGGCAGGCACCAGGCAGCGTCGTCTCGCGAACGCACCCCGGAACGCGGGCTTGCTGGCGACCGTCTCGGCCCGGGCATTGATCAGGCGACTGGCGATGGCGGGATCCTTCGCCCAGGACGGGATCAGGCCCCACCGACCGATCTCGAGGGTGCGCGTCCGCACGCCGTCCAGCGTGCGGTCGACCACGAGGTGCACCTGCTTGGTGGGAGCCACGTTGTAGTCCGCGGGCAGTTGGTCGTCAGCCGAGGCGCTCGCCTCGAACTCCTCGGCGAGGGCGGCGGTCCCCTTGGCTGCTGCATAGCGTCCGCACATGCCCCGAGCCTGCCACCCGAGAGGCGCCATGGCCTGCCAGGACGAGAGCCATAGACTCCAGACATGCGTCCCGCTGCCGCGAACCGTGTCGCTCGCGCGGCGCTTGTCGCGACCGCACTGGCGGTTCTGTCCCTGGCTGGCCATGCCGCCGGTGGCGGTGGCGTGGACCCCGTCGGTCTCGCTCTCGTCGTCCTGCTGTCAGGGCTGCTGGGCGCCGCCCTCGCAGGCCGCTCGCTGTCCTGGCTGAAGCTGACCGCTCTTCTCGTCGCCGGTCAGGGCCTCCTGCACCTGATGATGACCTTCACCTCATCCCATGCCCATGCCGGGGGTGAGCACGGTGCCTCGGCAATGGTCATCGCACATGTCTGTGCGGCGGGGCTCGCAGCTATTGTCATCAGGAACGCCGACGACCTCATCGGGCGATGGACCTCCTTCCTGAGGGCGGCCATCGCCGCCTGGCGCCTCGCGCTGGCCCGCCCCGCCCTCCGCACTGAGCTCCTCCGGCAGGTCCTGGCCGCAGCCGTCCCTTCCACGACGGCGCTCCATCGAGGTCTGCGCCGACGAGGGCCGCCGGTCGCACCCGTGTTCGCGACCTGACGCCACGCCCCTCTCCAGGCTCGAGTCCTGTGATCGGGGGACGTGGTGGACACCACTCACCCCACACGACTCGAAAGGCACTGTCATGAAGCATGTCCTACGTTCCACCCTTGCTGTCGCCTCGGCAGCAGCAGCACTGCTGGCCGGCGCTGTCATCGCTCCCGCGGTCTCAGCACACGAGCCACCCAAGCCCGGCAGCTCCTGCGCCATGTCGGGCATGGTCGAGGACAACCACGGCACGCTCTACGTGTGCGCCAGCAGGAAAGCGGGCGCCATGCCCACCTGGAGCAAGGGGCTGCCGGCATCCCGTTCACCTCTCACGATCGCCGACGGCTGGGCCAAGGCCGCCGACAAGGGAATGTCCGCAGGCTTCGGCATGATCAAGAACCCCACGGACAAGCCCATCAGGGTCATCGGGGTCACCAGCCCGAACTCCACGTTCATGCAGCTCCATGAGGTCGTCATGAAGGACGGCTCCATGGTCATGCAGCAGAAGCAGGGCGGCTTCGTCATCCCTGCCAAGGGCATGACGGAGCTCAAGCCCGGCGGCAACCACCTGATGTTCATGAAGCTCACCAAGCCGATCACGGCCGGAGCGATGATCCCGATCACCCTCATCACTGCTGATGGCGGCCAGCTCAAGACCACGATCCTGGGCAAGGTCTATTCGGGAGCGAACGAGACATATGACGGCGGGATGGGCGACATGAACAGCATGTCGGGGATGTGACCGTCGAATCATGAACGACCCCAGCCCCGCGCCCACGAGGCGCAGCGTCACGCGACGCGGGGTGCTGGCTGCCGGTGGCGCCGCCTTTCTGGGCGCCGCCGGCGGGTTCGCCCTCGGCCGGACCTCTACCGGTGCGCCCGCGGCCACCGACAGCGCCAGCACGCCCCCACCGCCTTCACCTCCACAGCCGTCACCGAGTGCGGCGAAGTTGCTCCGAACCCGAACCATCCCCTTCCACGGCGCACATCAGGCAGGTATCGAGACCACGCCTGCGCTCCTGCAGACGTTCATCGGGCTCGACCTGCGCGAGGCAGGCCCGGAGACCGCCCTCGCGGTGCTCCGGATCGTGACCGATGACGCGGCGCGCCTGACCCAGGGTCAGCCCGCCCTGGGCGATACCGAACCCGAACTGGCCGAGGTGCCCGCGGGCTTGACGATCACCCTCGGACTGGGACGGCCCTTCTTCCTCAGGACAGGCACCGCGGATCGCATTCCCGAGCAGCTGACAGAGATCCCGGCGTTCTCCACCGATCGCCTCGAGGATCGATGGGGCCAGACCGACCTGCTGCTCCAGGTCGGCGCGGACGATGCCATGACCCTGGCGCATGCCACCCGGATGCTCACGAAGGATCTGTCGACGCTGACGGAGACGAAGTGGGTGCAACCCGGGTTTCGCTCATCGGCACCGGCCATTCCTGGCGGCAGCGTGACCAGGAATCTCCTGAGCCAGCCCGACGGCATCGTCAACCCCGCAGCCGACACCGATCAGTTCGATGAGGTGGTGTGGATTCCCGAGGGCCCTGCATGGGTCGCTGGAGGCACCGTGCTCGTCCTGCGCCGGATCCGCCTCCTGATGGACACCTGGGACATCCTCGATCGTGAGACCCAGGAACTCGTGATGGGCAGGAGGGTCGCCGACGGAGCACCGCTGGGTGCCGAACAGCAGACCGATGTCGTGCCCTTCGATGCCGTCGACGAGAGAGGGCTGCCGCTCATTCCGGACGATGCCCATATCCGCGTGGCGCACGCCGCCACCACACGCGAGATGATTCTCAGACGCCCCTACAACTACGAGAACGGCATGCGGGAGGGCACGAGCGACATGGGTCTTCTCTTCGCCGCGTACATGCGCGACCCCTCGACGTCCTTCATCCCGATGCAGGAACGGCTTGCCCAGTTCGACGCATTCAACGAGTGGAACACCACCATCGGATCCGCCGCCTACTTCATCCCCGCGGGGATCGAGGAAGGCCAGACCCTGGCAGAGGGGATCTTCACATGACCGTTCGTCGCATCATCGCCATGCTGGCTCCCGTCCTTCTCGCGGGAGCAGCCGTCATCGCGACGGCCCCATCCGCCACCGCGCACGCTTCGCAGGTGGGCTCGACGCCAGCAGCCGACGAGGTCGTCGCC
>DMPC01000187.1:1768-3568 GCA_003456155.1 Actinomycetota bacterium | reverse complement strand
CTCGTCGTTCGGTCTGCACAGGACGAGTCGATCGTGATGGGAGATCCGGTGGTCGGCGAGAACGTCCTCACCGTGCCCGTCGACCCCAATGCAGCACCCGGCGAGTACGAGGTTGCCTATCGCGCGGTCTCTGCCGACGGGCACACCATCGAGGGTTCCTTCACCTACACGCTCGAGGGCGTGGCGGAAGCGCCATCGCCGTCCGCTCCTGCAGCCTCCGAGACGGACAGCACGACCATGGTCACGGACGAGCCCACATCGCAGAGCCCAGCGGCGAGTGCGGAGACATCAGCGGACCAGGCGGCGGAAGGCACAACTGACGACTCATCGATCCCCGTCGCTGCCATAGCCCTGGGCGTCGGCATCGTGATCGTCCTCGGCATCGGAGGCGCGTTACTGTTGCGTCGATGAGTACTCCCCCGTGGCCGGCACCCGTGGCGACAGCGCCCGTTCATGCGACGGTGTCGGTGCCCGGATCCAAGTCCGCCAGCAACAGGGCCCTCATTCTCGCCGCACTGGCTGACGGACCCAGCCGGATCACCGGCCTCCTCGACGCCCGGGACACGCAGTTGATGGCCGACGGCCTCCGACTCCTCGGCGTCGAGGTCGACGTCAGGGATCGCGACACCGTCGGCAATCTCACCGTCGATGTCGTCCCGCACTTCATGCAGGGGCCGGCATCGATCGACGTGGGCCTCGCCGGAACCGTCATGAGGTTCCTTCCCCCGCTGGCCGCCTTCGCGCGTGGGGAGGTCACGTTCGACGGTGACGCTCATGCCCGGAAGCGGCCGATGGCCACGATCATCGAGTCGCTCAAGGATCTCGGCGTCACCGTTTACGATCGAGGCAACGGGCGCCTGCCCTTCATGCTGGCCGCCACCGGCGAGGTGACCGGCGGCGAGGTGTTCGTCGACGCATCCCAGTCCAGTCAGTTCATCTCGGGACTGCTGCTGAGTGCTGCGCGCTTCAACGCCGGGGTCACCATCCACCACGTGGGACCAGCCGTCCCGAGCATGCCCCACATCGAGATGACGATCGCCATGCTGGCCGAGCACGGTGTCATCGTGCGTCGAGACGGCGACTCGATCTGGCACGTCGATCCGCAGGCGATCCCTGCGCTCGATCGACGCATCGAGCCGGATCTCTCCAACGCCACCCCGTTCCAGGCCGCGGCGCTCGTGACCGGCGGCTCGATGACCGTGCGCGACTGGCCGCGCAGCACGACGCAGCCCGGAGATCTCGTGCGGAGCATCTGGGCCCGCATGGGGGCAACGGTCACGCAGGCGGACGATGGCCTCACCGTCACCTCGAACGGTCCTCTCCGGGGGATCGACCTCGACCTTTCCGACGCCGGGGAGCTCGCCCCCACGATCGCGGCCGTGGCAGCGCTGGCCGAGTCGCCGAGCCGCCTGACCGGCATCGCCCACCTGAGGGGGCATGAGACCGACCGTCTCGCCGCGCTGACAGCAGAGATCAACGGCCTCGGAGGAGACGTCGAGGAGACCGACGACGGCCTGGCGATCCGACCGCGCCCCCTTCACGCAGGCCTGTTCCACACCTATGCCGATCACCGCATGGCCACCGCCGGCGCCATCCTCGGGCTGGTGACCCCGGGGGTCGAGGTCGAGGACATCGCCACGACCAGCAAGACGCTTCCCGACTTCCCGGACCTCTGGTCGTCGATGCTCATGGGCGATTCACCCGAGTGACGCGCCAGCATCGCCATCTCGACGAGGACGACGTCCGCGTCAGGCCGGGACGCCGAAAGGCGCGCCCTCGATCCAAGGAGCGTCCGGCCCA
>DMPC01000187.1:1386-1526 GCA_003456155.1 Actinomycetota bacterium | reverse complement strand
GACGGCACGGAGATCTACGCGGTCAAGGCGCGGGAGCTCGGACGCAAGGGCATCGTCGTGGGTGACCGGGTCGACGTGGTCGGTGATGTGACCGGCGAGACCGACACGCAGGGGCGGATCGTTCGACGCCAGGAGCGCAC
>DMPC01000187.1:0-1081 GCA_003456155.1 Actinomycetota bacterium | reverse complement strand
CGAGCCGTCATCGCCGCCCTCGACGCGGGCATCACCCCCATGCTGGTGCTCACCAAGACCGACCTGAAGCCCGCGGATGAACTGCTCGCCCTCTACGGGCCACTCGACATTCCGGTCTTCTCCATCGACGATCGCCGCGTGCCCGAGGCGCTGCGCGAGTCCTTGGTCAACCAGACAACAGTGCTCGTCGGGCACTCCGGCGTCGGGAAGTCCACCCTCGTCAACAGTCTCGTCCCGGATGCCGATCGACTGACCGGTCATGTCAATGCGGTGACGGGCCGAGGCAGGCACACGTCCACCAGCGTCATTGCGATGCACCTGCCGGGAGGCGGCCTCATCGTCGACACACCGGGGATCCGCTCCTTCGGGCTTGCACATGTCGATGTCGATCGGATCATCCACGCGTTCCCGGATCTCGCGCACCTGACTCGGGATTGCCCCCGATCCTGCAGTCACGATGAGCCCGACTGCGCGCTGACCACGGCACTGGGCGCCGGGTGTCCGCCTGAGGTCCGGAGCCGAATCGACTCGCTGCGTCGACTGATCCGAAGCAGAGTCGACTCCGACGCCGATGAGCGCGCCGCGGGCGCCTAGGAACTGACGAGCCAGACCGACTCGGCTCCGGTGTGCCCCGCGACGATCGTCAGGACGACGGCCACCACGGCGACGACGGCCACGACTACCGCGAGGATGACCACCCACACGGGCCGGGATCGATTTCCGGGGATGCCACGATCGATCAGCCACAGCGCCAGCACGAGGATGCCGAGCACCAGCGCAGCCAGCGGAACCCGGTCGCCCGCCGCAGCATGCTCCGGGGCCACCGCAACGGTCTCGGCGAACTCCTCCCCGGAGAGCTTGGCCGCGGCCGCCGAGACGAAGGCGACGCCGCCCAGGATCGTCACGGCGACTCCGAATCGCCGTGAGAACCGGGGCGAGAAGGCCATCAGCACAGCGCCGATGGCTGTCAGGGGAACGAGGACGACCGGCGCATGGACCAGCAGGGGGTGGGCGGGGAGGCCGCCGATCGTGTCGAGCACGGGAGCAGCGTAGGTGCCCCCTCCGCCGAGAGGCACGGGAT
>DMPC01000213.1:3782-4558 GCA_003456155.1 Actinomycetota bacterium | reverse complement strand
CCGAAGACGCTGTGCGCGTACTTCGTGGCGAACCCGCGGCCCGAGGGCTCGTGGGTGATGACGTCGCCGCGGTGGAAGACCCCGGAGCACACGCGTGCGAAGGCCAGTCGATCCCGGTGGGCCCGGTCCATGCCTGCCTGGACCTTGAACACCTGCGCACTGAAGGGGGCATCGATGCTGCGCGGCGACCCCGTCGCGCTCGCCCGGGCCGACGGAGCGGGAGCAAGGTCATCCAGGCTGTCGAGGATCTGGCGCACCCCGAAGTTGAGCACCGCAGCGGCGAAGAGCACGGGGGTCGACTTCCCGGCCAGGAACGATTCCTCGTCGAAGTCCTGGCCCTCCAGGGCCAGCAGCTCGTGCTCCTCGCGGGCGGTGACCCACGCGTCACCCTCCTCCTGCTCCGCGCGATTCGGATCGAGGCGCTCCTCGGGGGCGATGGTGGCGCCTCCTGCCGTCCTGGTGAACCGGACCATGTCGCCGGTGCTTCGGTCGACCACTCCGCGGAACTCGCCGGCGATCCCGACCGGCCACGTCAGGGGTGTCGGCCGCAGCCCGGTGCGATCGCGGATCTCATCGAGCAGGGCGAGGGCATCCCGGCCGGGCCTGTCCCACTTGTTGATCACCGTGATGATCGGGATGCCGCGCTGCTGGCAGACGGCGAACAGCTTCATCGTCTGGGGCTCCATGCCCTTGGCGGCGTCGATGAGCATCACCGCGCTGTCGACGGCGGACAGGACCCGGTAGGTGTCCTCGGAGAAGTCGGCGTGGCCGGGGGT
>DMPC01000213.1:2302-3515 GCA_003456155.1 Actinomycetota bacterium | reverse complement strand
TCCATCCAGTCGGAGACGGTGGCCGCGCGCCCGGCCTTGCCGTGGATCGCCCCGGCCTGGCTGATCGCATGCGCGTGCAGGGTCAGAGCCTCGGTGAGCGTCGACTTCCCGGCATCAGGGTGACTGATCACCGCGAACGTCCGGCGTCGTGCTGCCTCCTCGAGAACCTGCCCGTCGCCGGAATCCGTCGGCCGCACGGGCTCTTCGGACATGGGCAGGGCTCTCCTTCATCGCGGGTCGCTGGTCCAGGGCGGCCCTCCTGGGTGGAGCATTCGAGCGCCGATGCTACTGAGTGCCGCGAGGGGGCGCAGGGACGTCGCCTCTGCGCAGCAGGTCATCGAGAGTCGCGGATCACGAGACCCAGCGGCCCGCGAGCACCTCGGCCAGGTCGGCGAGATCGTCGATCTGCTGGGAGGTCAGGGCACTGCGGCCGTTGACGTAGGCGACCGTCTCGATGAGTGCGTTCCCGGCCTGCACGTACATCGCACGCAGGACCGTCTGGCTCGGCTTCTTCAGGTCGCCGCCGGTCCAGGTGCCGGAGACGTTGACCCAGAAGTCCTGGTACTGCCCGCCGGGGTAGCTGCCGGTGGTGACTGTCTGCTTGAGGTTCGGGCCGCCCTGCTTCAGCGTCGAGGTGCCGTCGCAGGCGCTCATCTTCCCGGACAGCTCAGTGAAGGCGTCCTGCGCCTTCGCCTCGGACTCGAACTGGTAGACGCGCTCCATGACGTCGGTGTAGGTGCGCTTGTTCTTCGTCTCGATGTCGACGAGGAACTGCTTCGGCGGGGCTGCCACGCTCACCAGGGTCTGACCCGAGGCGTTGTCGCAGATGCCGATCGCCTTGCCGATGATCTTGGCGTCGAAGTCGTAGCTGGTCGGTGTGCCGAACGAGGCAGGGACGTCCTGCTTCGTGAGCATGCGCTGCTCTGCGGACCCCGCCGCAAGGGCAGGCCCCATGGTGGCGACGAGCGAGCCAGCGGTGGCAAGGGCGATGACGGCAGCACGGATTCTCATGAATGCAGGATAGACGGGCGCGCGAGGGCGCCCCATCAGTCCCCGGGTGAGGAGTCCTGATCAGGAAGGCAGCGGGCTGTCCCCGTAGTTGTGCGGACGGGCGTAGCGCGCACCGACGACACCCGTCAGGAGTCCGTCGAGGCCCTGTGCCTGCTCCCGTGAGAGGGAGATGTCGACAGCCTGCGCGTTCTCCTGAAGGTGC
>DMPC01000213.1:678-1932 GCA_003456155.1 Actinomycetota bacterium | reverse complement strand
GCGCTCGTGTCGTTCAGCGTCGCGGTGAGCATGCCGCGCCCGAGTGGCGAGTACGGGACGATCCCGATGCCGAGCTCCCGTGCCACGGGCAGCACCTCCGGCTCGAGGTCCCGCGTCCACAGCGACCACTCGCTCTGCAGTGCGCTGATCGGATGGGTCGCATGGGCGCGCCGCAGGGACTCCGCGCTTGCCTCGGAGAGCCCCAGGTGCCGGACCTTGCCTGCAGCGACCATCTCGCCCATGACGCCGACCGTCTCCTCGATCGGCACCGAGGGATCAACGCGGTGGAGGTACCACAGGTCAATGACGTCGGTCCGCAGCCGCGTCAGGCTGCCGTCGATTGCCCGGCGTGCGTTCTCCGGTCGCCCGGCCACGACTCCGCCGGGATCGAAGCCGAACTTGGTCGCGAGGACGATGGCGTCCCGGTTGCGCTCGAGCACAGGACCGATGAGCGACTCGTTGCCGCCGTCGCCGTAGATCTCCGCGGTGTCCCAGAAGGTGACGCCGAGATCGAGGGCGAGCTCGAGTGTCGAGACGGACTCGGCCTCGTCGGCGGGCCCGTAGACGGAGGACATCGGCATGCAGCCCAGTCCGATGGCCGATACGACGAGCCCTGAGCGGCCCAGTTCTCGTGTCTGCATGCCGTCACCGTACGGGCATCCCCTTGACGACGCGCCACCGCCGCGCAGGCCGCACAACCGCATGGCGGGCGGGAGTCAGGGGATCATGTCCGCCATGGGTGTGCGTGATGTCGGTCGATACCTGCTGGCCGGGATCCTGCTGTTCGCGGGCATCGGGCACTTCCGCAGTACGGCCGAGTTCCTCGCGCAGGTGCCCGGGTGGATGCCCGCGCCGGAGGTGGTGGTCTACGTGTCGGGCGTCGTGGAGATCCTCCTCGCCCTGGCCCTTGTTCTCCTGCGGCGGCAGCGAGTCCTGGTGGGGTGGATCGTGGCAGCGTTCTTCGTCTTGATCTTCCCGGGAAACGTGTCGCAGTTCCTCACCTCGACGAGTGCCTTCGGCCTGGACACCGATGGGGCCCGATTCATCCGACTGCTGTTCCAGCCCGCTCTCGTGATCCTCGCGCTGTGGTCCACCGGTGCATGGCGCGCCTGGCGCTCAAGGCGGAGTGCGGCGGGATCGTCCCTCACCTCCGATTCGTGATCCTCATGCGGGAGCAGCAGTCGCGCAGGGCCGTCAGGAGACGTACGGTCAGCAGGTGACCTCTCTCGCCCCGACCGCCCCTGCCGACCTCCC
>DMPC01000213.1:0-416 GCA_003456155.1 Actinomycetota bacterium | reverse complement strand
CGCCGCCTTCGCGAGGGCGTCACGACCCTGCCGGGGATCGTCGGCTTCGAGCAGACCGTCGGGCCCCAGGTGGAGCGGGCGATCCTGGCCGGGCACGACTTCGTGCTGCTGGGCGAGCGCGGGCAGGGCAAGACCCGGCTCATCCGCTCGCTCATCGGACTGCTCGATGAGTGGATGCCGTACGTCGACGGGTGTGAGATCAACGACGAGCCGACCACTCCGCTGTGCGCCCGCTGTCGACGGCTGGCCGCCGAACTCGGGGACGACCTCCCGATCGCTTGGCGTCATCGCAGCGAGCGGTACGGCGAGAAGCTCGCGACCCCGGACACCTCCGTCGGCGATCTCGTCGGCGACATCGATCCGGTGAAGGTGGCCGAGGGCCGGAGCCTCGGCGATCCGGAGACCATCCACTTCGG
>DMPC01000070.1 GCA_003456155.1 Actinomycetota bacterium | reverse complement strand
TCTCGGCATTCCTGCTGCACCGGTCTTCCGATCTCGCCGCGCGCTCGAGCTGAGGGTTGCGAGCCCCCTCGGCCGGCTCGGGCGCCCAGTGCACCACGGTGCCGACGCCGTCGACGCAGGCCTCGTGCACGGTCGAGAGGAAGCGGGACGGCCCGCGCAGCGTCCGCTGACGTGGACCCCACCAGTGCCCGGACACCGCAAGGCCCCGCTCGGCGCGCGTGAAGGCGACATAGGCGAGGCGATCGTCCTCGAGGTCGCTGACCCGGCGCAGTTCCTCCAGGTAGGCGTCGTGGTGCTTCGCCCGTGGAGGCTCCCCCGCAACGGGGAAGCCCGCGAGCGCGGCGGTGGCGTCCGAGCGCAGCGGCCAGGGCACGACCTTCGCACTGGTCGTCCAGGCGGCCCGGCCCCGGTCGCTCGGGAAGGAGCGCTCCGCCACGAACGGGACGAACACGTAGGGGAACTCCAGCCCCTTCGCCTTGTGGACCGTCAGCAGCGGCACAGCGTTGACGTCCGCCGGCATGTCGACATCGAGGTCGACCTCGAAGCGTTCGGCATCACGCAGCCTCGACAGGAAGGCCCCCAGGCCCAATCGGCCGTCGGCGTCGTCGAACTGCGCTGCGATGTCGATGAAGGCGTGCAGGGCATGCACCTGATGGCTGCCCTGGGTGCCACCGAGGACGATCGACTCCACCTCCAGGCCGGTCACGTGCATGACCCGCGCGAGCAGGTCGGGCAGCGGCTCGCCCACATGGCGGCGCAGCGCCGTGATCTCGGCTGCGATGCGATCGAACCGCTCAACCGCCTCCGCGGAGTAGACGGAGAGCTCCCCCAGATCGGTCAGTGCCTCGGTGAGGGAGACCGACTCCGTGGTGTCGCTGCCCGCGACGGCCTCATCCAGGGCGGTGGCGAGGTCGGCGTGCTGCGTCCGCGAGCGGCCTCCGGCCAGGACAGCAGCGCGATCCCCCAGAGCCGCCAGATCGCGCACCCCGATCCGCCACCTCGGACCTGCGGCAAGTCGGACGAAAGCCGGATTCGCGCACGGATCGTGGAGGACCTCCAGCATCGAGCGCAGGTCGATCACGGCCGGCTGCATCAGCAGTGCGGCGGCTCCCACCAGCTGGGTCGGCACGTTCCGCGCCCGCAGAGCCTCGTCGACTGCGAGGAGATCCCGCGACGTCGCGCCCAGCACGGCGATCTGCTCCCACGGAACGCGACCCCCGGCATGGGTGGTGATGATCTCGCCGACCAGCCAGTCCAGCTCCTCGGCGTAGGTCTCGAACAGTGCGCAGGACACCGCGCCCGGGCCCTTGCCGTTGTCGCCCGCACTCAGCGGTCGGACACCGGAGTGCACGGCACGCAGCCGCTCCGCGGACCGATTGGCGACCTCGAGCACCGCCGGGCCCGATCGACGGTTCATCGACAGGGCGAAGCGATCCGCAGGACCATCCGCGCCCGGGAAGTGCCGCGGGAAGTTCTCGATGTTGTCGACGCTCGCGCCGCGCCAGCCGTAGATCGCCTGGCATGGGTCGCCCACCGCGAGAACCGGGTGACCGTCACCGAAGACGCGCTGCAGGAGTTCCCGCTGGGCAATCGAGGTGTCCTGGTACTCGTCGAGGAGAACCGTCGCGTAGCGGGAGCGGAGCTCGGCGACGACCTCGGGGAACCGCTCGACGATCACCCCCGCCAGCCGGATCTGGTCGGCGAAGTCGATGACGTCGCGGGCGGCCTTCTCCGCGCGCCATTCGTCGACCAGATCGGCCATGACCGCACGCGTCGTGCAGGTCGCGAGAAGGGTGCGGCCGATGACCTGGAGTCCGGACTCGGCGTCATGGGCCCGCAGCCGTTCGGCAAGGTCGTGGTCGAACGCTCGCAGCCGGTCGGTGGCGATACCGAGTTCGGTGAGCTCGTCATCGAGGTGCAGCAGGTCGGAAGTGAGGGACACCGGGCTGCGCCCCAGGCCCGCCAGCGGTGCGGTCGACCGGCAGACGAGTCGGTAGGCGAGCTGACGCCTCCCCTCGTCGGTGAGCACCGATGCATCAGGCTCTCGGCCGATCCGGATGCCGTGCTCGGCGAGGATCCGCGCCGCGAAAGCGTGATACGTCAGGACATCCGGCTCGCCCAGCGCCTCCCCCTCGGCGTCCACCTCGGGGACGAGTCCACTGGAGACGAGCCGCTGCACAGCACCGCGCATCGCCGCGAGCAGCTGGGCGGTCGCCTTGGTCGTGAAGGTCAGGCCCAGCACCTCATCAGGAGCCACGTATCCGCTGCCCACCAGCCAGCCCACCCGCGCCGACATCGAGGTCGTCTTGCCCGACCCGGCTCCGGCGACGATGACCGCGGGCCGCAGCGGGTGGGACACGACCGACCACTGCTCATCGGTCAGGGTCAGCTGCTGGGCGGCGTCGAGCGCCGCACGGGACAGGTCGGTCATGGGATCACCGGGGTTCCCTCGGGCTGGGCCGGGCAGGTGCGTGCGTAGGCGCAGTAGGTGCAGGCCGGGCCGGCTGTCGCCACCACGTCGGCCGCCCGGAGCACCTCGACTGCCTCGCCGAGTCGCGACTCGATCCAGGTTCGCCCGGAGTCGTCGGGCACCAGCGGCTCCTGGAACTGCACACGCGCCTGGGTCGAGCCCCGGCCCTCGTCGATCCGCAGCTGCACCAGGGCGGCGCCTCCCGTCTCGCGCGCCGGATCCGTCTCGACCTCGCTCAGCGCTGCCGGCTCGGGTGCCTCCCCCGACTCCTCGGCCACCGACGGATCCTCGCCGCGCTGGAGCAGCAGCTGGTAGATGCCCAGCTGGCCATGCTCGGGGATGTCCTTGACGGGAACGATGTTGCGCATGTTCTTGAGGTCGATCGCCACGAGCCGACCGGAGTCGTCCTGCTCGATCCGGTCGATGAAGCCGGTCACCGTCACGGTCTCCTCGACGCCCGACGGCGTCACCACGTCGACCCGGGCGCGCCTTCCGGACTCCGTCTCCAGGAGCTCGCGCTCAGCACGCTCGTGATACCCGAGGAATCGGCGCAGGGCCTCCCGCGCCTCGACGCGCTCGGCCTCGGACTGCCAGCGCGCCTCGAAGGACAGCTCACCCCAGATCCGGTCGACCTCCGCCTCCATCGCCCCCAGCTCGGCGGGTACCTCCCCCTTGGCCACGAAGTCCGCGACGGCATGCACGATGCTCCCGAAGCTGGTGGCCGTGCCCCGCGGGGTCTCGGCATGGACCTCCCGCTGCAGGTACCACGCGAGCGGGCAGGCCAGCACGGTGTCGAGCATGCTGCCGGAGATGGAGAGCGGCTCCTCGGGATCGCGCACCGGGCCCGGCGCCCCGGTGGGCTCGCGCACCCCCCACCACGACTCCGGGTCGGCCAGCGGCACGAGCGGACGCCCCCGGTCATCGCGTTCGCCGGCGAGCACCGCCAGCCGCTCGACTGCCGCAGCGCGCAGCTCGGCCGGGCCGGAGTCGTCCATCGCTATCGATCGGAGTTCGGCGACGAGACCGTCGAGCGAGGTCGGATGCAGCGGACGACCCGCCCGCGCGCGCCCCACCTCGATCCCCAGGTGCGCGGCGATGTCGAGCAGGAGCCGACTCGGTCGATCACCGGAGTCGTCGGGCGAGTCGACAGCCGACAGGTGCAGGCGTCGACGCGCTCGGGTGCAGGCGACGTAGAGCAGGCGACGCTCCTCCTCCAGCAGGTCCGCGGCCCTCGGACCTGCGCCGATGCCGTCAGCCGACAGCTGCTCGGCCCGCAGGGTCGAGCCACGCTCGCGCAGATCGGGCCAGGTGCCCTCCTGGACCCCGACCACCCACACCTCGTCCCATTCCAGGCCCTTGGCCCGGTGCGCCGTCAGGATCCGCACCGCATCAGCCCGCACGCCGCGATCCGCGACCGACTCCGCAGGGATCTGCTGAGAGGTGAGCATCTCGACGAAGGTCCGGATCCCGAGGAACCCCGGATAGCGGCCCGCGAGTCGGGCCGCGGTGTCGAACAGCGCCATCACTGCATCGAGGTCGTGATCGGCGGATCGGTTCCCGGCCAGAGCCGCCGCGCGCAGCCGCTCGGACCAGCCGTGCGGATGACGGCCGCCCGACCACAGGGTCCACAGGACCTCCTCCGGGCCGGCCCCGGCCTCCACCTGCGCACGGGCCTGGCCCAGCAGGCCGATGACCCGCCCGA
>DMPC01000095.1:16890-34313 GCA_003456155.1 Actinomycetota bacterium | reverse complement strand
CCGATCACGACGAGGTAGACGACTCCTGCTCGTGCCCCTCGTGAGGAGTAGTTCGCGTTGCCGGTCTCGCGACGGGCTCGGCGGCGCGACTCTCGTTCGGGCATCGGCCCTCCTGCAGCAGGATCAGGTGCCGTCGCCGGCGCGAGCAGGGCTGCGACGTCCGAGTCGGCCGCGTCGACAGCCGGGGTCGACGAGATCGGGGCGGCACTCGAGTCGGTTCGATCGAGCGTGCGGAGCCGGCTGAAGCGACCGGACTCGAGGGCGAGCACCGTCTCGTCGTGGCCGGCCACACCCTGACTGCGAAACAGGCGGCCGGTCTCGGCGACCGGCTGGCGGGCGGGGGGCGCGGCGGCCTCGTCAGGGGCCTCGGCCTCTGCCTCGGTCTCTGCCTCGTCCTCGACGGGCACACCTCGCGGAGGGTCCTCGCCAATCGGCCCGTCAGCGGCGGGCTCGCTCGGTGTGTCAGCAGGGGGAGCGGGCGGGGCGATGTCCTCGGGGCGGAACAGGCCCTCGTAGGCAGGATCGACGCGATCCGGGCCGGGGGAGTCGTCCGCCATGGTCACCTGAGTACCGTACTCAAGGCGCCCGTCCGTGGCCGCCATCCCGGATGAGGAAGAAGTGTTGTGGCTCTCACCATCGGAATCGTCGGACTGCCCAATGTCGGCAAGTCGACGCTGTTCAACGCCCTGACCAAGAACGACGTGCTCGCAGCGAACTACCCGTTCGCGACGATCGAGCCGAACACGGGGGTCGTCGGCGTGCCCGATCCCCGGCTGGAGGTGCTTGCGGGGATCTTCAACTCCGAGCGCATCCTGCCGGCCTCGGTGACCTTCGTCGACATCGCCGGCATCGTCAAGGGTGCCAGCGAGGGTGCTGGCCTGGGCAACAAGTTCCTCGCGAACATCCGCGAGTCCGACGCGATCTGCCAGGTGCTCCGTGCCTTCACCGATGACGACGTCGTGCACGTGGAGGGCCGGGTATCGCCTGAAGAGGACATGGAGACGATCAACACGGAGCTGATCCTCGCCGACATGCAGACCCTCGAGAAGGCGATTCCGCGCCTGCAGAAGGAAGCGCGCAACGACAAGTCCAAGCAGTCTCAGCTTGATGCTGCCCTTGCTGCGCAGGAGCACCTGAACGCCGGCACCACGATCTTCGCGTCTGGGATGGACATGGCCCCACTGAAGGAGCTGTTCCTGCTGACGGCGAAGCCGTTCATCTACGTCATCAATGTCGACGAGTCCGAGCTCGCCGACGACGCCTTCAAGCAGCGGATGGGTGAGCTCGTCGCTCCCGCGGAGGCGGTCTTCCTGGATGCGAAGCTCGAGGCCGAGCTGGTCGAGCTCCCCGATGACGAGGCCCTGGAGCTGCTGCAGTCCGTCGGGCAGGACGAGCCGGGCCTGCACGCTCTCGCCCGTGTGGGCTTCGCGACGCTCGGCCTTCAGACGTACCTGACCGCAGGACCCAAGGAGTCGCGGGCCTGGGAGATCCGCAAGGGCGCGACCGCTCCCGAGGCTGCCGGGGTCATCCACACTGATTTTCAGAAGGGCTTCATCAAGGCGGAGGTCGTCTCGTTCCAGGATCTCGTCGATGCCGGATCCATGGCTGAGGCGAAGGCCAAGGGCAAGGTGCGCATCGAGGGCAAGGACTACGTGATGCACGATGGTGACGTCGTCGAGTTCCGGTTCAATGTCTGAGAAGGTCACTGGACCGGCCTCGTACTTCCCGTCCATCGAGAAGAAGTACGGCCAGCCGATCGCCTACTGGATGAGCCAGTTGGACTCTGTGCGAGACGAGAAGCACATGGAGCAGGTCGCCTACCTCAAGGGGCTGGGCATGGGGCACGGTCACGCCAACGCGGTGGTGCACATCTACCGGAGCGACCACGGGCTCTAGTCGTGCAGTGTTGGTCGCTTCCCCTGCCTCGTCGGCGATCGGCCTGCCGCCCCTGCAGGGTGGCTCCGCGAGGACGGCGCCGCTACGGTCCGGTCATGCGCCTTCATGCCGTGACTCTCCTCGTCCGCGACTACGACGACGCGATCGCCCATTACGTCGATGACCTGGGTTTCACCCTCGTCGAGGACACGCTCCTGACGGAGGGGAAGCGCTGGGTCCGGGTATCGCCGGATGCACAGGGCGGCACCTCCTTCGTCCTGGCCGTCGCCACTTCGGATGCCCAGCGAGCTGCCATCGGACGTCAGACGGGTGGGCGTGTCGGGCTGTTTCTGCACACGGACGACTTCGCGTCCGATCACGCACGCCTGCTGGCCCGCGGTATTCACATGACTGAGTCGCCGCGCCACGAGGAGTACGGCACCGTCGTGGTGTTCCAGGATCGTTACGGGAATCTCTGGGACCTGATCGAACCGGCGGGGCAGTCGGCTACCGCTCCATTGCCTACAGTGACCGCATGAGCGATTTCCTGTACTCGGTCGAGCGTGAGTTCGACCTGCCCGTCGAGATCCTGTGGGATGCCTGGATCGATGCGGCCGCGCTGGAGTCCTGGTACCACCCGGTCGACCTCGTGGTCGTTCCTGGATCGGTCACGTCCGATGCCGTTGTCGGCGGCGAGTGGTCCGTAGCTGTTGACGTGCCGTCGGAGGGCTTCGTCGCCTACTTCTACGGGCGGTACTCGGAGGTCGTCGATCAGAAGAGGCTGGAGCACACGCTGTGCTACACCCAGTCGCTCGAGGAGTTCGCTGCCCGCGACCACTCGGCTCCGCACCACCGAATCGTGATCGAGTTCGACAGCCGAGGCATGTACAGCTGGGTGAAGTTCAGCCAGTTCGGGGAGCTCCCGGATGGCGAGGCTGTGCAGGCTCAGGCAGGCATGGAGAGCTACTTCGACTCCCTCGAGGCCTTCCTGGCCAGCACCGCGTGAAGACTCGTGCGGATGCTTCCCTGGTGGGAGTCGACCCGCACAACGATCGAGCTGGGGGACGTGACAGATGAAGATCGTTGTCGGGGTCAGTCCGGATGACTCCGGTGCGGACGCGGTGGCACTCGGAGCAGTGCTCGCCCGGCTCCTGGACGCCTCGATCGTCCTCGCCTACGTCCACCCTCCGACGGTGGACTACCCCAGCATGGGTCACGTGGACGCCGAATGGGCGGCGTTCCTGAAGGAACGGGGCGATGCGACCCTGGACCGTGCCATGGCCCAGCTGGACGAGGAGTGGCGGATCACCGACGCCGAACGGGTGCTGATCGCGAATTCCTCGGTCAGTCGCGGACTGAGGGCGGTCGGTGAGGCCAGCGACGCCAGCATCACCGTGGTCGGACCGGACTCGGCTGCGCATGACGGTCGCGTCGCCCTGGGGTCCATCGCCCACTCGCTCCTGCACGGAGGCTCCTCGGCTGTGGCCGTCGCTCCCGAGGGCTATCGCGAGACAGCGCCTGATCACCTCGAGCGGCTCGTCGTCGGCTTCCGTGACACCTCAGAGTCCCGTGCAGTGCTGCAGGCGGTGGCTGACATCGCGGCGGGACGGTCGGTCTCGGTGCAGCTGCTCACGGCCGTGCTGCGCACGACGCGCATCGTCGGCGCCCGGGTGGGCCGGGATCCTGAGCGCGCGGTGATGGATTCGCTTGCTGCACGTGAGCGGCAGGCGCAGGACGAGGTACTGAGCACGGCCGCGAGCTCGTGGCACGGGGAGGTGGTCGTGGGTGACACGGCGGAGGTGGCCATGGCCCGCTTCGGCTGGCGCGACTCCGACCTCTTCGTTATGGGCTCGAGTCGTTTCGGTGCGCTTCGGCGAGTGCTTCTCAGCGACACGTCCCACAAGCTGCTGCGCGCCTCGACGGTTCCGGCGATCGTGCTGCCCCGCGAGACCGACGACCTCGCCTGGGGCGAGACCGAGTGACGCCCCGATCGGGCAGGTAGCCTCGCCCACGTGACACCGGACCCCTTCTCCGCCAAGGTGCCCGATGCCGGGTCGGCCATGGTCCCCGTGCTGGCCGAGAGGTGGAGCCCACGCGGTTTCGACCCGAGTCATGTCATGGATGAGCCGACCCTCGCGTGCCTCCTGGAAGCTGCCCAGTGGAGCCCCTCGGCGAGCAACAGCCAGCCGTGGCGGTTCCTCGTCACCGTGCGCGGCACGCCTGAGTTCGACGCCGTCGTGCGCTCGCTCGCTGGCGCCAATCAGGTGTGGGCTCCGCACGCATCCTGCCTGATCGTCGCGTGCAGGGTCATGAGTGACGACCGGGGCGGATTGCTGCGGTGGAGTGCCTACGACCTCGGCCAGGCGGTGGCATGCCTCACCGTTCAGGCGGAGTCGCTGGGCCTGTCGGTGCATCAGATGGGCGGCTTCTCCGTCGAGGCCATCCACGAGGACTTCGACCTCGGTGCGTCGGTGGAGCCGCTGGTGGTCGTGGCCGTCGGCCGTTTCGACCCTGACGCCGACCTGCCCGAGGACCTGCGGGAGCGGGAGTCCGCTCCCCGGGACCGCCGCGCGCTCAGCGAGATCGTGGTGGACGGCCGGGAGGCGCTGCGCTCCTGACCGGGAGCCCTACTTCTTGTCGTGATGGTCCGGCAGATCCACGATGCGACAGGGGATAGCCGTGTTGTCCGCAAGGTGGTAGCCGGTGCAGACGCGGTGGTAGCCGTCGGCGATCGTCAGCGGCGCATCGTCGTGCAGCTTGCCGCGCACGAGGAGCACCGGCGAGAGCTTCTCACCGCGAATGATCTTTGCGAGGTCCTCGGCCACATGCGTGTCGTCGATGGGCAGGAGCGACAGGCGCGAGGCGCGCAGGATGTCCTTGGCGAAGTAGTGCACCGTCTCGGCCTTCTTCAGGGCTTTGACGATCTCGGTGACGTACCTGGCGTCGAGCAGGAGGCTGAGGTAGTTGCCGGCAGCCGGGAAGTCGTGATCCTCGGGCTTGTCCATCCAGATGGGCGTGGCGTGCAGCAGATCCATGGGTTGACCCTTCCAGGCGGTCTCGGTTCGGCGAGCCTAATCGCAGTAGCCTGCCCGCATGGAAGCAGGCGTCGTCGCGAGGCTGACCGACTTCAACGACACCAGCCTGGAATGGCGCAGGTGGGTTGCCGAGTTCGTCGGCACCTTCTTCCTCGTGGCCGTCGCGGCAGGCGCACCGATGATGAACCAGGCCTTCGACCAGTCCGTGGGAAGGGTCGCGGCCGTCGTGGCGCCCGGCCTCATGGTGATGGCCATGATCATGTTCATGGGCAAGGTCTCGGGTGCGCACTTCAATCCCGGGGTGACCATGGCCTTCAGCCTTCGTGGCGACTTCCCCTGGCGGAGGGTCCCCGGCTACCTCATCAGCCAAATCGCGGGTGCCGTCGCCGCGATGCTCGTCGTGCAGGCCGTCCTGGGGGTCTCGGCCTCCTACGGCGGCACCTATCCGGCGGCCTCGACGACGCCGATGGCGGCGTTCTGGATGGAACTGATCCTCACGTTCGGGCTGCTGAGCGTCATCCTCGGCACGGCTTCAGGAGCGCAGAACATCGGCATCATCGGTGCGATCGGCGTGGGCGGCTACATCGCCCTCGCAGGCCTATGGGCAAGCCCGCTCTCGGGTGCATCCATGAACGCGTGGCGGACCCTCGGACCCAACATCGTCGCGAACGATTACACAGCGGTGTGGGTCTACATCGCCGGCCCGCTCATCGGCGCGCTCCTCGCGGTGGGCCTGGCGACCATCCTCAGGGGCGCAGGCGGTGGTCGCGACGGCTCGCTCGCGGCGCAGGGTGACGTTGATCCCGTCATCCGGGACCCCGACAAGGTCTGAGCGGACCGCCGCTGATCAGGCGGGGGGAGGAGCGATCCGGTACCCGCAGTGCGGGCACACCCGGGCGTCCTTCGAGATCGACTCTGCGCAGTCCGGGCAGCGACGCCTGCGGCGCCAGCTGGTCACCAGGGAGAGCAGGGAATCGGCCTGCGTGCCGTTTCCGACGCCGGCGAGGCAGTGACGGCAGTAGTCGGCAAGCTGGCGGGCGTCGCGCTCCGTTCGACCCTGGCTCCCTGCGGCGATGTCGTCTGCGAGGTCGGCTGCCTGCCGCAGGATCCCGCTGGAACCCTTGTCCATCGCCCGGTTCACCGCGTCCCAGGCCAGCGCGACGGCCTTGCCGCCCCGGCCAGCCGCCCACTCCGCGCGCGCGTGATCGATCAGGTCATCGGGTGTCATGGGCACCGCTTCAGCGTCTGGGCCTCAGGACGAGGCTGCGGTTCAGGGGGGTGGCTCACGGGTGGACCCTAGGGGCGGGGCCGCGGGACGGCGATGTGGTCGTAGGGGCAGTGGCGGCAGGCATGGCCGCAGCACCACCCGCGGTTCGACAGGTAGTCGCGCGTGAAGACGAACAGTCCGGTTCGGGGATCGGCGTACCCGGCCTCGCCGCGCGCGCATGCGCGGTCATGCGCAACGACCGCCTGCGCATCCAGCGGAGGATCGAGAGGCATGTGTCGATGGTAGGGCTGAACCGGCGCCGCGGCATGCCCCGCTTGCCCTGTTAGCCTGACGGCCCGATGCCTGCCTACATCCTCACCATCACCTGCCCGGACGGGCCCGGGATCATCCATGCGGTCAGCGGCGCACTGCTCGATGTCGGGGCGAATGTCCTCGAGCAGGAGCAGTACTCCGACCTGGGCACGGGCCTGTTCTTCGCGCGCACGAAGTTCGAGAGCCCCATCGACGACGTCGACCATGTCCGCTCGGGCCTTGCAGAGCGAACGGCCCCGTTCAGCACCGAGGTGGGGCTGCGTCTGGAATCCCAGCACCGGCGGGCCCTGATTCTTGTGTCGCAGTACGACCACTGCCTGCTCGACCTGCTGTACCGGCGTGACGCGGGCGAGCTGCCCCTGGACGTCGTAGGAATCGTGTCGAACCACGAGACCTGCCGACCCATCGCCGAGAGGTACGGCATCGCCTTCAACCTGCTGCCGGTGACGCCGGAGACGAAGGCGGAGCAGGAGCAGCGGATGCTGGCCATCGTCGACGAGCAGCGTGTCGATCTCGTCGTCCTCGCCCGCTACATGCAGATCCTGTCCGATGACGCCTGCCGTCGGCTCCACGGTCGCGTCATCAACATCCACCACTCCTTCCTGCCCGGCTTCAAAGGCGCCCGTCCCTATCACCAGGCTCATGCCCGGGGCGTCAAGCTGATCGGGGCCACGGCCCACTTCGTCACCTCCGATCTTGACGAGGGGCCGATCATCGAGCAGGAGGTCGAGCGGGTGAACCACACGCTCACCGCTGATGCGCTGGCGGAGATCGGGCGGGACGTCGAGCGGCTCGCGCTGTCGCGCGCCGTGAAGCTGTTCGCCCAGGATCGTGTGTTCCTGAACCGGGACCGCACCGTGGTGTTCGGGGCCTGACCTAGAATCACGCTCCACACCACTGACCCTTGGAGGAACCATGGCTGACGACGACATCGAGATCGGCGAGGACATCGAGGTCGACATCGTCCTCGACGCCGATGGCAACCCGATCGGTGCCGTGGTCGACGACCTCGTCGTCGCGTCCGGCCCGCAGGGCTCGATCGTCGACGAGACGATCGACGTCCTCGATGCCGAGGGCAACCTCCTGCTGGAGGACGAGAAGGTGAGCGTCTACGACGCTGAGGCCAACCTCGTCGCCCAGGAGGAGACGATCACCCTCGCCCTGGATTCAGCCGACGAGGCGTAGTCGATGCTGAAGGGTGTCGATCCCCTGCTCAGCGGGGAGCTGCTCAAGGTGCTCGACGACATGGGCCATGGCGACCAACTGGCCCTTGTCGACCGGAACTTCCCCGCCGTGTCGTCCGGACGCCCGGTCATCAGGCTCGGAGAGGTGACCATCCTCCGCGCGGCGGAGGCGATCCTCAGCGTCCTGCCGCTCGACTCCTTCCAGCCGCGCCCCCTCGAGCGGATGGAGGTCGAGGACGATCCGTCGCGGACGACGCCCGTGCAGGACGACCTCCTCGACCTGGCTGCGAGGCTCGAGGGCCGGTCACTCGAGTACGGGGTCATTCCCCGCCTCGACTTCTACCGCCGGGTGAGCGGGGTGGTCGCTGTCGTGCACACCCTGGACTCTGTCCCCTACGGCTGCTTCATCCTGCACAAAGGCGTCGTCTTCGACTGACGCGTGCCCCCGGCCGTCGTCTTCGACGGACGCGTTACCGCTCCATGTGCAGAGCCAGCTTCGGACATGACTGCACCGCTGCGCGCGCCTGCTGCTCGTCATCGCGGGAGAGGCGGATCCGCAGGCCTCCGCCTCGCATCAGGGGATAGCCCCACTCGTCGAGTTCGATCAGATCCGGTGCGGCTTCCTGGCACAGCCCGCGTCCGTCGCACAGGATGGGGTTGAGAACGAGGGCGCGATCGTCGCTGCTACTCATCGGAAATCACGTCCGTCCGGGTCGGCAAAGTGGTCACGGGCAGAAGGCACCGGCAGCAGGAGCGGTGTCGTCGAAGCCGACGAGCAGCTCCCCTCGGCGTGGAGTGCCGTCTCCTCGGAGAAGGTCTCGAGGCCGGTCGCCACGAAGCGAGCGACGCCGTCGGGGTGCTTGCAGCCGCCTCTGCCGGCCACCAGCCCCAGACGTGTGTCGAGGCGCTTGAGTGCGAGGTCGTCCGCGGGCGCCACGGCCACGGCATGCAGGTCGTCGGAGAGGGAAGGCAGGCCGAACATGCATGGTCCGCACTGCCCCGCGCTCTCGCCCGCCATCCACTCGACGACAGCGTCCATCTCCTGAAGGGGACAGACATCTCCGCCGACCGCCCAGAGGATCGAAGCACCGATCGTGCCCCCTCCCGCCTGCAGGCTGCTCGGGTCCCAGTTCGCCGCGAGTGCCGCGTCGGCCGACATCCACGACCCACCGTAGCCACCGGTGAGCACGCCGAGCACGGGAGCCGTCGCTCCTCCGGCCCGCTCGAGGAGCTCGCGCACGGGGGTGCCCGTCGGAACCTCGATCACGCCTGGAGTGGCCACGGCGCCGCCGACCGAGACGAGGGTGGTCCCCGGGGCCGCGGGGTCGCCGACGGAGGCGAACCACTCGCCGCCGTGGCGAGCGATCAGGGCGAGGTGGGCGAGCGTCTCGACGTTCTGCACGAGCGTCGGCCGTCCGGCCGCCCCGCGCTGGAAGGGCCGATCGGGGTGCACCGGCAGGGCACGTCCCTCCCCGACCCAGTTCGACAGGGCGCTCTCCTCGCTCGCGACATAGCGGGCCGGCGGCGTCACCAGGGTGATCGCCACCGGGCCGGACGGCCGCTCCGCCAAGGCACGCTGGACGCCCTCGATGACCGGTGAGCCGCGGTGAATGGCGAGGAAGGCCTCGGTGGCGCCGATGGTCGTCGCCGCCGCCTCCATCCCGTCGAGAATGAGATGGGGAGAAGCAGCGAGCAGCACGGCATCCTTGCTGCTCGCCGGCTCACCCTCCATGCCGTTGGCGATGAGCACGGGTCGGCGCGTCCGGCTGATGCGGCTGCGTCCCGCGGAGCTGTCGACGACAGCGCGGAACTTCACATGGGTCGGGAACCAGCCGCCGCCTCGGCCTCGCAGGCCGGACTTCTCGATCTCGTCGATCAGCCGCCCCGGTTGATCCTTGGCTCGACCATCCGTCGGGGGCAGCGGTCCGTATGGCTTCACGTGCTCCTCGAGGGTGGGGCCGGTCGCCAGCATGAGTCGGTTCATGCGTCCAGAGTGACGGGCGCCCGGTGAAGGGTCGCCCAGGCGGACGCAAAGGCAAGGTAAAGGCGGGTAGTTTTCGTTCCATGGCACTCGTCGCAGGGGTCGACTCCTCCACCCAGTCCGTGAAGATCGTCGTTCGTGACGCGGATTCCGGCGCACTCGTCCGCGAGGCGCGTGCTCCGCATCCGGACGGCACCGAGGTGGATCCCGCTGCTTGGGTCCAGGCGCTCACCCAGGTGATGGACGGAGTGCTGGACGATGTCGAGGCGCTGGCCATCGGTGGCCAGCAGCACGGCATGGTCGCGCTGGATGAGAACGGCGAGGTCGTGCGCCCTGCCCTGCTGTGGAACGACACCCGCTCGGCGTCCGACGCCGACGATCTCGTGGCGGAGCTGGGCGGTCCGCAGGCCTGGGCCGACGCGGTGGGCAGCGTTCCGGTCGCCGCCTTCACGGTGTCGAAGGTCCGGTGGATGGCTCGCAGCGAGCCTGAGAATGCCGCGCGCACTGCTCGCGTCCTCCTGCCGCATGACTACCTCACGTGGCTCCTCGCGGGGCGCCCCGAGATCGCGGCGACCGATCGTGGTGAGGCGTCCGGCACGGGCTACTGGTCCCCGATCACGGGGGAGTACCGCCGTGATCTGCTGGCGCTCGCCCTCGGCCACGATGCCGCCCTGCCGCAGGTGTTCGGCCCGGCCTCGGCGATCGGGGAGACCTCCGCCGGGATCGTGTTGGGACCGGGCACCGGCGACAACATGGCCGCTGCGCTCGGCCTCGGCGCCGGCCCCGGAGACGTCGTCGTCTCGCTGGGCACGTCCGGTACCGCCTTCGCCGTGTCCGACGTGCCGGCCCGGGATCCGCGGGGGCTGGTCGCGGGCTTCGCGGACGCCTCGGGGCACTTCCTGCCGCTCGTGTGCACGCTCAATGCGGCGCGTGTGCTCTCCGCGACCGCGGCCATGCTGGGGGTTGGCCTCGACGAACTTGGCTCGCTCGCCCTCGCCGCCGAGCCCGGTGCGGGCGGGCTCTCCCTGCTGCCCTACCTCGACGGTGAGCGCACCCCGAATCTGCCGACGGCTCGCGGCTCCCTGCATGGGCTGACCCGCGACAACATGACGCCGGAGAACCTCGCGCGCGCCGCGGTCGAGGGCATGCTCGGCGGCCTCGCCGATGCGGTGGATGCGCTGGTCGAGGTGGGGGTCCAGCCGCGCCGCGTGCTGCTGGTCGGCGGTGCTGCAGCCAACCGGGCCGTGGGTGCTGTGGCGGCGACGATGTTCGACGTGCCCGTCGTGGTCCCTCCTGCGGGCGAGTACGTGGCGGATGGTGCTGCCCGCCAGGCGGCGTGGGTCCTCTCGGGTGGTGCGGAGCCGCCGGCCTGGAACGACGTGCGCGAGGGGGCGGTGATCGTCCACGAGCCGACCCCGGTGGCTGCGGTGCGCGATGCCTACGCCCGCGCTCGCTCCTCGCTGTACTGATCGACCGGGCCGGACCACGCCGGAGGATGCCGGCTCACGCCACCTCCTGCCCTCCCGCAGTCCCGGAAGGCGACGCGTGGACAGCACGTGACCAAATTGTTATGGGATGGAGGCCATCTCGCCTTGTCGTCCCGGTGGATTCCGACATATGTTGGCGCGCACAACATATGTGACGCGGCGCGGTTGGATGCGTGGCGCACGACGATGCACGTCGGGAGGGGACGCGGGGCATGAGCAGGGAATTCGTCGCACGACCGGAGGATCGCTTCTCCTTCGGCCTGTGGACGGTCGGAAACCGCGGCCGCGATCCCTTCGGCGAGGCCGTTCGCCCCAAGATCGAGATTGACGACATGCTCCGTGGCCTGGCCGATATCGGCGTCTATGGCGTGAGCTTCCACGATGACGACCTGATGACGTTCGGGGCACCGGAGTCGCAGCGCCGTGCCGAGCTGGATGCCTTCAAGCGGACGCTCGACGAGACCGGTCTGGTCTGCACCATGGCGACGACCAATCTCTTCTACCACCCGATCTTCAAGGATGGCGCCTTCACCTCGAACGATCCGCAGGTGCGTCGCTACGCGATCCAGAAGTCCATGCGCAACATCGACGTCGCAGCCGAGCTGGGTGCGCCGACCTACGTGTTCTGGGGCGGCAGGGAGGGTGTCGAGTCGGCCGCGTCGAAGGACACCCGCGATGCCCTCTCCCGGTACGCCGAGGCGCTGGACTTCCTCGCCGGATACGTCAAGGACAAGGGCTATGACATCCGCTTCGCCATCGAGCCCAAGCCCAACGAGCCCCGTGGCGACATCTTCCTCCCCACTGTCGGCCATGCACTGGCCTTCATCGAGACCCTCGAGCACCGCGAGATGGTCGGCCTCAACCCCGAGGTGGCGCACGAGACGATGTCGGGGCTGTCGTTCTACCAGGGAGTGGCCCAGGCCATCTGGCAGGGCAAGCTCTTCCACATCGATCTCAACGATCAGCGGATCGGCCGCTTCGACCAGGACTTCCGGTTCGGCTCCGAAGGCCTGAAGGACCACTTCTTCCTGGTCCGGCTCCTGGTCAACAGCGGCTACACCGGCGTCAAGCACTTCGACGCGCACGCCTATCGCACGGAGGATGTCGCCGGGGTGTGGGAGTTCGCCCGCGGCTGCATCCGCAACTACCTCGCATTCGCGGAGAAGGCCCGCGAATTCGACTCAGATCCCCGCGTCGTCGCGGCCATGGCCCACACGGGCGTGGCGGACCTCGCGGCTCCGACCGTCGGTCCGTATTCCACGGCGGCGGCGGCCGGACTCCTGGCCGAGCAATTCGATGTCGAGGCCCTCGCGCAGCGCGGGTACGGCATCGAGGCGCTCGACCAGCTCGTCGTCGATCACATCCTCGGAATCGCCTGATTCCCCGGACGACGACGAAACCACCCACCAGAACACGCAGCTCCGCCTGCGAGGAAGGGACAGTACCGAATGTCCAAGAAACTGATCGGAGCAGTCGCCGGCCTCGCCGCCGCCTCACTGCTCGTTGCCGCGTGCAGCAGCTCCTCTGAGGAGTCGACCGACGCTGCGGCCAGCCCCGAGGCCGTTGCCGAGGAGACCGCTGCCGCTGAAGAGGCTCCCGCCGAGGAGGCAGCCGCGACTGCCAGCGGCAAGGCCTGCGTCATCCTTCCCGACGCCGCCTCGTCGGCTCGCTGGGAGACCGCAGACCGTCCGTTCCTCGAGCAGGCCTTCCAGGCTGCCGGTGTCGAGTACGACATCCAGAACGCGAACGGCGACAAGGCGAAGTTCCAGACCATCGCTGACGGCATGCTCGCCGGCGGCTGTGGCGTGCTCGCCATCGTCAACCTCGACAGCGAGACCGGCTCGGCCGTCATCGCCAAGGCGACCGCCGCTGGCGTGCCCGTCATCGACTACGACCGCCTCACCCTCGGTGGCGGCGCGCAGTACTACGTGTCCTTCGACAACGTGGCTGTCGGCACCGCGATCGGTGAGGGCCTCGTCAAGTGCCTCGGCGACGCTGGTGTGACCGAGGGCCCGGTGGCCCTCCTCAACGGCTCGCCGACGGACAACAACGCCACGCTGTTCAAGCAGGGCTACCAGGCGGCTCTCGAGGGCGCGGGCTTCACCGTCGCTGCTGATCAGGCCGTTCCGGACTGGGACAACACCAAGGCCGGCACGATCTTCGAGCAGATGTACACCGACGCCAATGGTGACTTCGTCGCCGTTGCCGCGGCGAACGACGGACTCGGTGGCGCGGCCATCTCCGTCCTCGATCGCAACGGCCAGGCTGGCGCCATCCCGGTCTCGGGCCAGGACGCCACCGATGAGGGTCTGCAGCGCGTGCTCATGGGCACCCAGTGCGTGACCGTCTACAAGGCCGTTGCCAAGGAGGCCGCTGCTGCTGCCGCCCTGGCCGTGGCGCTGCTGAACGGTGACACGGCGGCCGCTGATGCGCTCGCCACGGGCACCACGACCGACAGCGAGGCCGGCACCGAGGTGCCGTCCGTGCTGCTCGAGCCGCAGCCGATCTACGCCGACACGGTGATCGACGTCATCAACGATGGCTTCACCACCGCCGACAAGATCTGCACCACGGATGAGCTCAAGGCCAAGTGCGCTGAGTTCGGCATCCAGTAGTACCCCCACCGGTCATCGACCGGGATGAACGACACCGATGGGGGTGGGTCGAGGACCCACCCCCATCGGCGTTCCGCAGAACGTTCCCCAATCACCCCCGCAGTCGCGCCGGCTACGACAAGGTTGGTCCATGACGCCTGATACCCCCCTGCTCCAGCTCAAGGGCATCAACAAGAGTTTCGGCCCCGTCCACGTCCTGCACGACGTCGACCTCTCCGTGTGGTCCGGTCAGGTGACCGCCCTGGTGGGCGACAACGGCGCGGGCAAGAGCACCCTGATCAAGGGCATCGCGGGGATCTACTCCTTCGACAGCGGCGAGTACCTCTTCGAGGGGCGACCGGCATCGGTCAGCGACCCCAAGCAGGCGAACGCCCTGGGCATCGAGGTCGTGTACCAGGACCTCGCCCTCTGCGACAACCTCGATGTCGTGCACAACATGTTCCTCGGCCGCGAGGAGACCCGGTTCGCGACGCTCAATGAGATCGAGATGGAGAAGCGGGCCACCGAGACCCTCAAGGGCCTCTCCGTCCGCACCCTGAAGTCGGTGCGCCAGCAGGTCTCCAGCCTCTCGGGTGGTCAGCGCCAGACGGTCGCGATCGCCCGCGCCGTCCTCTGGAACTCCAAGATGGTGATCCTGGACGAACCCACGGCGGCGCTGGGTGTCGCCCAGACCGAGCAGGTACTCAATCTGGTGCGCCGCCTCGCCGACAATGGGCTCGCCGTCATCCTCATCTCGCACAACATGAACGACGTCATCCAGGTCGCCGACAACATCGCCTGCCTCTACCTCGGCCAGATGGCTGCGCAGGTGAAGGTGAGCGAGGTGACCCACAGCAGTGTCGTCGAGCTCATCACCACGGGTCGGTCGGGTGAGATCGGCATCCAGGTCGAGGACGCGATCGTGGGAGGTGCGGCATGAGCAACCACCAGACCACCGACGTCGACGTGGCCGCCGCGGGTGACCGCAACGGCATCGGCCAGGCAGTGGGCGACTACTTCAACCGGGTGCGCGGTGGCGACGTCGGCTCGCTTCCTGCCGTGCTGGGTCTGGTCGTGCTCTTCCTGCTCTTCACGGCCCTCAAGCCCGACACGTTCTTCTCCTTCTTCAACTTCGCCAACCTGCTGAACCAGTCGGCGGCCATCATCGTGCTGGCCATGGGCCTGGTCTTCGTGCTCCTGCTCGGCGAGATCGACCTGTCGGCCGGATTCACGGCAGGAACCTCGGCAGCGGTACTCGCTGTCGCCCTGTCCTCGTGGGGGATGGTCTGGCCGGTTGCCCTCATCATCGGCCTGCTGACCGGCACGGTCATCGGCCTGTTCATCGGAACCCTGGTGGCCCGGCTGGGGATTCCGTCCTTCGTCGTCACCCTCGCCATGTTCCTCGCCCTGCAGGGCGTCATGCTCCTCATCATCGGGGAGGGCGGCACGATCCGCCTGCGCAGCGACGTACTGCTGGCGATCATGAACCAGAACATGCCGCTCTGGGCCGGATGGGTGATGTGGGCGGTGGTCGTACTCGGTTACGCGCTGGTCTCCTGGCGCGCGATCAGCGGTCGACGTCGCGCCGGACTGCGAGCCACCGCGACGTCGGTCTGGGTCGCGAAGTCGGTCGCGCTCGCCCTCATGATGGGCGTGCTGGTGTACGTGCTCAACCAGCAGCGCCAGATCGTCCGGCCCGGCAAGGAGTCGTGCCCGGTCTCGGGCGATGCCCCGGTCGGCTGCATCCCGGTCATCGAGGGCGTCCCGTGGGCTGTGCTGGTCGTCATCGTCCTCGTCGTCGGCCTGACCTTCGTCCTCAGCCGAACGTCCTTCGGTCGTCACGTGTACGCCGTTGGCGGCAATGCGGAGGCATCCCGTCGCTCGGGCATCAACGTGAAGATGATCCGGATCTACTGCTTCATGATCGGCTCGACCCTCGCCGCGGTGGCCGGTGTTCTGCTCGCATCGCGCGACAACTCCGTCTCTCCCACCACGGGTGGAGCGCAGACGCTGCTGTTCGCGGTGGGCGCTGCCGTCATCGGCGGCACCAGCCTGTTCGGCGGCAAGGGCAGGGTCATGGACGCCGTCATCGGCGGTCTTGTCATCGCTGTCATCGCCAACGGTCTTCCGCTCATCACCCAGCAGTCCGGCATCCAGTTCGTCGTGACGGGCCTGGTGCTGCTGGTGGCGGCGAGCGTCGACGCGATCTCGCGCAAACGCTCAGGCGCCGGCTAGGAGCTGTCCTGACATGGTCATCCGCACGGCCTCGACGCAGGACGATCTGCGGCGGCTGAATCGTGCGCGGCTGCTTCGGCGGCTGCACGAGGGAGGTTCCGCCCGGCGCTCCGACCTCGTTGCCTTCAGTGGCTTGAATCGCAGCACCGTGGGCGTACTGGTGTCCGAACTGGCCGACGCCGGGCTCGTCACTGAGGCGGCGGGGCTGCCCGGCCAGGTGGGGCGACCATCGCTGAGGGTCGCCCCGGTGCGCAACTCCGCCGTGGTGATCGCCTTCGACCTGAAGGTCGAACGCACGATCGTGGCGCTGGTGGGTCTCGGGGGCGGTGAGATCTGGCGGCGCGAGCAGCGACACAAGCGTGGTGACTACACCCCTGAGCAGGCCGTGCGGCACGTCATGTCGCTGATCAAGCAGTCCCTCCGCCGGGCGCCGGAGGGGGCTGCCTGGGTCGGGGTCGGCATCGGCGTGCCCGGTGTCGTCGATCACGCCGACGGACTCGTGCGACTGGCTCCCAACCTGGGCTGGTCCGATGTGCCCCTCGGCGCGCTGCTCCGCGCAGCACTCGAGTCGGAGTACGGCTTCGTCCCCCACCTGTCGGTGAGCAACGACGCCGATCTTGGCGCCCTCGCTGAGCACGTTCGCGGTCAGGGGGCCGTCAAGCGCAACCTCATCTACCTCTCGGGTGAGGTCGGCATCGGTGGCGGGATCATCATCGACGGCCGCCCGATGCTGGGTGCCGGTGGCTTCGGCGGCGAGGTGGGCCACATGGTCGTCAACCCCGTTGGCACCGAATGTCGCTGCGGTGCCCGGGGCTGCTGGGAGACGGAGATCGGACTCGATGCCCTGGTTCGGGCAGCGGGCATCACCGATCCTGAGGCGGGAGTCGCCGACGTGCTGGCCGCCGCCTCGGCAGGATCACGCACGGCTCGCGGGGCGATCGACAAGGCAGGGGAGTGGCTCGGAGTCGGACTCGCGAACCTCGTCAACCTGTTCAATCCCGAGGTGATCGTGCTCGGCGGTCATCTGCGCCTGCTCTACCCGCTTGTCTCGTCCACCGTTCTGCGGCAGGTGCATCACGCCCTGCCGGCCGCGCGTGAGCAGGCTCGCGTCGAAGTGCCGGCACTCAAGGCGGACAGCACCCTTCTCGGTGCGGCCGAGGCGGCCTTCGAGGGGCTGCTGGCCGACCCGATGGCCGTCATCGCCGACTCCGTCCATGCCACCGCGTCCTGACGCAGACCCCGCTGAGCTGATCACGCTCGAGGTCGCCGGCCAGCGGCTCGCTCTCGATCCACGCCTCGGTGGCAGGGCCGTGTCCTGGCAGGTCGCCGGCATCGAACTGCTGCATCGGCGCGGTGTGCATCCGGTCGAGCACGGGATGTATGCGATGGCTCCGTGGGCGGGGCGAATTCGCGGCAACGCCGTGGACACCGTGCACGGGCAGGCCGTCATGCCGATCACGTACGAGCCCTGGGCCCTGCATGGCACCGTGCT
>DMPC01000095.1:1662-16558 GCA_003456155.1 Actinomycetota bacterium | reverse complement strand
GCGAACCCTTCCCTGCGGTAGTCGGATGGCACCCATGGTTCCGTCGCAGCATCGACGGCGTGCCAGCGTCGTGGAGCCTGCATGCGGCAGGGATGCTCACGCGGGACGCATCAGCCCTCCCCGTTGCCTTCGCAGATCAGGTGTCGCTCGGGCCGCATGACGATGCCTTCCTTGTGCCGTCCGCGTCGGCGCAGATCAGCTGGCCCGGGGTCCTCGCCCTGGACATCGCCGCGAGCGACCCCTGGTTCGTCGTCTTCGATGAGCTCGACGAGGCGATGTGCCTCGAGCCCCAGAGCGGACCGCCCGACGGGCTGGTCGACCACCCGTGGGCCCCTGCCCGCCTAGTAACGCCCGGTCAGCCGCTGGAGCACTCGGTCACGTGGTCGATCCGTGACCTGCGGGCGGATCGAGCGTGACCGTCGTCCGCAAGGTTCCTGACGTCCGTGCCGCATCGAGCACCCGCACGGTGGCGACAGCGTCCTCCATCAGCACCGGGGGCGGACCCTCGCGTCGGAGCGCCTGCTCCACGCGCCGATAGAACTCCGGCCACCGGCCCCGCTCGAGAGGGACACGCGTCTCCGTCGGCGCACTGTGGTCGTCGAAGGTGCGGAGCACAGCTGCATGGTCGACAGGCTCGACGCCCCAGTCCTCATCGGGGATCACCCCGGTGCGCAGGATGTCCTCCTGGCTGTCGGCCTGATGGATGCGCAGACCACCACGGGTGCCCAGGAGGGTCATGCGGGGGTCGGCGAACGCGGCGACCTGGCTCGCCGAGAGCACGCTGACTCCGCCGGAGTCATGCGTGATCAGCAGGACCACATCGTCGTCGGTGGGATCGGTCGGGCGCACGGAGCGGACCGTGGCGCAGACACTGACAGCGGGTCCCATGAGAGCGAGGGCCTGGTCGACCAGATGCGAGCCGAGGTCGTAGAGCATTCCGCCGAGATCCGCAGGATCCGCCGATCCTCGCCAACCGGGCTTCGGCACGACCCGCATGCGATCGATGCGCGACTCGAACCGATGAACCATGCCGAGGACGCCTGACTCGAAGATGCGCTGTGCGGTCAGGAAGTCGCTGTCCCAGCGGCGGTTCTGGAACGGGATGACGAGGAGCCCGCTGTCGTGCGCAGCATCAGCGAGGGCCTGCGCCTCCGCCGCGGTCCCGGCCACGGGCTTGTCGACGACGACTGACGATCCGGCCGCGAGTGCCTGCATGGCATAGGGAAGGTGCGTGACGTTCGCCGTCGCGATCACCACGAGGTCGACGGGGGTGCTGAGGGCGGCGTCCAGGTCACTGAAGACGGCCACCCCGGGGTGGGCCTCGCGAGCCTGGATCGATCGCTCCGGGTTCGACGTGACGACCGCAGTCAGGGCAAGGCCGGGCGTGGCCCTGATGAGTGGGGCATGGAACACGCGCCCGGCCAGGCCGTAGCCCACCAGGAGGACAGAGAGCTGATCGGTCGAGGGCATGCCGCTAGTCAACCATCGGTGACCGATGTTTCGACTCCACGTGATCGGGGTATCACGCCTGAGTTCACATCGGACACATGAGGGAGAGGACAGTCATGAAGGTGAGGAAGTCGGCTCTGACGGCGCTGGGAGGCGCGGTTGGACTCCTCGTGGTGGGAACCGTGTCCGCGGTTCCGGCCGGAGCGCACGGCTACGTCCAGGCACCGGACAGTCGGACCTACCTGTGCAAGACGGGCGAGAACCGGGACTGTGGGGGCCTGCAGTACGAGCCGCAGAGCCTCGAGGGCCTCAAGGGCTTCCCGGTGGGTGGGCCGGCCGACGGCCAGATCGCATCCGCCGGCGGGCTGTTCGGCGGCAAGCTGGACGAGCAGAGCTCGACCCGGTGGGTCAAGACGGACATCGCCCCTGGGCCGATGCTGTTCGACTGGACGTACACCGCGCCTCATCGCACCTCGAAGTGGCACTACTACATGACGAAGCAGGGGTGGAACCAGAACGCTCCCCTGTCGCGGGACTCACTCGAGCTGATCGGTGAGGTGCAGCACGATGGCTCCGCGGCGAGCACCAACCCGGACCACGTGATCACCGTGCCGTCGAACCGATCGGGCTACCACGTCATCCTTGCGGTCTGGGACGTGGCCGACACTGTCAACGCCTTCTACAACGTCATCGACGTGAACGTCACGGGGTCGGCGGTTGTTGACACCACGCCACCCGCGGCTCCCGTGTCGGTGATCGCGAGCGCCACGGGACCCTCGTCGGTGGCCCTCTCGTGGCAGGCGTCGAGTGACACCGGTGGCGGTGCCGTGTCCTACGCCGTCTATCGGGACGGAGTTCGAGTCGCGACGTCGGATGCGCCGCGATTCACCGACCAGGGACTCCGGGCGGACACGTCCTACGTCTATCGGGTCACGGCTGTTGATGCAGCGGGCAACTCGTCAGCACCGAGCGCGGCCGTCACGGTGCGCACCGAGCGAGCAGCCGAGGTCGACGTCACGGCGCCGAGCGCGCCCCTGAACCTCCACTCGATGGGGGAGACAGCTTCCTCCATCGACCTGATGTGGGGTGCGTCGACGGATGACGTCGGCGTGGTGGGCTACCGGGTCTACCGCGACGGCCAGCTGGTTCGGTCCACCTCCGCGACCCGGGTCATGGACACGGGACTCGCGGCCGGCACGACCTACCGCTATACCGTGCGCGCAGTCGATGCGGCGGGGAACCTGTCTGCGGACAGCAATGTCCTGACCAAGGCGACCTCGGCGGCGCCGGCTCCTGAGCCGACACCGACACCGACACCGACACCAGGTGCTGCGGGTGCTTGGGACTCGCGTGCGACGTATGCCGCGGGGGCGGTCGTCACGCATCAGGGGGTGACGTATCGGGCGGTGCAGTCGCACACGGGTGTGGGCGATCCGAACTGGATCCTGGCGCGGTCGCTGTGGGAGCCGGTCGAGAGCGCGACCGTGACTCCCGAGCCGACGCCGACGCCTTCCGCGTCGACAGCGTGGGACTCACGTGCGACGTATGCCGCAGGGGCGGTCGTCACGCATCAGGGGGTGACGTATCGGGCGGTGCAGTCCCATACGGGTGTGGGTGACCCGAACTGGATCCTGGCTCCGTCCCTGTGGACACGCGTCAACTGATCGGGACGCCGCACTGATGCCCTCGAGCCTGGCTCGAGGGCATCAGTCATGAGCTGGGGGAGTGTCCTCGAACCAGCGCGGTGATGTTGTTCGCGGCGGGTGGAGCCGCTGCGACCAGACGATGATGCGCGGCTCACCGTGCAGGTTGGCCTCCCATGCGCGGTCCAGTGCTGCAGCCACCTGATCGGGTCCGTCCACTCTCTCGACAGCGATGCCGAAGGCGGCACCGAGCGACGTCCACTCCGGTGTCAGCAGATCGACTCCCCTCTCAGGGTGGCCGAACACCTGCTGGTCGTAGCGGAGCATTCCGTAGCCGCCATCGTCGACGATCATGAGTGTGATGGGCAGTGACTCCTGTGCGTACGTGGCGAGCTCTCCCAGTGCGAACATCGGCCCACCGTCACCGCAGATGGCCAGAGTGGGGATGCCGACGGACGCGGGTCCGATCGCTGCCGGCAGCGCGTAGCCGAGCGTGCCCCAACCCACTGGGTACTGCAGGCGTCGGGGACGTGGCTGGGAGCTGTAGCCGCCGTACCAGTAGCCGGCGACGGCCATGTCGCAGATCACCGCACCCTCGGCCGGCCACGCGAGATCGACCTGCTCGACCCACGCGACAGCCGTGGACGTCCGCGGATCCTCGCGCAGTCGCATCAGGATCGACGGCCGCAGGGGAGAGGGATCGACCCACGGTGGCCGCGGCTGCACGCCCATGTCGTCGAGGGCATCGATCAGGGCCTCCATCGTGGCCGCGATATCACTGCGGATCAGGCAGTCCCAGTCGACCGTCTCGACGATGAGATCGCCGAGGGTGATGGCCGCTCGTCGGTCGGGCAGGTCGATGCGCCAGTTCTTGGTGTTCATGCCATCGAACGACGAGCCGAGCACGAGCAGGAGATCGGCATCGGCAAGCAGCGCCCCGACCTCCGGCTCATGCACCGGTGCATCCACCAGCAGGGGATCGCCAGAGAGCAGTCCGCGTCCGGCGAAGCTGGTCACGACAGGGGCCCCCAGGCGGTGCGCCAGAGTGCGCACGAGTTCCTCGGCGGCCCCAGCAACGACGCCGCCCCCAGCCCAGATGACCACGCGGGGAGACTCGGAGACGAGCTCGGCGAGCACCGTCACCTCATGCGGATCCGGGGTCGGTCCGGGAAGGCGCGGAAGATGCGGAATGGCCGCCGTCCACGCCTCTCCGAGCACGTCCGTCGGGATGCCCACGTAGCTGCCGATCGCTGGGGGTCCCCAGGCATCGCGCAGAGCCAGCACCGTGGAGGCGATGGCCTCCTGCTTGGAGCGCGCTCGGCGAGCCGGAGCACCGAAGGCCTCGAACATGGCGCCCTGATCGGCCATCTCATGGAGGATGCCGCGCGGTCCTCGCGACGAGCGCAGGGCGTGGTTGACCTCGCTCGCGAGCACGAGGACGGGCGACCCGCTCACGAAGGCCTCGCCGAACGCGGCGACGGCATTCGCTGCTCCGGGCCCGCTGGTGAGCAGGGCGGCGGAGAGCTCGCCGGTCGCGCGGTAGAGGCCGTCGCTGGCGTAGGCCGCCGCCTGCTCGTGCCGAACGCCGATGATGCGGGGCAGGCTGTCGCCGTCGGCGTCCCAGTAGGCGAGGTTGTGCACCCCCGGGATGCCGAATGCCCGTCGCACGCCGTGCTGCCCCAGCAGCGTGAGGATGGCCGCGGCTACGGAGAGGTCGGCACTCATCGATCAGGCCCGGGCGTCGAACATGCCGAGGATGGCCGCAATGCCGAGCACGCTGCGCGGTGCGTATGCGGCGCGCCACAGTCCCCCGTGGTTCGCCGCTTGGGCGAAAAGGTCCATGGGGTTGGCCAGGACGGTCGATGGCCGTGCTGCTGCCCGGGGGTTGCGCAGATCATGGACCAACAGGGCGGCCATCAGGGTCGTGGTCGTCGGCGGGTCGAACACCTCCACCCCGAATCGACCTGCTCCGGCGTAGGCGGCCGCGAGGGCGCGGTTCTTGAGTACCGAGTTGGTGCGCGTTGCCGGGGCGAGGTTGAGCGACACGGGAATGCCGTCCGCTCTGGCGACGAGTGCCCGCCAGCGCTGGAGTCGCTTGGCCAGCGCATAGTTGGGGCCCTGCTGGGGTACGAGCGAGTCGTTGATGCCGAAGGCAGTCCCGTCGTCGGCCACGTAGGTCTCGGGGTAGTTCGGCTCGAACTGCCGCAGCAGCCGCAGGGGGCTCTGCAGGATGCCACCGATGCCGCGGGACTCCCAGCGCTGACGGGACTGCTCGACTGCGGCCCACGGGACCATGAAGACGTCCGTTGGAGTGGCCAGGAACGCGAGGGTGAGGTCGTCCCGGCGCGCGCACAGCTCGGTGCTGATCGCATCCGCGGCCATCGAGAGCAGGACATGCGCGGCACCATCGGCGTAGGCGTACATGCCGAGGACGAGGGGTCGGTCGATCTCGTCGAGCCAGGTCAGGATCTCCGGGGTCTCGCGCAGTAGATCTGCTCCCGCATGCGCGGCGACGGTGGTGTCGTCCTCGGGATGGACGTTGCCTCCGACGACGAAGGGCGGGCGGCCGTCGCCATCGAGCGGGATCGGGATGCGCAGGCGGCCTGCTGTGCTCCGAGTCGTGGCGATGAGGCGCTGCCAGATCTCCGGTCGGGGCAGGTCAACGGCATGGACGTGGGCTCCCCAGCGCAGAAGTGATCGGGTGGGGGCGAGCTCTGCTCCAGCACCCAGCACAGTGATGTCGATGTCGCGCAGGTCGAGCCAATCCGGATTCGCCACCACGAGGTCGATGGCCTCCGCGAACCCGGGCTCCGCGATCCCGGACTCGACCCACGACGAGACCTGTCGCCGAAGGTCATCGCCGAACAGCCTCCGGCCCCGGTAGGGCAGGGACAGCTCCGACTCCCGCTCGACGACGCCCTGCACGGACACCGAGTCGAATCGTCTCTCGGTCCAGCGACGCATGGCCTCCCCGAGCGGAAGCTGCTCCCCCTCTCGGGTGAAGACGAAGCGACGGTGCGCAGACTCCAGGCCGTCCCGGGACACCGTCAGCGCGTCCTCCGCATTCATCGCGGAGGCGAGGGAGATCGCTCTCAGGGGTCGAAGGTAGCCGCGCCTCCAGTCGGCGGTGTGCTCGATGCTGGCGGTGATCCGTGGATCGACGTTCCGGACGGAGTCGGCGAAGATCGCGCGTCCGGTGGCACTCGTGCTGCGACGCCCGTCTCCGCCTTCGGGGAAGGCCACCCCCTCCGACTTCGGGAGCGCAGGGTCGACCATGACGGGAGACTAGCCAATCGCCTCAGGGACGCGAACAGTGAGTCCGGCAGATCCCACTGCCGATTTCCTGAGCCACGGCCATGGTGATGCGCACGTCGTCGAGCGTGGTCCTGAAGTTGGTGAAGCAGGGCCGCAGCCAGGGCTCACCGTCGATGATGGCGGGAGAGACGTACACGCGGCCATCTCGCTGTATGGCCCGACACAGCTCATCGTTGTGCCGGTCGGGGTCAGGGCAGTGCGACGGCTCATGGCGGATCGGGACGATGCTGAGCTGTGGAGGGTGCGGCTGCACGCGAAAGTCCGGATGCGCGTCGGCAAGGTCGTAGAGGAGGCGAGCCTGGGCAAGGTTGCCCTCGATCGCATCGCGGAACGCCTGAGCTCCGTGCACGCGCAGGGCGAGCCACAGCTTCAGTGCTCGCACCGGCCTTGAGTACTCGAGGGTGATGTCGACGGCGTTGAGCTCCTCGCCCTCGTGCGGGATGTAGTCCTCCTGGTGGGAGAACGCCGCGGCAAGTTCGGACGTGTTGCGCACGAGGATGGCGCTGCAGGCCTTGGGGACGAACATCCACTTGTGGGCGTCGATGCCGAGTGAGTCGGCTCTGTCCAGGCCGGCGAAGCGAGAGCGACTCGTGGGCGCCCCGGCCGCAGGCAGCCCGTAGGCGCCGTCGACATGCAGCCAGACGCCAGAGGACTCGCATACCTCGGCGATCGCTCCGATCGGGTCGACGGCACCCGTGAGGGTGGTGCCCGCAGTCGCGACGACGGCGATGGGGGTCACGCCTTGGGCGAGGTCGTCCTCGATCCGCCGCGCCAGGTCGGCTGGGTCCATGCGACGCCACCCGTCGATGGCGATGTCGCGCACCTGCTCCCGCCCGATGCCGAGAAGTTCGGCCGCACGCGTCACCGAGTAGTGCGCCTCCGCGGAGCAGTACAGGGCTCCGAGTCGACCGGACATCCCGGTCGATCGGCTGCCGGGGAGGGCGCGCTCGCGTGCGGCGGCCAGGGCGGTGATGTTGCTGATCGTTCCACCGCTCGTGAAGGCTCCGGTGGCCGCCGGGAAGCCGAGGAACTCTGCGAGCCAGGTGATGGCCTGTCGCTCCAATCCCGTTGCTGCGCCGGCATCGATGGCGAGGTTCACGTCGTAGGAGTGCGCGAGCAGGTCGGCGAGGGCGCCGATCTCGAGCCCGCTGGATCCGATGTAGGCCAGATATCGCGGTCGTGATTGGGCGAGGGAGGCGTCGAGGACCTCGGCGGCGAGGTCGAGCGATGCGATGACATCGTCGGGCTCCTGGGGCAGTGGCTCGGCTAGGCGGGCCCGCAGTTGCGGTGTGGGCCCGGGTTCCTCGTCCCTGGCCTCGTCGAACTCCCGCCACGCGTGCGCGACCAGGGCTGCCGCATGGGCGAGTGCCTCGTCGCGGTCGTCACCGAGGGAGAGTCGAGGCGTCACGATGCCGACCGCTCCGCAAGACGGGCGCGGTACCCGAGGACGTCCTTGGTGCGATCGATCCCCACCACTCCGACCAGACCCGCGTCATCGTGATACTCGATCACGCACGGCTCCTCAAGGCTGCCGTCGGTGATCTCGATCGTCGTGGCGAGCCCGGGCATGCCGAAGGACTGGAGGGTGTGGTCGTACTGATCGGACCAGAATGCGGGCATCGCCGTGAAGGGGGTGCGGTCCGGCTCCTGCCCGGCGAGCAGTGCGGCCAGCGTGTGGCCGGCCCTCCGACCCGTCTCCGTGGGCATGTTCCAGTGCTCGATGCGCCGGGGAGTCGGGCCGAAGAGGGCCAGTGGGTATCGCGCGACGTCACCCACCGCGACCACGGGCATCCGGTCGTGGGCGGCCCGCATGGAGCTGTCGACCAGCACCCCATCGCTCAGGTCGAGGCCGTTGCCCTCGAGCCACTCGACGTTCGGCACGCTCCCGACGGCCTCGATGACGAGATCCGCGGCCAACTCGGAACCGTCGCTGAGGCGGACGGATCGCACCCGCTCATCACCCTGGAAGGAGTCCACGGTGAGTCCGAGATGGAAGTGCACGCCCTGCCTCTCGTGGCGCCGGCGCATGGCCGCACCCACCTCGGGTCCCAGGGGCCGGATCATCGGCTCGTCATCCAGCGCCACGATGGCGACCTCACAGCCGAGCCGCCGAGCAGTGGCCGCGAGTTCGCAGCCGATGAATCCCGCCCCCATGACGAGGACACGTGCTCCGGGGGTCAGCCGCGATCGGATCTGCTCGGCATCGGCAGCGGTGCGCAGGACGAACCGGCCCTCCTCCGGTCCTGACAGGGGAAGCCTTCTGGGCCGAATGCCACTGGCCACGACGAGGCCGTCAGCTTCGAGGGATGTGCCGTCGTCGAGCGTGACCGTCCCGGTGGAGAGATCGCTGGCGATGGCGCGATGGCCCAGCTTCCAGGTGATGTCCTCGACCGACGGACGCCGCCGGAACTCGAGGGCGGACATGTCGATACCCGTGAGGAGTGCGTCCTTCGACAGGGGTGGTCGGTTGTAGGGCAGGCAGGGCTCGTCGCCCACGACGGTGATCGGCCCGGAATGCCCGGCACCCCGGAGAGACTCCGCCGTCCGCAGGGCTCCGAGCCCCCCGCCCACGATGATGACCTCGCCCATGAAGGGTCCTACTCGACGGTGATGGCCTGCAGCGGGCAGGCATCGGCCGCCCGCTCGGCATCGTCACGCAGAGCCTCGTCGACCTCGGCGGGATGCGTCACGGGTGGATCGCCGAGGGTGAAGATCTCGGGGGCCTCGAAGCAGCACTGCCCGTAGCCCTGGCACTTCTCGGCATCCACGATGATCCTGACCATCGATCGATCCTTCCGCTGGCCTGCACTATCGTTCGGACCCTAATGGAGACTCGGTGGCTCAGGTGTCAGCGGGGCTGCCGCGCCGAGGGCAGGAGGAGTCATGACCAGGCCGCGCATCGCCGTTCTCGGCCGGTTCACGGAGTCGGCCTCGGCTCTGCGGTATCGCGGAGTCGTCTCCTCACGCGCTCTCCTCGAGGCGATCTGGGAGGCCGGGGGCGACCCGGTCACGCTCCTCCCCGGTGATTCCGCGGACGCCCTCGACTGGGCCGCGCGGCTGGCGGGCTTCGATGGTGTGCTGCTTGCGGGTGGCGGTGATCTGGACCCCCGTCACTACGGTGGGGATCACGAGCACGAGTCGGTGTACGACGTCGACCCGGTGCAGGACGCGGCCGATCTCTCCCTGACCGCCTACTGCCTGAAGCACGGCATTCCGACCCTCGCGGTGTGCCGTGGGCTGCACGTGGTCAACGTCGTGCGCGGCGGCACCCTCGTCGTCGACATGCCTGTCCACCACCGGCATGTCGTCCAGCAGGTGGCCTTGGACGACGGAAGCGACCCCCTCGGCATTCCCGCGGGAGCCGTCACCATCTCGTGCTATCACCATCAGGCGATCGAGCGGCTCGGTGAAGGGCTGCAGGTCGTCGCGCGGGCCGACGACGGCACGGTGGAGGCAGTGGTCATCGATTCCCCGGGCTGGGCGGTCGGGGTGCAGTGGCATCCCGAGGACACCTGGTCGGAGGACCCGGATCAGCGAGCGCTCCTCCGCCGATTCGTGGCGGCGTCGGCCGGCTGATCAGTCCTGGGCCGCCAGGCACAGCCGCCGGAGCATCTCCGCCGCATCGGGGAGCTGCTCCCGGGGGATTGCCGCGACGACTCGGCGCTCCTGTGCGTTGAACTCGGGGAACAGCCTCTTCATCAGACGCCTGCCGGCCGGGGTCAGGCGCACGAGCACGAGTCGGCCGTCCTCGGTGCTCCGCTCGCGGGTCACCAGGTTGCGCCCCTCGAGTGTGGTCAGGACACCGGACAGCGTCGCCTTCGAGAAGCCGCCCTCGTCGGCGATCTGCCGGGTCTCGATGGGCTCCCAGATCCAGGTGACCCAGAGCACGACGAAAGCCGTCCACGTCAGGTCGTGCGGCTGCAGCACCGTCCGCTCGAGGTGGTTGCGCACGGCGTTGGCTGCACGGAACAGGTTCGAGGTGACCGCCATGGCCTCGAAGTCGAGGCTCAGGCTGGCCAGACGAGACGTGACCGCGATCTCTGTCTCCGCCAGCGTGTGCGGTCCTGCCACCGTGTCTCCCCGATCGTTTGGTACCGAACCTGTCCGGAGAGTGTGACAGACCTTGACGGTTACGGCGCTTCGGCCACCCGATCGATGAAGGCATCGACGAGGTCGTGCGCCCGGCAGGCGGCGTCCTCGGCCTCGGCCAGAGTGTGCTGGTAGAGAATGTCGGGGTCCTGCCCGTCCGCCTCCACGAGAACTCGTCCACCGTTCTCGAACCAGCCCTTCAGTCCGGCGGGAGTCAGCTCGGGGTGGAACTGCACGGCGAGGTTGCGACGGAGGACGAAGGCCTGGGACGCCAGGGAGTTCCGGGCGATCTCGCGCGCGCCGGGCGGAACCTGCCAGCGGTCGTAGTGCCAGTGGAACCATGGACCCGGGCCGATGAAGTCGGGCTCCTGGGTCCAGATCGACGTCCAGCCGATCTCTGCGCGCGGACTCCGGGCGACCGATCCGCCATGGACCCTGGCGAGCAGCTGTCCGCCGAAGCAGATGCCGAACACCGGAATGTCCTGCTCGTCAGCCTCGCGAAGCCACTCCATCTCCGGGAGCAGCCAGTTGCCAATCGTCTCGTCGTCCCAGGCCCCCCACGGGGCACCCATCACGACCAGCGCATCGAAGTCGCGCGGGTCGGGGAAGTCGAAGGGCTGGTTCGGATTGTTGTAGTGCTCCGGAGCAACAACATTGGCCTCGACGATCTCGTAGCCCCGGTGGGCAAAGCGCGCGGCGACCGGCCCGGGCGGCGACACATGATCGTGCTGCAGGATGAGTGCACGGCTCATGCCCCCTCCTCCGCGGGAAGAGACGCGACGATCGTGCTGTCGTCAGCGCGGAAGAGGACGATAGGGAGCCCGGCCACGCGCAGTGGCAGGAGGGCGCTCGTGACATCAGCCGACGAGACGGGCGCGTACCAACAGTCTCGGGGTGCCGTGATGGCAGGACTCATGTCAGCTCCGATCACAGGTCGAGTGTGATGCTGCCGGAGCGGCATCGCGACACGCAGATCATCATGGTCTCGTTGGACGCCTTCTCCTCGTCGTTGAGGACGGAGTCGCGATGATCGCCCTCACCCTCGATGATCACGGTCTCGCAGGTTCCGCAGATGCCCTCATGGCAGGAGCCGAGCACGCTGATGCCGTGATCCTGCACCGCATCGAAGATGGAACGGTCAGCGGGCACCGTGATCGTGATGCCCGTGCGCGCGAGGATCACGTCGAACGCGGTGTCGACGGCACCCTCGGTGGGCTTGGCCGAGAACCTCTCCAGGTGGAGGGATCCGGATGGCCAGGCGGCGCAGCGCTGCTCGACAGCGGAGAGGAGCCCCTCCGGACCGCAGGCGTAGACGAGGGTCTCGGGTGCAGGTGTGCCAATCCGCTCGTCGAGAGCCGCTGACATGAGCGCGACGTCGTTGCCGGGAAGCAGGGCGACCTTCTCCCCGTAGCTCTGGAGCTCGTCGGTGAAGGCCATGGAGCTCTCGCTCCGACCGCCGTAGAGCAGAGTCCAGTCCGCTCCCGCGGCCTGTGCTTCGGCGATCATCGGCAGCATGGGGGTGATGCCGATCCCCCCGGCGATGAAGATGTAGCGAGGGGAGGCGATCAGGGGGAAGTGGTTTCGGGGGCCGCGGATACGCACCGTGCTGCCCTTGCTCATGTGCTCGTGCACGAAGCGGGATCCGCCACGGCTCTGCGGTGCATTCAGGATCCCGACGGTGAAGCGGTGGGGATCTGCGGGGGAGCCGCACAGCGAGTACTGACGGGTGATGTCCGGGGTGAGGATCAGGTCGATGTGGGCACCTGGGGTCCAGGCCGGCAGCGTGTCGCCGTCGGGATGGACGAGGGTCAGGGACACCACGTCGTCAGCGACCACCTCGTAGCCGTCGACGACGAGGTCGATCTCGAACTCGCGCAGCCGAGTCTCCGTCTCCGCCATGGGCTACTTGGCCGTGATCCGGACGGGGAATCGCTTGACCCCATTGACGAAGTTGCTGCGCACCCGCTCTATCTCGCCGGTCTGTTCGATCGAGCCGAGCCGGGGCAGCAGCTCCTCGAACAGGATCCGGACCTCCAGGCGGGCCAGGTTGGCGCCGAGGCAGCTGTGCGGCCCCTTGCCGAAGGTCATGTGGTCGTTGGGGAAGCGCGTGAGGTCGAGCGTGTAGGGATCCGAAAACTTCTCCGGGTCCCGGTTGCCCGAGGCGAACCACATGACGACCTTGTCACCCTCCTTGATGGTCTTGCCGTGCATCTCCACGTCGCGGGTGGCCGTCCGGCGGAAGTGGTAGACGGGAGAGGCGTAGCGGATGAGCTCCTCGGTCATCATCTGGGACTTGTCCATGTTGTCGAGGAAGTACTGCATCTGGTCGCGATTGTCCATCAGAGCCTTCATGGACAGCGTCATGGCCTGACGGGTGGTCTCATTGCCCGCGACGACCAGCAGAAGGAAGTAGTTGTCGAAGTCGGTGTCCGTGAGGGGTATGCCATCCTCCGGAATGCGATTGACGAGCTTGCTGACGAGATCCTCGCCGTCCCCACCTCGCCGCTCGCGGGCGAGTTGCCGTCCGTACTCGAAGATCTCCATCGAGACGGGGTTCCGAAACGGCAGGTGCTTGTACTTCATCGCCTCATCGCTGTCGACCAGCACCTGCGACAGCTCCGGATCGGAGAAGCCGACGATGGTGTTTCCCCAGTCGATGAGCTGCGGAATCATCTCGTCCGGAACGTCAAGGAGCCGAGCCAGCACATTGATGGGGAAGTCGGCGGCAACTGCATCGACGAAGTCGATGTCCTGCCGCTCGAGTGCGTCATCGATGGAGGTGCGGGCCAGTCCGCGGAGGAAGTCCTCGTAGCGCCGCAGTTGGGCGACGCTGAAGTCACGTGCCAGGAGCTTGCGGAGCGACTGGTGGCGCGTGCCGTCGCTCTCGAGAATGGAGCGTCGGAGGTCCTGGAACTCTGCGGGCGGCTCCTCGAGATTGACGAACTTCGTCGAGGTGAAGGTCTCGCCGTCCTTGTTGACCATCTCGATGTCCGGGTACTGCACGACGGACCAGAAACCGTGACCGTCTCCCACGGTCTCGTCCTGCCAGTGCAGGGGATCCTCAGTGCGCAGCGTCTCGAACATCCCCCAGGCCTCGTTGTGCTCGAAGGCGTCGAGGTTGGTGAGGTCGACGTCCTGAAGCGGGGTGGGAACGGGTGGCGTCATGGTCGCTCCTTCGGATGAACGAGAAGGTCCGAAGATCGTTCGGACCCGAACGGAAGGCTAGGTGGGTGGGAAGAGGGAGTCAAGAGGACGATGGCCAGGTGGTCTCGACCATCCGTCACACCGGACGCGACGCATCGGTGAGCAGGGTCCCGCCGTGGAAGGTGGTGCCCACCTCGCAGTAGTAGCCGGCGATGATCTCGTGCACCGGCAGCAGGCTCGCCGGCTCGTCCCAGGGGGAGTCGAACAGGGACAGCTCGGCATCTCCCTTCCAGGGCTGGCCGAGGTCGACGTCGACGCCGCCCATAGTGACGACCTGCTCCAGCGACATGCCTGCTCCGGGCACCAGCGAGGGCAGGTACCGGTGATGGACCATCTTGTGGGCGTTGACGAAACCGTTCGTCTCCGACGGCTCCCGCAGCGTCACCTTGGCCGATGCGAGGCGATGGTCATATGCGGCCAGAGAGGCGCCGAAGGTTCCTCCCTCGGCTATGCGAGGAGCGGCCTTGCCCCGGTTGTACGGGCGGGTGACGAACACGCTCCCGAGCTTCTTGGGATAGCCCTGGAACCAGCCGCGACCGATCGCGAAGTCCGTCGTGACCCAGATGAGGACGCACCGGCTGTAGGTCACGCCCTGATGCTTTGCGCGGACGACGACGAAGGCCTCGAGGTACTGGGCCCGTGACGGGTCGAGGAGCTCGGCACCACCGGTCGAGCAGGACTGCCAGTCGGCCCAGATGAATGCCACGGCCCCGGGATCCTCGTCGGCGAGCTCAAGTTCGGCGGGTAGCAGGGCACGGACGTTGGCCGGATCCGTGCGGTACTCGACGGTGAGGAGCGTGCCGGAGTAGTGCCACGGCATGTCCGGCACGAGTGCGGATCGACCGGACTCGGTGTACGGGGGCAGGAAGCCCGATGAGTTCGCCATGCCTACTCCTTCTCCTCGACCGTCGAGGGGTAGAGGTCCTTCGACGGGGTTCTGATGCCCCGGAACTCCCAGTCCCCGCCCATCGCGGTGGAGACCACCTCCTCGCTCTCGGTGGGCTGAGCGCCGCAGTCATCCCGGATCGGGACGGGCCCCTGCACGATGGTGTTGCTCAGCGTGCCCAGGCCCTCGACCTCGACCTCGACGACATCACCGGGATACACGGTCCGGGAGAAGGCCGGTGTCCCGGAGAAGAGGATGTCCCCCGGAACGAGCGTGATGGTGCGGGCGATGTCGGCGACGAGGTAGTGCA
>DMPC01000095.1:0-1485 GCA_003456155.1 Actinomycetota bacterium | reverse complement strand
GCGACGAGGTAGTGCATGTCCCATTCCATCTCCGCGGTCGTGGAATCCTGCTTGACGACTCCGTTCACGCGCGTCTGGATGCCCTTGTTTCGGAAGTCCCATCCGGTGACCAGCCCCGGGCCGACTGGCGCCAAAGTGTCGGAGCCCTTCACTCGTAGCATCGAGCCTGCGTCGGTGTCGCGGAAGTCGTGGAGCCCGTAGTCGTTGCCGACCGTGTAGCCGGCGATGTAGTCACCGGCTTCCTGCGGCGAGACGTTGCGGCAGGTGCGCCCGATGACGATGACGATCTCGCCCTCGTAGTTCAGCCACTTGCACCGCTCGGGGCGCACGACCGCGCCCTTGTGGGAGTTCAGTGCAGTGATCGGCTTGTGGAAGTACGTGGGAGCGGGCGGGAGCTTCGTCATGAACTCCTGCGTGCGCGAGTCGTAGTTCAGGTGGACCGCGATGATCTTCGTGGGCTCCACGGGCGGCAGGTGGATCGCATCGTCCACGCCGACCGTTCGTCCATCGGCAGCCACGAGCTCGTCGCCGTGACGGATGACCTGAACGGGGGCACCTTCAAGGAGGATGCGCCTGTACTCCGTCATGCCACTGCTCCCTCGCGCGTCCATCCGGTCTCCGGCCGGTCGAACCAGACGTGGATCTGGCTCGTGCCGATGGCGTTCTCGTAGTCGCTGTACGGCACTCCCGGCGCCGCGAAGTCCTGCTCACCGAGAGCGGCTGCCATCATCAGGTAATGGGCGAACATGCCCTCGGGACGCACAGTGAGGAACTCGGGCATGGTCTCGAGAACCCGGTCGTGTCGTCCCTCGGCGAACCACGCGATCCGCTCGAGGTCCATGTCGCGGGCCTTCTGGCTGATGATGTGGGAAGGATCGCTGGACTCGTGCTTGCGCAGCTCCTTCAGCTTGTAGAACGTGTGCGAGAGCGATCCCGTGGCGATGATGATGACCTTGCGATCGATCTCGGCGACGGCCTGGCCGATGGCCCGACCCACGCGCAGAAAGTCGTCCGTCTCGCCTGTCTGGCACACGCTCATGGAGATCCACCGCTTGTCGAGGCCCTTGCCGAGATATGACCAGAGGTTGATCGACGGGTAGTACAGAGGCAGGTACTCGTCATCGATGGCCGTGATCCAGGTTCCGTTCGGCTCGGCGCGATCGGCGATGGCCTCGGCAAGCTCCGGATCGCCTCTCCACTCGAACGGGATCCGGCACATCCCCCGCGGCAGCTCCTCTGCGGTGAAGAGGCCGGCGCGTCGGCGGTGCGATGTGACGACGAACTCCACAGTCGTGAACCAGTGCGAGTCGAGGACGATCACCGTGTCGTAGTCCAGCGTCTCGAACTTCTCGGCACGAAGGCGCTCCAGGCCCGTCACGACCGAGAGCTCACGGCCCTCATTGAGATCCATGCGGATCTCCTTGGGCAGCATGATCGTGGGCACGTGCGAGAGCAGGCCCGCGGCGACGATCTCACCCATGGGTG
>DMPC01000153.1 GCA_003456155.1 Actinomycetota bacterium | reverse complement strand
GGGTGACGGTCGTCGACACCGGCCCGAATTGCCCAGCACCGAACTAGAAACTCGACGACGTCGCCGAGGTCAGGCCCGAGGACGTGAACGTGAGCGTGTAGGGAATGGACACCAATCCGGCGAACGTGAGGCCGGAGTAAGTCGCGGTGCCTGAGACCGCCGCCACGGCTGCGGTGCCGCCAAGGGTGCCACCGGATGCAGTGGCGGTGATGGTGGCCGTCGACGTCGTGGTGTTGCCCCCTGCGTCGAGGATGCTCACCACCGGTTGGGTGGTGAAGGCGGAGCCGACCAGTTGCGTCCCGGTCAGGGTGGGCTGAGTCTGAATGCTCACCTGTGCCGGAGGTCCGGCAAGGGTGTTCGAGACATTGCTCGAGAGTTGTGTGACCGCTCCGCTGGTGAACTTCAGTTTGTAGGACGTACCGACGAGCCCTCCGAAGGTCAGGTCGGTGAATGTGGCGATGCCGGTGGATGTCGACAGTGATGTTGTCCCTGCCACCGAACCACCTGCGCCGCCCGCCGCCAGCTCCGAGCTCACGGTCACCGTGGAACTGCGGTCATTGATGAGATTGCCCTGGGCATCGATGAGCCGAACCACCGGCTGCGTCACGAGCACACTCCCGGCTGCCGCCCCCGCCACCGGCTGCGTAGTGATGCTGATCGAGCTCACCGCCCCAGGAGTGACCTGGATGGCGTTCGAGGTCGCCGTCACCGAGCCTCGTGTGAAGGTCAACGTGTAGCTGGTGTTCACCAGACCCGCGAGTGTGAGGTTGGTGAAGGTCGCCACACCGGCGGACGTCGTCACCGAGGTCGTGCCTCCTAGGGTGCCGCCCGAGGCAGTCGCGGTGATCGACAGCGGCTGGGTGATCAGGCGTCCGCTGGAATCCTGCAACTGAACGACAGGCTGCGTGGTCAAGGTCGTCCCGCTCGCCATGCCACCGGCGGGTTGGGTCGTGATGGTGATTTGCGCCGGAGTCCCATCGGAGATCGTGAGGGTCAGCGTGGCCGTCGCAGTCGAGCCTGAGTCGTTTGTGGCAACCACTTGGTACGTGTACACGCCGGCTTGTCCTGCCGTTGGCGTTCCCGAGAGCGCACCCGTCGAAGCATTGATCGTCAGCGTCGCTGGAAGCCCGGTCGGCGAAGCAGCGGCGTTGTAGCTCGAGGGGCTCAGGCTGTAGGTGATCCGCCCGCCGCTCGCCTGAAATGCATACCCGCCGGCAACCCCATTGAATGCGTACCCCTCATCGGCAATCACGGGCGGTGAGGCTGCCGTGAACACGGGAACTGCAGTCACCTGCAGTGACGCCGAGGACGTGGCGGATGTCGCTCCGTAGGCATTCGTCGCTGTCACCTGCAGTCGGAGGCAGTTCCCGACATCGCCGGAGACGATCGTGTAGTTCAACGCTGCCTTCGTTCCACCTGCCGCGTCGCCCCATGCACCCGAGCATCCCGTCTGCGACTGCCAGAGGTAGGTGTACGTGGCCGTCGAGCCAAAGTCATTCCACGTTCCCTGGTTGCCCGTCAGGATCTCGGCGGGCGACTTGAACGCCGGAGTACCGGTAAACGAGGGTGCGGCGGTGTTCTGCGGGGCGGGTGCTGCGGAGAAGATGATCTGGATTCCACCCGCTTGACCTGATTGACCGTCTGGCGAGGTTGGGCCTCCATTGGTCGCGCAGGAACCGCTGTTCTGGGTGATACCACCCCAACCTGATGTTCCCCATGAAGTGCCCGAGAGAGGACCGGCCTTTGCCCCACGACCACCGTTCTTTGTTGCGGGATCCTGGAAGAGGCAGTTCCACCAGTAGCCGTCGTTCCAGCCAATTCCTCCAGATGCCGACAGGCCCAACGCTGTGACGGTTGACGTTCCACCGTTGCCACCCCCCCTCGCCATGGCGCCACCCGCATGGACGCCACCCGAGCCCCCTCCACCAATCGAGAATGAGATGGGTGAGGCCGTCGCGTTTGCGTTCTGCGCTAGCGCTCCCGCCTCTCCGGATTGACCCCATTGCGGTTCGCTGGTCGAGGTCGTCGAGAACACCGCCGTTCCACCACCACCACCACCCACAAGGTTCACCGAGTAGGTGGTGACCCATGAGGGCTTCGTCCACGAACCATTCGACTGGGTCTCGAAGTAGCAGGTATTTCCCGAGATACGCGTGTACGTGGTGTTGAGAGTTCCGCAATCAACGGCAGCTTCGGCCGCCGGAGCCATCACGATCGCTTGAGCGCCCGCCAACGTTGCACCCAGGAGCGAGGCAGACACGAGGGAGGGTATCCACCTTCGGGGTGAACGCGGCTGGCTTGATCCTGTCGATCTCACCAGCTGCCCCTCACGCTCTTCACACGCTCAGACGTTAGGAGGCTCTGAACCAGGTGCTCGCCCGTGAGTTGAGATAACCGCTTATGCCGTGCCAATGAATGCCTACGCAGCCATCACGAGGGGAGCTGACCACGCGCGGCGCTCGTGGCGACCACACCCAGCGGGGTGGCAAGGGATAGGAAGTTCGCGGTCTCGGGCGGCGGAACGCCACGACTGACATTCCTTGGTAGACGTGTGGCCAGTGGGCAGCAGAGTTCGGTTATCTCAACTCCAGCCTTGACCGGTGCATGACCGACGTAGCGTTGGGCCATGACCGAGGCGCGCCAGGTGCTCATCGTCGAGGACGACGAGTTCCTCTGCGGCCTCCTCGCCGAGATCCTGACGGGGCGGGGGTTCGTCGTGCATCAGGCCCACGACGGTGCACGTGCCATGGATCTCATCGACAAGCACGATCCCGAAGCACTCATCGTTGACCTGGACCTCGGGCACGGCCCCTCGGGAGTGGACGTGATCGGCGCCCTCGGCGATCGCGCCGCCGAGTTCGGCGTCCTCGTACTGTCGAACTACCCGTCTGCGAACGCGCTGAGCCCCGGATCATCGCTGCCGGGTTCCGTCGGCTTCCTCATGAAGCGGAGACTGTCCGACCCCGACGAGGTCGTCGAGGCGCTCGAGGCCGTCCTGCGCGACGCGACTCCCTCCACCCCCACGATGCCTGCCGACGTGCCAGACGAGCTCGCGATGCTCACCCCGGCACAGTTCGAACTGCTGCGCCTGATCGCCATGGGCTACTCGAACGATCAGATCGCACAGGAGCGTGGCGTGACCCTGCGCTCGGTGGAGTCGCTCGTCAACCGTCTCTTCGTCGCCCTCGGACTCTCATCGGACGCGCGCAGCAATGCCCGCGTGAAGGCGGCGATGCTCTATGCCCGCGTCATGGGCGTGCCACGATCCGCATCATGACGGCAGCGCGACAGGCCCTTGACCGGCTGGCCTGCCCGAGCGCCCTCAGCATCCCGGTGTGGCTGGTGGCCTTCGCCCCGTCGGTCACCACGGCCGTCCTGCACGACCGCAACCTCTTCGGTGGCAG
>DMPC01000218.1:1887-4122 GCA_003456155.1 Actinomycetota bacterium | reverse complement strand
CGACACGGAACGGCACCGCACGGTCGACCTTGAGGACGGGCTTGGCGCCGCGCTTCACGACATCACCGTCGACAGTGATCGTGGCGGCATCGTTGGCCCGCGTGGCCTTGGCCGGCAGGAAGACGGTCGGGAAGATCCGCAGGTAGGCGGGATTGGCGCTGTCGCGGCCGGCTCCGAGGACGTACACCGCACACGTGGTGGAGCGGGGGTCGCCCGTGCTGACCCGGCAGTCCACGCTCTCACCGGTGACCACTCCGGTCGAGGGGTTCGGGTTCGTGCCCCAGAACTCGGCGTTCACCTTGATGGGCATCGTGGCTGTCGCCCGCGCCTGCCCCACAGCGGGGAGGTAGGCCGCAGCATCGGTGGACTGGTCGCAGACCGTCGGCGCCTGGCGCGGGTCCGCGGGGACCTTGCAGTTCAGGGCATACAGGCCGACACCTGCCGGGAGGTTCTGCACCGCGACCGTCTGGGTCGACGACTGCACCAGGTTCACCAGCGGCGTCATGGTGCGCTGACCGGCGATCGTGGCATTGAAGGGACCCTCGGCGGCAGCTGGTCCCGCGGTGAGCAGGCCGGCCCCGATGAGGCCGAGTCCGGCGAGCGCCGTGACGGTGGAGCGGACGGTGATCATGGATTCTCCTGACGTGGTGAGTGCTAGCGGGTGAATCGGACGGGGATGGCGACGTCGAAGCGGCGATCGGCGGAGCGGAGATGGTCGGCGCGCGTGACCACGGCGCACGACGTGACACGGCAGTCCACGTCTCCGATGAGCGGGGAGACGGTGAGGGTCACGTCGAAGCGACCGCCACGGCCGTAGGGGATGGCGAGGTCCTTGCCGTAGGGAGGGGGCGTGGACGAGACCCACGCCGAGGCCGGGTTCGCACCGGTGGTGTTGACTCCTCCGCCGCAGGGTCCGGGCTGCTGTCCGGCACGGGGAAGAACGCACAGCGCCACGTAGATGCCCACCGTGCGGTCGAAACCGGAGCCCTTGACGCGCACAGTCGCACCCGTCGGCGGCAGCTGCCGTACCGGGGAGACCGTGAGGCGCAGCCCCGAAGACGTCGTCTCGGTGGTGGTTCCTCCCGGTGCTGCGACTGCCGGGGCAGCCAGGCCGAGGGAGAGTGCCGCGGCACTCACGACCGACAGGACCCGACGTGGAGAGAACACGTCATGCACGGTAGACAGAACGGGCTGATGCTCGCCTGACACAGCGTCGGGGTCATGCCGACGTCATGCCGGGAAGTCCCATCGCGGAGGCGGCGATAATCGACCGGTGCCGACCTCGCGGATGACCGTCCTCGCCGGTCTGGCACTCGCGCTCGTCACCGCCTGCAGTTCGCCAGCACCGTCGACCTCCGCCGGCGCATCAGCCGGTCCGGCGCTGCCATCAACACCGTCATCACCGCCGGCCGCCACGACCTCGACCGTCGTCACGATCACGTCCGAGGATGTTCCCGAGCCCGCGCCGCAGGATCCCGTCCTTCCGGCGGATGCACCTCGGCGCATCGTCAGCCTCGCGACCGGGGTCGCCGAGACGCTCGCCGCACTGGGCCTGAGCGACCGCGTGGTCGGCCGCGACGAGAGCAGCACGTCCGCGCGACTGAGCGAGGTCCCGGTGCTCACGCGAGCCCATGCGGTCAGCGCCGAGCGGGTGCTCGCCACCGAGCCTGATCTCGTCCTGGTGGATGCGGCCACCTCCCCGATCGAGGCGCTCGACCAGATCCGTTCCACGGGCGTGCCCGTGGTGGAGGTGCCGCAGGCCTGGACCCTCGACGACATCGCTCCGCGCACCCGCGCCGTCGCGCGCGCCGCCGGAGTGAGCGACGCCGACGCGGATGCCGTGATCGCTGGAGCAGGCGGCGCGCCGACCAGCGCGGGAGATTCGGAATCCGCGAACGGCAGCCGACCGCGCGTCGCGTTCCTCTACCTGCGAGGCACGGCTGCCGTCCTGCTCCTCGGAGGAGACGGGTCAGGCGCCGACGCCCTCATCAGCGCTGCAGGCGGTGTCGATGTCGGCGAGGAGGCGGGACTGGGTGCATTCGTGCCCCTCACCGCCGAGGCTCTCGCTGCCGCAGACCCCGATGTCCTGCTCGTGATGACCAAGGGACTTGAGTCGGTGGGCGGCGTGGAGGGCCTGGTCGCACTGCCGGGAGTTGCACAGACCCGTGCCGGTCGCGAGCAGCGCATCGTCGTCGTGGACGACACCCTGCTGCTGTCCTTCGGCCCGCGGACAGG
>DMPC01000218.1:0-1612 GCA_003456155.1 Actinomycetota bacterium | reverse complement strand
CTCGCCGCCGGCCTCGTCCTGCTGGCCGCCCTCGCGCTGGCGCTCGGTGCTGCGGAGACGTCGACCGAGATCGTCCTGAACATCCGGGGGCCACGAGTCGCCATGGCCGTGACGATCGGCATCGGCCTGGCGGTCGCGGGTGCCCTGCTGCAGGGCTCGCTGTCGAACCCGCTCGCCGACCCCGCCCTGGTCGGCATCTCCGCCGCGGCAGCTCTCGGCGCCGTCCTCGCCGCATCGGTGGGGATCGCCTTCGGGACCTTCCCCGCCGGACTCGCCGCGACCGTGGGTGCGGCTGCCGGCACCGCGGTGGTCGTCCTCTTCGCCCGGCACGACGGCCGACCCGAGGTCGTCACCCTGCTGCTGGCCGGTGTCGCCGTGGCTGCCTTCGCCGGCGCCGTGCTCGCCGTGCTGGTGTCGCTGAGCCCGTCAGCGGCCGTGCGCTCGCTGTCGTTCTGGTCCGGCGGAAGCCTCGCCCTCTCGACGTGGACGTCCGTGCTCTCGGTTCTCCCGTTCGTGGTCGCCGGCCTCGTGCTTGCCGCGACGGTCTCGCGACCGCTGGACGTGCTCGCCCTCGGCGATCGAGGTGCCCTCGCCGCAGGAGTCGACGTGGGTGCTGTCCGCACCCGCTCCCTGGCGGCCGTCGTGCTGCTGGTCGGTGCCGGCGTCGGAGCCGTCGGAGTCATCGCGTTCGTCGGCCTGCTCGTGCCGCATGCCGTGCGATCCGTGCTCGGGCCCCGTCACGGCCCCCTCATCATCGTCTCCGGTCTCGCCGGGGCCGTCCTGATCCTGGCCGCCGACACCCTCGCGCGCCTGGTGGCCAATCCGGTCGAGATCCCGCTGGGTGCCGTCATCGCCGTGATCGGGGCGCCCGCCTTCTTCGTGCTCCTCCGACGGACCAGGACCCGGCAGGGGGGCTGGGCATGAGCACGGCAGCGCGACTCGACGGTGCGGCCCTGGAGTCCGGAGGACGTTTTCGCCTCCACCCCACGGACCTGACGATCCGCGCGGGAGCGGTCACTGCGGTCGTGGGCCGCAACGGCTCCGGCAAGTCGAGCCTGCTCGCACTGCTCGCCGGTGAACTTGCCTGCACCTCCGGTCGCGTGCTCATCGCCGACGTGGACATTGCGACGATGCGCCACGACGAGCGCGCACGGCGGCGTGCACTGCTGACCCAGGACACGATCGTCTCCTTCGGCTTCAGCGTCGAGGAGGTCGTCTCCTGGGGGCGAGGCCCGTGGCGTCGGACCCCTGCGGCGGCGGACGACACCCGGATCATCGAGACCGCCCTGGCCACCCAGGGACTCACCGAGATGCGCGACCGTCCCGTCACCTCCCTGTCGGGAGGAGAGCGCAAGCGGGTGCATCTGGCCCGGGTGCTGGCCCAGCAGTCGCCCCTGCTGCTGCTCGATGAAGCGGACTCCGACCTCGACGTCGTGGGCAGGACCGTCCTCGACGACGTCGTCCTGGACCACGCCCGGGCAGGGAACACCGCGGTCGTCGTCAGTCATGACCTGACGCGGCTGTCACGCATCTGCGATGACGCGATCGTCCTTTCCGAGGGCAGGGTGCTGGCCCACGGGCCACGCGCAGACGTGCTGACTCCTGAGGTGCT
>DMPC01000181.1 GCA_003456155.1 Actinomycetota bacterium | reverse complement strand
GTCCCGGGAGGGCAACGACGCAGGAGAGCTCGACGCGGGCGGTCGTGCCGCGCCTCGCGGCTGCGCTCGGAGGGTGCGAGGTCGGGTGGGCGAGGGGAGCGAGCTCGAGGGGCTCTCCTCGATTGCATCCTCGTCCACCTCCGCCGGGCTGATCAGGTGCTCGAGCTCCGGCGCGGCCGGGCGAAGTCGGCGCCGCGCGCGGCTGCGCACGCGACCGGTGAGCTGCACGTCGAGTGAGTGGACGAGCTCGGTATCGGCCACGGCGGTGGGACGCCGGGTCACGAGGAAGTCCTTCGGGGTCTGCTGGATCATCGCCGGCGTGCCGAAGGTCGGCAGGAGCGGTGGGAGCAGCATGAAGTCGCCGCGGTAGGGCACGGAAGGTGATGTCTCGGAGGTGTCCGGCTCGGTCATCGAGCACCCTCCGATCCGATGCGATTGAAGTTCGAAACCATGGATGTCATGCGGCGTCGCACGTCATGAGGAAGGTCCATGAGGTCGTCCATGGGCCAGTGGAGGTAGTAGGCCAGGAACCCGATCTCCTCCCAGAGGCGATCGGTCCCGACCGTCGCTATTCCCCCGGCGCACCACCTCCGACGTCGACCAGCATGATCTCTCCGCAACTGGTGCAGGAGACCTCGGCCACCGTCGTGCCCTCGGTGTTGATGCGCCGGTAGAGGTCCTGGAGGAAGGACAGGTCGGTGGCCCACAGGCCGCCCATGACCTGGTCGTCGATGGTCTGCAGGGTTCCGAGTCGGGTGACCACCCGGGCGAGCAGCACGAGGCTCATGAAGGCCTCGTGCTGCCGCACCTTCGGGTCGAGAAGGGGCATCAGCTCGTCGCGTGCGGTCGCGAGCCGCATCGTGCCCTCGCGGTGGGTGACCCCGTTGGGATCGACGTACCCGCGCGGCAGGACGAAGTCGAACGTCGTCTGCAGCGAGCCTGCGTCCGACACGCTCATGTGCTGGTGTTCCCTTCAGTGGCCGATCAGCCGGTCGTCATCTCCGTGAACGCCATGCTGATCGTGATGTTGATGCCCGTCGCCTCGCCGGCCTTCAGCGCGCCGTACGAGACGTTGGTGACCATCAGGTTGGTGAACTCCATGGTCCGCACCGGCGCACCGTAGGTGTCCTTGTAGACGAGCTTGCCGGTCTTGCGCGCACCCTTGAAGTCGCCCCGGAGTCCGTCGAGGAACCACTTGGTGATGCCGTCGTCGCCGGTGGCGAGGACGGTCACCTGGAGGCTCCCGGACTGACGTGGGCCGAGCATCTGCTGGATGACGTACTGGCCGGAGGGCGACATCGACTTGAGCTCGATGGTCGCGGTCTCCTGCGCAATGTTGTTGACCTCGATCACGTTCGGGATCGTCTGGCCGTCAATGGAGAACTCGAACGAATAGGCGGTTAGGGCTTCACCCTCGACAAGGGCCATGGTTCCTCTTCTCTAAATGAGTCTGTGGTGGGTGGTGGTGGCGAAAGGTCTACTCGGCGATGGACGTGCCACCGGAGAACTGCGACAGGCGGAAGATGACGAACTCCGCGGGCTTGACCGGCGCGACGCCGATCTCGACGATCACCATGCCGAGGTCGATCGTCTCGGCGGTGTTGTTCTCGCCGTCGCACTTGACGAAGAAGGCCTCCTGCGGGCTGGAGCCGAACAGTGCACCGGACCGCCACTCGTTGACGAGGAAGGCGGAGATGGTGCGACGGATGCGGCCCCACAGGTTCGCGTCGTTCGGCTCGAAGACCGCCCACTGCGTCCCCTGCAGGATCGACTCCTCGAGGTAGTTGAAGTAGCGGCGCACGTTCACGTAGCGCCACTCGGCATCGCTGGAGAGCGTGCGGGCGCCCCAGACGCGGATACCGCGACCGGGGAAGGACTTGATGGTGTTCACGCCCTGCGGGTTGAGCATGTCCATCTCGCCCCGGGTGGCCGGGTAGTCGACGCCGACGGCGCCGAGGATGACCTCGTTGGCCGGGGCCTTGAACACGCCGCGGCTGTCGTCATTGCGGCTCCAGAGCCCAGCGAGGTGGCCGCTGGGCGGGAACGAGACGTTCTTGCCTGCGGTGGGATCGAAGGTCTGGATCCACGGCCAGTACATGACGCCGAACTTGGAGTCGAAGCCGGTCGTGTTCGCACGCCAGTTGCCGGCGGCCTGGGCGTTGAGCCCAGCCGGGGTGTCGAGGATGGCCATGCGGTTGCCCATCAGCTCGCAGTGGGCGAGCATCCCGGCCTGGATGGCCGTCACGGCGCCGTCGTCGATGAGACCGGCCTGATGCGCGATGACCACGTCGGGGGCCGCGATCATCGTGATCTCCTCGAGGGTCTCGAAGGCGGTGAAGCCCGAGCGCTTGGAGGAGTCACCGATCACCTCGGCGGAGTCGACCTTGGCGGGTGCCTCCTTGGCCTCGGCCGTGAGGGCGACCTTGCCGGTCTGGAGGCCGGACGCCACGAGGGCCTCGTCGACGGCGACGGGCGCGATGCGCACGATCTTGGACTTGGTGTTGACCTGCGTCACGACGTTGTTCGGGCCCGCGGCGAGGGTGCCCGTGAAGGTCTCCTCGGAGGAACCGTCGGCGGTGACGACGATGGTGTACTCGGCCTGGCCGTCCGCCTCGCCGGTCTCCTTGACGTCGACGGAGACGTTGGTGGCCTTGTCGGAGAGCGCCATGACGTTGACGGCCATGACCTTCTTGTCGGCCTTGGACGGCAGGGCTGCCATCGGGGCGGCGCTGGGGCGCATGTCGGTGGGGATGCGCACGATGTAGGCGCGGCCGCCGCCGTTGTTGAAGAAGCCGTAGACGCTCTTGCCGAGCGCGTAGTTCTCCACCATGTCACCGAAGGTCTCGACGAACTGCGTCCAGTTCGTGACGAGCACCGGCTGATGGAGGGGGCCGGAGGCAGCGAAGCCGACGAAGCCGGCAATCGCGGTGCCCACTCCCTCGATGGGTCGGGTGGCGGCAGGGACTTCCTCGACGTACACGCCGGGGGACAAGTAGCTGGGCATGCGGTTTCCCTTCTGGGTCACAGGTGCCAGTGACGCTAGTGATGCCTGATGATGGTGCATACCCCCCCAATCAGAGGGGTGTGGGGGGTGTCTTGAGCCGGATAGCGTCCCGACGTGTCCAATCCCTTGGTCAGCGGAAGCCTGCTGCGGTGCAGTATGGGGCTCACCCCGGCTCCCCTGAACGTGCTCCCCCTGAACCGGGTGCTCGCCCAGGGCCCGCCCGCCGGCAACATCATGGACAACAAGCCGATCGTGAACATCCCCCCTTTCGGCATGTGCCGCTCCGTCGCCAATCCGGTGGTCGCGTCGGCCACCGCCGCGGCCCTGGGTGTGCTCACCCCGATGCCCTGCGTCCCGATGACCCCGGCTCCGTGGATCTCGACCGCGAAGGTGCTGGTGGGCGGGGCGCCCATCATCACGAAGAGCTCCAAGTGCCTGTGCACCTGGGGCGGTCAGATCACGGCGGACATGACCCCCGCCGTCACCGTTAAGGTGGGCTAGGTGATCCCCGAGGTCGACCGGGCGCTCGTGACGCTGCTGAGCACCCAGACGTACGAGGGCCAAAAGGTCCGCGTCGACCTCGACCCCCCGACCAAGGACTGGGCCGCCCGGCGCACCGGGCCCGCGCTCAACCTGTTCCTCAATGACATCCGCGAGGACACCGATCGCCGGTCGGCGGACATCATCGAGGAGAAGAACGAGCACGGCGTCGTCGTGGCCCGCCGCCCGGCCGAGCGCACCTTCCTCATCTCCTACGCCCTGTCCGCCTGGACCTCGCGCCCGGAGGATGATCATGCCCTCCTCGGGGCTGCCCTGTACGCGCTGCTGCGGCGTGAGTACCTCCCGGAGGACATCTGCGAGGGCCCTCTCGCCGAACTGGCCCGGCGTGGCCGCCCGGCGCTCGTGCGGGTCGGAGGGGTCCTCTACTCCGATCGCCTGGTCACCGAGCTGTGGACGGCGATCGGCGGGGAGTTCCGTCCCGTCATCGCCCTGACGGTGTCGACGGTCATCCCCGCCGGCCTGCCCACCCCGGCCGGTCCCCCGCAGAGCGAGCCCCCTCAGTTCACCATCGGCAGCACGACCACGGGTGCCTCCAGCACCTTCACCGGCCC
>DMPC01000166.1:1558-3435 GCA_003456155.1 Actinomycetota bacterium | reverse complement strand
CGGGTGGCGGGGGCGGTGGTCCGGCGGCCGGGACTCCTTCGGCTCCGCAGAACGTCTCGGCCTCGTACAACGCATCCCTTCAGCAGCTGACGGTCACCTGGAACCCGCCGGCCACGGACAACGGTTCAGGCATCGTGCAGTACCGGGCTTCTACTGCAGACGGCCGGGCCGAGTGCTACGCGGCCCCGTCGGCGAACTCCTGCACGATCTCGGCGTCGGATGTCCCCATCCCCTTCAGGAAGCCTTACAACGACAGGAACGCGAGCCAGCCCGAGTCGGACTGGGTGCTCTACAACACCACCGGTCAGGCGGCCGAGTACTTGCGTGCGAGCGCGGAGAACGGCGACCAGGCTGCAGTGTCGTGGGCCAATGGCGTCTACGCGCAGGCCCGCAACGCGGTGGGCTGGGGTGCCCTCGGATTCGCGGTGGCTCAGCCCAAGCGCCCGCCCGGAGCGCCGACGGATGTGGTGGCCACAGGTAAGTACAAGGCCGTAACGGTGTCCTACAAGGCGCCGGCGGATCTCGGCAATCCCTCAGGGATCGCGGCCTATCTGGTCCGGACGGATACGGGCCAGGCCTGCATCACGAGGGTGACGGCAGAAAACCCGCTGGAGTGCACCTACACCGATCTGAAGCCGGGGACGAAGTACACCTTCAAGGTCCAGGCACTCGGCGCCGCGGGCTGGGGCGAGTTCTCCTCGGTCAGCAACTCGGCCTCGCCTTACGACCTGAAGCTGGATGTCCTGTCCCGTCCCGAGGTGAAGTTCCTGCTCTTCAAGCGTGGGTCGAATCTGGAGGCTGAGGGCCGAGCTCCTGGCCTGAGGGCCGGCACAGAGTTGACACCTGTGCTGCAGCTGGGTGCCGACGGCGCTCTCCTTCGACTGACGAAGGACACCGCCAAGGTCGACAGGGACGGCAACTTCACGTGGAGCAGGAAGCTCGACAAGAAGGACAACGGCAAGCCGGCATCGCTGTACTTCACGTACGGGAATGACAAGACCGCCACCCTCACGGCAAAGCTGGGAGCAACCATCGGCCTGCCCTCGGCGCCGCGCGATGTGAAGGTGAAGTCGGATACCTCCGGCTTCACGGTCTCGTGGAAGCCCCCAGCCCGTGACGGCGGCTCGCCCATCAGCGAGTACTTGATGACGTCGGACGTTCGGGCACCCTCGTGGGCTCAGTCGAAGTTCGTCTCCTGCACCGTCAAGGCTCCGGCGACGTCCTGCACGATGCCAGGCAGCACGACGGTCTTCGACCCGAACAAGACCTACACGTTCTCCGTCGTGGCCAAGACGGAGCGGGGCACCGGCCCTCAGGCCACGAAGAAGTGGAAGGGCGAGATCTACCGCCTGAACATCTTCAAGAGGGCCCGCATCGACTCCGAGATCCTGCTCTCGTTCACCGCGATCGGGTGGGCCAAGGATGCTCGCGGTTTCGAGATTCAGGCCAAGGTGGGCGAGAACGGCACCTGGAAGAAGCAGGGGACGGCGAGCCTGGATCCCGACTACGTCGAGCCCATTGGTGACTGGATTGGCATGCTGCCCAAGTCCTCGACCGCGGGCTCGACAGTCTTCTACCGGGTGAAGAGCGACAAGGGCTTCTCCAACGAGGTGAGGTTCCGCCTGAGCAGCAGCTTCGAGTACTCGTTCGGCTAAGCCCGGTGAGCAGGCAGTATGCGCGTATGCGTATACTGCCTGCATGATCCGGGTATCGATCGCGGGAGCCTCCGGCTACGCCGGTGGAGAGCTGCTCCGGCTGATGGCGTCCCATCCGCAGCTGACGGTGGGGGCGCTGGCCGCCGGGGGTCGTGCAGGGGAGCCGCTGGGAGCGGTTCACCCCAACCTCTCTGCCTACGCCGACCGGATGCTGGTCGAGAC
>DMPC01000166.1:0-1216 GCA_003456155.1 Actinomycetota bacterium | reverse complement strand
TACGGCGGTTCGCATGCGGGCACCTGGACCTACGGACTGCCCGAGCTGCCGGGAGCGCGGGATGCCATCCGCGAATCCCTTCGGGTCGCCAACCCCGGGTGCTATCCGACCTCGGTGACCCTGGCCATGGCCCCGGTGCTGGCGGCGGGTCTGGTGGCTCCCGACGTCGTCATCGTGGCGGCCTCCGGCACATCCGGCGCTGGTCGAAAGCCCTCCGACGCGCTGCTCGCCACCCAGGTCATGGGTTCGATGAGCGCCTACAAGGTGGGGGGTTCCCATCAGCACACTCCCGAGATGGAGCAGACACTCTCCGCTTCCGCGGGCGTCCCGGTGACCGTCTCCTTCACGCCACTGCTCGCACCCATGCCGCGCGGCATCCTCGCAACGGTCTCGGCGCCGATGAACGGATCCACATCCGTGGGAGATGTGCGCTCCGCTCTGACGGAGGCCTACGCGGACGAGCCGTTCGTGCACGTCCTGCCCGAGGGCCACTGGCCGCAGACCTCCTCCGTTGCGGGCTCGAATGCCGTGCACCTGCAGTGCGCGGTCGACGAGCACGCCGGGCGGGTCGTGGTTGTCAGCGCGATCGACAACCTGGGCAAGGGAGCTGCCGGCCAGGCACTTCAGAACGCCAACCTCATGCTCGGCCTGGATGAGGGCCTCGGCCTGTCGATGAACGGAGTCGCACCGTGAGCGTCACGTCCCCCCAAGGATTTCGTGCCGCCGGGGTCACGGCGGGCATCAAGGCGTCCGGCCGTCCCGACATTGCCCTCGTGGTGAATGACGGGCCCTTGGCAGTGGCCGCAGGCGTGTTCACCGCCAATCGTTTCGCGGCCGCCCCGGTGCTGTGGTCACGACAGGTGGTGGCGGACGGCGAAGTTCGCGCGGTCATCCTCAATTCCGGTGGCGCGAATGCCTGCACTGGTCCGGAGGGCTTCGCCGACACCCATCACACGGCAGAGCACCTCTCCGGTGCGCTGGGTGCGGTGGGTGTCGAGATCGGCGCAGGCGACATCGCGGTGTGCTCCACGGGCCTGATCGGCGAGCGGCTGCCGATGGCAAAGCTGCTGGCCGGAGTGGACGCCGCGGTCGCGGCACTGTCGAGCGACGGCGGCCCGGCTGCCGCAGTGTCGATCATGACGACCGACACCGTGCCCAAGACGGCCTCGGTCACCACCGGTGGCTACACCGTGGGCGGCATGGCGAAGGGCGCCGG
>DMPC01000203.1 GCA_003456155.1 Actinomycetota bacterium | reverse complement strand
GCGTTCGTACTGCGTTCGTACTGCGGTGGTGCTGCGATGGGGCTGAACTCGGGCCGATATCGACCGTGCTCAGCCCGAACCGATCATCTCCCGCAGCGCGGTGAGATCCAGCGGCCCGGCCACCCGCAGTGCGCGGACCAGGGCCTGGGAACGCTCGACGCGCTCCAGGCACTGCGTGGTCGGGTGCAGGTGCGCACCGCGCCCAGGGAGGCGGCGCCGCGGATCGGGAAGGACCTTCCCGTCCATGACGACGACCCTGATCAGTTCTGACGCTCCAGCCCGAGCACGACATCCCACGCACATGCGCTGGAGGTCAGCCGACCTGGCCGTCGCCGAGTGTACCCCGCTCGCCACCCGGTTCAGTCCACCGAGGCAGGCGTGGCCTCGTCACCGGAGGACGTCGCCGGGGAATCCGGACCCGAGGCGAGTGCCGTGTCCGGGCGGATGTCGATGCGCCAACCCGTGAGCCGAGCCGCCAGGCGGGCATTCTGGCCCTCCCGACCAATGGCCAAAGAGAGCTGGTAGTCCGGCACGATCACCCGTGCGGCACGGGCGACCGGGTCCACGATCTGAACTCCCAGGACGCGCGCCGGGGAGAGCGCGTGCGCGATCATCTCGGCAGGGTCGTCGCTGCTGTCGACGATGTCGATCTTCTCCCCGTTCAGCTCCGACATCACCTGGCGCACTCGCTGGCCCATCGGCCCGATGCACGCCCCCTTGGCGTTCACCCCCGGCGCGTGTGAGCGCACCGCGATCTTCGAGCGATGACCTGCCTCCCGAGCGATCGCGGTGATCTCGACCGTGCCGTCCGCGATTTCCGGAACCTCGAGAGCGAAGAGCTGCTTGACCAGACTCGGATGGGTTCGCGACACGGTCACCTGGGGTCCCTTGAACCCGCGCCGCACCCCGGTGACCACGCATTTGATCCGCGTGCCATGCGGGTAGGACTCCCCCGGCGCCTGCTCCTCCGGCGGCAGGTTCGCCTCGACCTTTCCGATGTCGACCCGGACCATGCGCGGGTTGCTGGACTGCTGCACCACGCCGGAGACGAGATCCCCTTCACGCCCGGTGAACTCGCTCATGGTGACGTCGCCCTCAGCTTCGCGAAGCCGAGACAGCAGGACCTGCTTGGCCGTCATCGCAGCGATGCGACCGAATCCATCCGGGGTGTCATCGAACTCACGGATCACCACGCCGTCATCGTCCGTCTCGGCCGCCCAGACCGTCACATGCCCGGACTTGCGATCGAGAGTGACACGAGCCGTCGCCGCAGCACCTTCGGTACGGAGGTAGGCGACCAGCATCGCCTGCTCGATGCTCTCGACCACCAGATCAAGCGAGAGGTCCTTCTCTCGAACCAGCGCCTTCAAGGCGCTCACGTCGATGTCCATGGCTAGGCCTCCTCCTCGTCGCCGCTCATGCCCTCGCCCCGCGCATCAGGCTCGGCAGCCGCCGCGCGAGCGTCCCGGTTGAACTCGACCTGCACGACGGCCCGCCGGACGCGGGACACAGGCAGCACGACCACGTCACCCTGAACGAGCAACTCGACCGACGTGCCCTCGGGCACGTCGAGGATGCGTCCCTCGATGACCGCACCGTCGTCATCCTCAATGCGGACGAGTCGATCCACCGCACGACGCCAGTGCCGAGGCTCCGTCAACGGCCGGTCCACCCCCGGGGAGGTGACCTCGAGCACGAAAGGCCCCTCGACCACTCCTGCCAGGGGACCCTCGTCCAGCAGAGAGGACACTGTCTGGCTCACCGCAGCCACCCGGTCCAGATCCACTCCACCGTCGCGGTCCACGACGACCCGCACGACATGCCGCCGACCCGCACGGCTCACCTCGACGTCCTCAAGGTCGACGCCGAGGTCGGCCAGGGGTCCGCTGAGGCCGTCCAGCAACTCCGCGCGTGCGGACATCGTCCCTCCCGGATCCTGTTGTGACCTGCCTGTTGTGGTGAGCGGGGGCGTTCAGAGCCCGTCCGACCTGCTCTGAACTGTAGCGAGTGCGTGCCATCCTTGGCACATGCCGGGATCCATGCCTGCCCGCCGCAGGAGCAGCGGGATCACCCGACGACAGGGCCTCCTCGGTCTCGTGGCGCTTGTTCCCGTGGGCGCCCTCGCCTCGTGCAGCAGCGAACAGGCGCCCGATGCCCCGCCCACCACCACCGCCGCGGCGCCACCGCCCATCTCCGCTCGTGTCGCGGAGGAGGAAGCGGCCCTGATAGCCCTGTACGACGCGGCCATCGCTGCACTGCCCGCAGGTCAGGACCAGGCACGCTCAACCCTGGAGTTGATCAGACGGCAGCACGCCGACCACCTCTCCGCCCTCGGAGGCGGCCAGCTGAACGCGTCTGCCGAAGGGGTCCCGGGCGCAGCCCCTCAGCCCCTGCAGGCGTCGATCAGCACCCTCCTGGACGCCGAGAGACAGGCGGCGCGGGACCGGATCCGATCCTGCGTCGAGGCGACCGACATGGATCTCAGCCGAACCCTCGCCTTCATCGGTGCATCAGAGGCGAGCCACGTGCCCGCACTTCGGGACCTGCGGTGAACGCGGCACAGGCATGGTCCGCCGTCGTCTCGGGTGAGGACGCGGCGATCTACGCATACTCGGTGGCCGGAGCACGCGTGGACTCCGGCGACCGTCGACAGGCCCAGGCCGGTCTGGAGAGCCATCGGCAGCGGCGCTCCCGGGCCGCCCTCCTCACCGAGCAGGCGGGTGCATCACCGCCCGCAGGCGTCGTCGCCTTTGCGCTGCCGACGGACGTCGATCGGCCACGGGGAGCCCGTCGCCTGCTCGCCGAGGTCGAGAACGCCCTGGTCGCCGTGTACGCGGACGCGGCCGCCGCCGCCAGCGGGCCGGACCGT
>DMPC01000015.1 GCA_003456155.1 Actinomycetota bacterium | reverse complement strand
ACGGCTACACCGATCGCCTGGACTACTTCTTCACGAGCGGCGGGGTGCAGGTGGAGAGCGTGCGCCTCATCGGCGCGGAGTGGCCGGGAGGCGTCGACGCCTGGGCCTGCGACGCTCCGGAGCAGCAGGAGAACGCGGCTGCCGCAGCGGCGGCACTGGGTGTTCCGCTCGAGGGCCCGGCCTGCCTGCCCACCGATCACGTCGGTCTGCTCGCGACCCTGGACGTCAGCGCGGCCGCGACGGCCCCGACGTCGACCGACGGCGATACCGTCCCTTCGCCCGTGCTGCCGGCGATCGTCGCCCTCGCGGCCATCGTCGGACTCGTCGGAGCCGCGGTGCTCCTGTGGAGGCGCAACCGCTAGTGCATCGGGCCGGCCGACAGCGTCGGCAGGCACCTTCCTGACGTCCGCTTCGCAGTGGTGCGTCATGTGCGGCGTGAAGGCCGCGGGCTCATTCGCCTGCGACGCGGGTCCCTCGGTGCACTACAGGCGGTCGAGGACGCAGGACGCCGCGCTGTTGACGACGGAGAGTCCGTTGTCCTCCAGCATGAGCTCCTCGACGACACCGTCCTGCAGCACCATGGCGTAGCGCTGCGAGCGGCGGCCAAGGCCGGCGCTGGGCACCTCGACCTCGAGGCCCACGGCCGAGGTGAAGTTCGCATCACCGTCGCCGATCATCGTGATCGTCCCGTTGACGCCGTGGGCCTCGCCCCAGGCGTCCATGACGAACGTGTCGTTGACCGAGATGCAGGCGATGAGGTCGACGCCCTTGCCGGCGATGTCGTCGGCATGCTCCTTGTAGCCGGGCAGGTGCACCCGGGAGCAACCCGGCGTGAATGCGCCGGGCACCGCGAACAGGACGACACGTCCGGAGCCGAGCAGCTCACGGGCGGAGATGTCGCTGGGGGAGCCGTCCTTCATGACGGACACGGTCACGTCGGGAATCTGGTCACCAATGGCAATAGTCATGGCGGCAGGCTAGCGACCCGGAGCAGATCCGCACCCGGGGGGACGAAGGTGCCCGACGACACGGTTTCGCCGGGCCGCGCGCACGGCGCACGACGGCTACGACCTCTCGCACATCTACTCGCAGGCCTGATCTCCCGGTACCGTTCGAGGCGATCGGGCGACCGTCCCGGCAGTGGAGGGTGCGGAATGGATCCGGACGGCCTTCGGCTCGCGCCCCTCGCAGCCTGGATCGAGGCGTCCGGGCTCGCCATCGATCGTCGTTCCGACCTGCGGGCGGAGCTGCTCGCGGGCGGCCGCTCGAACATCAGCTACCAGATCGTCGACGCATCCGGACGCGACTGGGTGCTGCGCCGTCCGCCGCTCGGTCACATCCTGCCGAGCGCCCACGACATGGACCGCGAGTTCCGGGTCCTCACCGGCTTGAGTCGAGTGGGCTTCCCGGTGCCGCAGCCCCGGGCACTGTGCGAGGACGAGTCCGTCATCGGTGCGCCTTTCCTGCTGATGGACTACGTCGACGGGCGCGTGATCGCTGACGCCGAGGCTGCCGCACTGCTGCCGCCGCTCGAGGCTTCGGCGGTCTGCGAGTCGCTCGTCGACACCTTGGCTGACCTGCATGCGATCGATCCGATGGCCGCGGGACTGGAGTCCCTCGGTCGACCCGAGGGCTATGTCGAGAGGCAGGTGCGTCGATGGGGCCAGCAGTGGGAGCTGACCCGGACCCGCGACCTTCCCGACATCGAGCGGCTGGCTTCCCTTCTCGCGGAGCGGGTCGACTCGCTTGTTCCCGCACCGGTGTCGATCGTGCATGGCGACTACCGCGTCGACAACACGATCCTCGCGCCCGCTGACCCGACGGTGCGTGCTGTGCTCGACTGGGAGATGTCGACCCTCGGGGATCCGGCCATGGACCTCGCGATCATGCTGGTCTACTGGACGCAGGCGGGGGATGGGCTGCGCGGGGCCGTGCCTGTCGCCCAGCACATCACCGATCAGCCCGGCTTCTGGAGCAGGGAGCAGATCGTCGAGCACTACGCGGCCCGCACCGGCAACGCTCTGGAGAACCTCGAGGTGTGCACGGCGGTCGCCTGCTTCAAGCTCGCCGTGATCATGGAGTCGATCCTCGCCCGCAGCCTGCAGGGTCAGCAGTTGGGCATGGGGGCCGGCGAGAGTGATGAGATGCGTGAGGCAACGCAGGCGCTGGCCGCCCTGGGGCTGCGAGTGCTCGACGACGGCCCGATCCGGGGGCTGCAGGCCTGAGCTCGGTGCTCAATCCTCATCCGCTCGGGCAGCCCATGCGATGAGGCAGTGCGCTGCACGTGCAGGATCAGGGGCGCGGGGATCTGATGTGATGGCACGTGCATCTGCCGAAGGGAGGGGTGATGTCGATCGCCTTCGATCCCTGGCGCCATGTCGACACCGATGACGATCTCGTGGCGGACCTCCTCGCGGGAAGCCTCGGGATCGTGGTCGAGTCGGGAGGCTGGATTCATCCCCGGGCCCGACTCGTCGTGCGCAAGGGGCAGGGCAGTGTCGAGTGCGATGCACGGGACGGTGAGCCGCTCCTTCGGGTCCCTCGAGAGGCGCTTCTGCGCATCGGCCGCGTCGACTGGGCCGACGACGACGAGGAGCTGGCCTTCGACGGGGTGCCCGACGAGTTCGGCGAGGCCGAGACCGAGCTGCTGCTCCTGCAGGTCGCCCTGCACAACGCGTGCGGGAAGATCCCATGGCTCGTGCGCACGCACCCGGCTATGGCGCCAGACATGGACGAGGAGCTCGTCTCGGCTGTCCGGGCCCTGCGTCCCAGCTTCCGTCGGCGTCGCCCATCACCTGCGAGCCTGCTGTGGAGCACACGCGTGTTCCGTCTCCCCATCGGCGATGACGGCCGCTCCGAGCCGGTTGCTGTCCCGCTCATCGACCTGCTGAACCACGATCGCTCCGGCGCCACCGGCTCGTGGACGGGCGATGCCTTAGAGGTGGGTGTTGCGCATCTGGGGAGCACGTCACAGGGCGTCCTGAACTACGGTCACCAGCGTGACGCGATCGGCATGGCGGTGGTGCACGGCTTCGTCGACGTGAGCGCTGACCTGGCTCACAGCGCTCCCGTGCTGGTGGACGTCGACGGCCCGATCCGGGTTGAGGGGCGTGGGCGGGACGCGACGGGTGCCCTGCTCGCACCGGTTGCCCGGCGCGAGGGAAGTGGCTGGTTGATCAGTCATCTGGTTTTCGACGCGAGGAACCCGCAGCGGGCGGAGAGCGACATCGCCGCGGCCTTGGATGTCGAGGCAGGGATGGCGAGAAAGATCGTGGCGGCGGTCGCGCAGGAGAACGAGCGCCTGCTTGCTCCCATCATGAGTGCCGAGGCATCAGGTGAGGCAGCAGCGACGCTCACGCGAGCAGCGCAGCATCAGGCCTCGGTCATCGCGGAGGTGACACGTCGTCCAGCTCGTCCTCGCTGAGCACGGGCCACGAGTCTGCGGTCGTTTGCTCCTGCTCCATCACCTCCGGTGAACCCGCTCTCCGGGGCAGGCGGGGAGGAGTCGGCTCGGCGAGATCGTCGGTCACAGGGGTGATTGTCGCGCGACCCTCGGGCATCCGCCTCAGCTCAGGGTGCAAGCCGCTCGCGGAGGAGGGCGAAGAAGGCCGAGACATCGTCGTCGACGGAGGCCAGATTGTCATTCCCGAGCAGCATGACGCGACCTTCGGGAGTGTCGGCGAGGACGCACGCCGCCCGGTCGCCGACGAACTCGGCCAGTGAGTCGTCGAGCTCGTTCAGGTGCAGCAGTGTGAACGGGATGCCGAGCGATTCCACCTGGTGATCCCACTCGGCCTTGCGACGGAAGGGGGAGTGGGTGATGTCGCACAGGGTGCAGGACTGCCCCCGCAGGTAGTGGCCCGCGAGGTACCTCAGTTCGCCCCACAGCCCGCCGTCCGCGCGGTAGACGCCGACGAGGCGCGTCACTGCCATGCCTCCACCGTAGGGGCGTCTCACCCTCGCCGCCCTGCGAGCTGGCGACCCCTGTGACTCCTCCACGGTGAGCATCAGCCCCGGGCGATCTCCTCGCGCCTAGGCTGACGTCATGTCGAAGGAACCCGGAACCCTGCTGAGTGCTGAAGACCTGCCCACGTCGATCACCGGTGCCCGGGCCTGGCGGGTGCGCTACTCCTCGCAGGATCTCCACGACCTGCCGCACGAGGTGACCGGTATCGTCATCGCCCCCGTGGACGCTGGCACGGACCTGCCCATTCTCACCTGGTGCCATGGCACGACCGGTCTCGGAGATGCCGCCTGCCCGTCGGCGCAGCCGGATCCAGCACGCGAGCTCACCACCTACTTCACCGCCGAGAGCAGCAGGCAGATCGACTACGGCATCCCCGGCCTGCAGCGACTCATCGATGCCAGCTGGGTCGTGTGCGCGACGGACTACCAGGGCTTGGGCACAGCGGGCATGCATCAGTACATGGTCAACCGGACCAACGCCCGCGATGCGGTGAACATGGCTCGCGTGGTGCGCGCACTGGTCGCGGAGGCCGGCACCCGACTCGGATGCATGGGCTGGTCGCAGGGTGGAGGCACGGCAGCTGCTGTGGCCGAACTCGATGCGGCGGACTTCGCCGGCCTGCGGCTGGTGGGCACCGTCCCGATGTCCCCCGGCGTGCCCTCGATCGCGCTGCGTCATCCCGCCGGTCCGGCTGCAGCGCTCGTCGATCCGAGCACGCCACCGGATTCGCACCTGGTGATGATGCTCTGCGGCTTTCAGGCGGCGAACCCGTCCGCCCTGGCGCTCGCGGACGTGCTCACGCCGCTGGGGGAGTCGATCATCGCGGCTGCATGGAACGACCAGCCCGTGCACCACCTGAATGACACTCTGGCGCGGCTCTTCCGGCTGCGCGGCCCGATCCTGTGCGAGAAGCCGGGCAACCAGGAGGCATGGACGGCTGCTTTCGCGGCGGGCTCGGCGGCCCAGCAACGACCGAGTGCCCCCGTGCTCGTCTGCGTGGACTCCTTCGATGGCGGCACCGTCGTGCCCGTCGTCTGGCAGCAGGGCTATGTCGATGCGATCACGGCGTTGGG
>DMPC01000066.1:6033-10488 GCA_003456155.1 Actinomycetota bacterium | reverse complement strand
GCCCGACGCGTGAACACGTCGTAGTCCTGCCGCTCCACCTCGTCGACGATCCCGCAGTACAGCACGCGGGCCGCATTGATGCAGTCCCGTGATGCCGGGTGAAGCATGTCGATGCCCGGACGGGACCTCTCCTCGAGCATCCGCACCCGGGCGACCTGCTCGGCGAGAGCCGCACGGATGGCCGGCGTGGCGACCCGCTTATCGAGGTCAGCGCGGGTCACGCCGAACTCCGCAAGCTCGTCGAGCGGGAGGTAGACCCGACCCCGATCGAGATCCTCGCCGACGTCGCGGATGAAGTTCGCCAACTGGAAGGCCACGCCCAGGTCGGTGGCGCGGGCGTAGGCCTCCGGTGAACTCGGCTCGAGGATGGGAACCATCTGAAGGCCGATCACTGCGGCGGATCCGTAGACGTACTCGTAGAGGTCGTCGTAGGTGCGGTACTCGGTGACGGTGAGATCCATCGTCATCGAGTGCAGGAAGGCGATGAAATGCTCGCGCGGAATGCTCCAGCGATGGACGGTGTCGACGACCGCCATGCAGACCGGATCATCGGACCAGCCTCGCTCGATGTCGTCGAGGAATGCCTGCCCCCACGCTCCCAGCCACTCGGCCTTCTGCTCGTCGGTCAGCGTGGACTGCAGATCGTCAACGATCTCGTCGGCGTAGCGTGCGAAGCCGTAGAGAGCGTGCACGTAGGGACGCTTCTCCGGCGGCAGCAGCAAAGTGGCCAGGTAGTACGTCTTTCCGTACTCGGCATTGAGCTGTCGACAGCGCTCGTATGACTCGCGCAGATGGGGATCGGCGATGCGCGCTGCGTCAAGCTCGCGCGCGTGACGCGTCACCAGCGGACCGCCCGTGATCGGTACGTGAGGTCCTTTCCGGTGACGCGCTCGGCCGCGAGGCGACCCGAGATGAGCACCATCGGGACGCCCACACCAGGTTGGGTCCCGGAACCGGTGAAGACGACGTTCTCGCCCCACATGTTGCCCGGCCGGAATGGCCCGGTCTGCAGGAAGGAGTGAGCAGAGGCGAACGGTGCGCCGCGTTCCATTCCGCGCGCCTGCCAGTCGAGGGGAGTGGTGACGTCCTCGACCTCGATCGCGTCTCCGAAGCCGATGTACCCGCGCTCCTCGAGGGTCCGGACCACCTCGTCCCGATACCGGGGACCGATCTCGTGCCAATCGAGCGGGGAGTCCAGGTTCGGGGTGGGGAACAGCACGTAGTAGATCTCCTTGCCCTCGGGGGCGAGATCCGGATCGGAGCGTGAGGGATTCGTGACCAGCAGGCTCGGGTCGCTCATCAGCTGCTGACGGTCGATGAGCTCGTCGAACACCCCGGCCCACGATCGACCGAAGTGGATGTTGTGATGGGCGATCTTGCTGTAGTGGGCGGACGATCCCGCGAGCAGCAGGAAGCACGAGGGGGAGTAGGTCAGTCGGCGCACGCTCCACGGTTCCCGGCCGAGCAGGTCCCGATGGGCGACGGGCAGATCCGGGTTCAGGACGACGACGTCGGCCGGAATCCGCTCGCCGCCCGTCGTGATGACGGCGGTCGCCCGATCGCCGGAGGTCTCGACGCGCTCCACCTCTGTGTCGTAGCGGAAGCGGACCCCGTGCTTGGCGGCAGCCGCGGCCATCGCTGCAGGGACGGCGTGCATGCCGCCCTTCGGGAAGTAGACCCCGGCGACGGAGTCCATGTAGGCGATGACGGCATAGATCGCCAGGGCGTCCTGCGGGGAGACTCCGGCGTACATCGCCTGGAAGGAGTAGATGCGCTCCGTGCGGGGGTCCTTCAGGTACTGGCGCACCTTGGGGGAGAGTCGACGAAACCCGCCGATGGCGACCAGTCGCGCAAGATCGGGAGTCAGCAGGTCGAGCGGGGAGTCGATGTTGCGGTCGATGAAGTCGTTCATCTCGTATCGGTAGAGCTGGGAGACGAAGTCGACGTATCGGCGGTAGCCCGCAGCCTCCTCAGGACCGATGACGCGGTCGATCTCGTCGGCCATGCGCTCGACGTCGGAGTGGACGTCGAGGACGGACCCGTCCGGGAAGAAGGAGCGGTAGAGCGGATCGACGGGCTCGAGGGTGAGCCAGTCCGACATCTCCTCACCGAGGCTGTCGAAGGCGTCGGCGATGAGGTCGGGCATGGTGAGGACGGTCGGCCCGGTGTCGAACCGGTAGGTGCCGTCGGACGCCTCGATGTCCAGCCGTCCGGCTCGGCCTCCCGGGATCGACTCGCGTTCCACCACGGTGACGGATCTCCCGGCCCCGGCCAGTCTCATGGCCGCCGAGAGTCCGGCGAGGCCTGCCCCGACGACAACGACCTCGTCGGTGGGCCCGGTGACGGTGCGCATGGGTGTTCCTCTCGTGGGCGAGCGTGCGGGTCAGGTGCTGCGGCGGGTTGCGGCGTGCGCCAGTCCGACCAGCACCTCGCGCGCGGTGGGGTCGAGGTCGGCCGTGTCGAGGGCCGCGAGGGACTGCTCCAGCAGCAGATCGATCATCCCCTCGGTGTGCGAGAGGGCGCCGGTCTCGGCGATGATGCCGCGCAGCTGTGCAACGCCCTGGGCGTCGAGGCCCGGATCCCCGAGGTAGCGCCGCATGACGGAAGCCTGTTCGGACGAGCAGCGTTCGACCGCTGTGGCCACCAGGACGGTCCGCTTGCCTTCGCGCAGGTCGTCGCCCGCGGGCTTGCCAGTCTCCTCGGGGTCTCCGAACACCCCGAGGATGTCGTCCCGCAGCTGGAAGGCCTCCCCGAGGGGCAGGCCGTAGCCGGTGTAGGCCTCGAACACCTCGGGTGAGGCATCCGCGAGAGCGGCTCCCAGATGGAGCGGGCGCTCGATCGTGTACTTCGCGGACTTGTAGCGCACGACGGTCAGGGCTCGCTCGACCGAGCCTCCGCCGCGTGCCTGCTCGAGCAGGTCGAGGTACTGACCGGCCATCAGCTCGGTGCGCATCTCGTCGTAGACGGCCTTCGCCCGTGCCATGGTCGCGGGCGGGAACCGTCGGCTGAAGATCACCTCGTCCGCCCAGGACAGGCACAGGTCGCCCAGCAGGATGGCCGCTCCTGTCCCGAAGGACTCGGGGGAGCCCAGCCACTGCTCATCGCGGTGGAGCCCGGCGAACCGGCGGTGAGCGGCCGGAAGGCCGCGGCGGGTGTCGGACCCGTCCATCACATCGTCGTGGATGAGCGCGCACGCCTGAAGGAACTCCAGCCCCGCTGCCGCCGTCATGGCCTCCTCGTCGAGGCTTTCCTCGCCGCCCGCCCCGCGCCAGCCCCAGTAGGCGAAGGCCGGACGCAGCCGCTTCCCTCCGGCCAGGAGTGCGGTGAGCGCACCGATGAGTGGAGTGAGGTCGGGGCTGACTGCGGTGAGGACCTGTGCCTGACGGTCGATCGTCTGGTCGACGACCTTCTGCACGCGGATGCGCAGATCGGCGGCGTCGAGGGGGGAGGTCACCCGCCGAGCCTACGGGCACCCGCGAGAACATGCCTCCCCGTAGTCTGTGCCCATGTCGGCCCCCCTTGATCTCGGCGAAGTCCTGTCGGCGGGTCGGCGCTCGTTCTCATTCGAACTGTTTCCGCCCAAGACGGACGAGGGGGAGCGGGTTCTGTGGCAGACGGTCCGGGAGATCGAGGCGCTCAAGCCCACCTTCGTGTCGGTGACGTACGGGGCCGGCGGATCGACCCAGGATCGGACCGTCCGGCTCACCGGTGAGATCGCTCGCGACACCACCCTCACTCCGGTGGCGCACCTGACCTGCGTCGGTGCCAGCCGCGAGGAGATCCGTGGCGTCATCGGGCAGTACGCGGCCGAGGGGGTCCGCACGGTCCTGGCCCTGCGGGGGGATCCGCCGACCGGTCTCGGCTCGACGTGGCAGGCGCATCCCGGTGGCCTTGAGCACGCGGTCGAGCTTGTCGAACTGGTGCGCAGTCTCGGCTCGTTCAGCGTGGGAGTCGCTGCCTTCCCCGAGGGTCATCCCGAGTCCCCGGATCTGGACCACGACGCTCGGGTGCTGGCGCTCAAGCAGCGGGCGGGCGCCGACTTCGCCATCACGCAGCTGTTCTTCCGAGTCGAGGACTACGTGCGCATGGTGGACCTCGCGACCGCGGCGGGCTGCACGATGCCGATCATCCCCGGGATCATGCCGGTGACGAACGTGGCGCAGATCGAGCGCTTCGCCGACCTCTCGGGTGCAGTCTTCCCCGTGGCCCTTGCGGAGCGCTTCCACGCGGTGGCCGACGACTCCGAGGCGGTCATCGAGCTCGGGGTCGAGGTGGCCGCGCAGATGTGCCAGCAATTGCTCGACGCTGGGGCGCCCGGTCTGCACTTCTACACGCTCAACCGGTCGCGCTCCACCATCGAGGTGTACGAGGCGCTCGGTCTCGGTGCGCTGACCGGATAGCAGGGAACCCGGGGTGACGTGTCATTCGACGGGCTTCCCGTGCTGATCACCCGTG
>DMPC01000066.1:3114-5745 GCA_003456155.1 Actinomycetota bacterium | reverse complement strand
AGGGGAAGTCCCCCACCCGGGTGGGCGGAGCCTCCGACGAGGAACAGCCCCGGGATGGGGGAGCGGTTGGCAGGGCGCTGGAACGCTGCGCGCGGCCCGTTGCTGGAGGATCCGTAGATCGATCCGCCGGGGGCGCGCGTCGTGCGTTCGAGGTCCGCGGGAGTACGCAGCTCACGCCACAGGATGCGGTGCCGAATGTCGGTGCCCCGCTCGGCGAGTCGAGCGAGAAGCAGGTCCGCATAATCCCCGGCGACCCCGGGGGCGTCCCAGTCGACGGTGCCACCGGAACCGTCGCCATGACGCGGCGTGTTGACCAGGATGAACCACGCCTCACTGTCGTCGTCGGGCCTCATCCGGGGATCGTCCGGTACGCAGGCGTAGATCGCCGGATCCGCTGCCGGGTGCGGCGCACGCCCGAAGATGGCGTCGAACTCCCCGTCGTAGTCGGCGGGGAACCACACGTTGTGGTGGTGTATGCCCGGAGTACGCCCGCGCAGGGCGAGGAGGATGACGAAGCCGGAGAGTGCGGGAGCGGCCTTGGCGAGTGAGCGTGCCGGCCCCTGGGCGCGGCGGTCGTGGACGAGGTCGTTGTAGAGGTGCTGGGCGTCGGCATTGGCGATCACGATGTCGGCATCGATCACCTGTCCTGAGGCGTCGCGTGGCCCCCCGGGCGGTTCCGAGCCGGAAGCCTGCACGCGCACCCCGCAGGCGCGACCGTCGCGAATGATCACCTCGGTGACGTCCTGGCCCAACCGAATGTCCACGCCCCGCTCGCGGCAGCGCTGCTCGAGCGCATCGGCCAGAGTCCCCAGGCCCCCTCCGAGGTGCCAGGCACCGAAGGTCTGCTCCATGTACGGGATGGTCGCGAACACTGCGGGAGCCCGACGGGGGTCGGAGCCGGAGTAGGTGGCGTAGCGGTCCAGGATCTGTCGCTGTCGCGGATCGGCCAGGAACTCCTCGCCCAACTCACGCAGGGTGGTCCGCGGGGCGACGGTGCGAACGGCCGAGGGACTCGCGACCTTGAGCAGAGTCCGCCAGCCGTCCAGCGGGGACTGCAGGAAGGGCTCCCGGGTCAGCCGCCACATCTGGCCACCGCGGTCGATGAGGCGCCGCCAGTCCTCCCCGGCTGTGCCGCCGAACGCCTCACCGAAGGCGCGTGCCGCGCGGGCCGGGTCGACACCCGGCACGACGACCGAGCTCCCATCGGCGAAGTGGTAGCCGAACCCCGGCTCGACCGGCTGAAGATCGACGGCCTCCTCGAGTGGTCCACCCGTCTTCAGAAACAGGTCGCGGTACACCGCCGGCAGGGTGAACAGGCTCGGCCCGGTGTCGAAGGCGAAGCCGTCGCGGCGATAGGTGTGCAGCTTCCCGCCGATGCGGTCGGCCTGCTCGAGGAGGATCACGTCGTTCCGTCGTACCGCCAGTCGGGCGGCGACCGCGAGGCCGCCGACGCCGCCGCCGATGACGACAACCCTGCTCATGCGACCCTGCTCATGACGCGACCCTGCTCATGACGCGACCCTGCTCATGACGCAACCCCCGACGCGATCACCGATCGGCCCTTCCAGGTGTTGGCGCCCCGCAGGTGCCGCTCCCACGAGATGGCGTTCAAGGTGACGAACGCGAGGATCGACAGCGGCTGCGCCAGGGTGTCCGGAAGTACACGTTCTCCGGTCCGTCGCGCGACCAGCACCCTGCTCGTCACTCCGGCCGCGTAGCCGACCACCCCGAGTGCGCGCACGCGCGGGGAGCGGGAGCCGACTGCGGCCAAGGCCGGCACGACGTAGGCGCTGACCAGCAGCGCATTCACGGCGAGGCTTCCCGCGGGTCCGTTGAAGGCATCCCAGAGCGACTTGCCGTACCCGTTCACGACCTCGCGCGTACCGGAGTACATACGACAGCGGGCCAGGTGTGATCCGTCGACCGTCGCCGTGCGGAGTTCCCGGCGCTTGAAGGCGCGCATCAGGGCGATGTCCTCGAGCACCTCGCCCGCGACGGCGGCATGCCCTCCGATGAGGCGATAGGCCTCGGCATCCATGACGAGCAGCTGCCCGTTGGCAGCCGAGAGCGACGGACGAGGCGAGTTCTCTGCCCACCCGAGGGGGAGCGTCGCCGCCCACGACCACGTGACCAGGGGCTGCACGAGGCGCTCGAGCCAGCCGTGGGCCTCCTGATGCGGGTAGGGCGCGAGCATGGCGAAACCCTCACTCCTGAGGGTCTCGACAAGGGCGCTGATGGCGTCGGGATCCAGCTCGACATCGGCATCCATGAAGGCGAGGACGGAGCCGGTGGCCTCGTCGGCCAGTCGGGCGCAGGCCCACGGCTTGCCCAGCCAGCCCGCGGGGGGAGGCTCGTCGGCTCCGCTGATCAGACGGATACGGGGATCGCTCGCGGCCAAGGGGGCCACGATCCGACCGGTTCCGTCCTGCGAGCCGTCGTCCAGGACGACGACCTCCAGATCGAGCCGGAACGAACCGCCAGCCGTGTCCTGCGCGGCGGCCGATGCCACAGCCGCGGCGATGGTCGCCGCCTCATTCCGCGCCGGGATGAGCAGGCTGACGCGCTCGGCGCCCACGCCCTCGCCCGACGAGTCGCTGGAGGTCCGGCCCTGAGTCCGCCCCTGAGTCCGCC
>DMPC01000066.1:1308-2930 GCA_003456155.1 Actinomycetota bacterium | reverse complement strand
GCCCCTGAGTCCGCCCCTGAGTCCGGCCCTGCGGACGGCGCAGGTGCCGCAGGTTGAACGCGGTGTGCACGGCAATACCCACGGCCGCCAGCGTTCCTGCTCCCACCAGGGCCTGCGCGACGCCGCTTCGGGTCACCACCTCGGCTGGCTCCACACCCGCCACAGGAAGGGGATGACCACCAGTCCCATCACCACGAAGCCCCAGAGGGCCACGCCGGGCCGGTCGAAGAAGACGGCATTCGCCAGCACGTTGGAGGCATAGACCCAGACGAGCAGGGTCGTGGGCACGGCATCGTCGGCCACCTTGCGCGGGAGCAGGTCGAGGAGCCACATCAGCACGATCGAGCCGAGCAGCCAGCCGAGGAAGTTCTGCAGGGGGATTCCTGGGATGCCCGGGAGCTCCCATCCGATCTGCGTCCAGACCCAGTGCCCCTCGGAAACCATCTGCGGATCGAGGAAGAGGTCCCAGGAGGCGAGCACGAGCCCACCGACCAAGGCCACCCCGACCCGGGTCATCGACAGTCGCTGGGCAGCCAGCAGGCAGGGGTAGGCCATCATCGACCAGGCGAGCGGGATCACCAGGGGAACACCGAACACGCTCGGCCCGAGGGTGTCGGTGTACTCGTAGTGCCCGAACGGGAAGGAGGTCGTCAGGCCGACCCGCTCGATGAGCCAGCCGAAGGCGAGGGTGATGCCGAGGTAGCCCACCGTCCACGTGGCTCCGCGGGACAGGAAGGCATGCGTCGCGCTGGCCAGGAAGAACGTGATGACGGTCAGGATGGTGAGGGCGGTGCGCGCATCGTCGGACACCAGCACCCAGACGATCTGCCCGAGGATGGTCAGACCTGTGAAGATCCAGGGCAGGGAGGCGACCCACCCCGATGGCCCTCGACCGCGATCGGAGTGCGGTCCGGTGTAGATCCGCACGCTCACATGGTGAGTCTAGGGTCGCCGGGGGTTACCGTTGCGGGCATGGACGCCTCAGCTGCCCCGCTGCGCGCGGACGCCTTGCCCTGTGCATCGCCGTACCAGCGTGCCGGCCGGATCGTGGTGGATGCATCGCCGGGCTCGGTCTTCGATGTCCTCGCCGATCCTGCCCAGCATGCGGTGATCGACGGCTCCGGGTCCGTGCAGGGTCGATTCGCCGGCCCGTCGAGGCTCTCCCTCGGAGCGACGTTCGGCATGGACATGCGCATCGTGCTTCCCTACCGCATCCGCAACACGGTCGTGGAGTTCGACGAGGGCCGGGTCATCGCCTGGCGGCACATCAATGGGCATCGCTGGCGCTACGAGTTGACCGGGCTCCCGGACGCCCAGGGCAACCCGGACGCCCGGACGGAGGTGGTGGAGACCTTCGACGGGACCACCGCGCGCATTCCTGCCTCCCTGATGCTGATCGGGGCCTATGACAGGAACCAGACAGCCATTCTCAAGACCCTGGTCCGACTGAAGGAGCACGTGGAGACGGGATCCCGATGATGATTCGCCGATGGGCGGTGGCAGCAACCGGACTGATGGTGGCGGTTGGGGTCCTCATGTCCGGCGGGGTCGTTGTCTCGCCCGATGCGGCCGCTCTTCCGCAGGCAAGGTCGCCCAGTCATCATGACCGCACCGCAGGCCAC
>DMPC01000066.1:623-1129 GCA_003456155.1 Actinomycetota bacterium | reverse complement strand
GGGCAGATCTGGCTGCGCACCGAGGTTCGACGCGGAACCTCGGTCGATCAGCGTGCGACGGTGTCGGTGCGGGTGACGAACCCCTACCGGCCGACGGCGCCGGACAATCCGCAGATACCTGAGTCGGGAGTGCCGGTCACGGCGACCCTGTTCGGGAACCACCCGATCATCGGGACCCCGGAGTTCGCTGGCACGGTCCGCCTGTGGGACGTGAGCACGTCGTGGAACCTCATTGAACGGGAGCGTGGTCGGTTCTCCTGGGGTGCGCTGGATCGGGAGGTCGGCAAGGCCGAGGCCGCGGGCCAGGAGGTCCTTCTCGTGCTGGGGGGCACGCCGGAGTGGGCGGCGGTGGGACCTGCGCCGGGGGCGGAGTTCGCGGGCACCGGATCGTCCATGCCCATGGTCGATCCGGCCCTCTTCGAGGACTACGTTCGCGCGGTCGTGCGTCGCTACGGGGGCAGGATCGCCTCGTACCAGATCTGGAATGAGGCGAACATCCCCCAGTT
>DMPC01000066.1:0-369 GCA_003456155.1 Actinomycetota bacterium | reverse complement strand
GAAGGAGGTGCCAGGGGCCACGGTGGTCGCGGCATCGACCGGTTCCCGCTGGATCAAGGGGTTCACGGACTTCTACCCCGAGTACCTCGCAGCGCTGGGGACCTTCGGCTGGCCCGTCGATGCCTTCGGGGTTCATCTGTATCCACTCCCGGACGGAACCCCCCGTGAGCGGGCCCTTCTTCTGGGCATGATGAAGACGGCCCTGAGGATCGCGGGCGCGCCTCCGAAGCCGATCTGGGAGACGGAGATCAACTACGGCATCACGAACCCGGGAACCGGAGATGCCGCGAGGTCCATTCCTGAGGCCGAGGTGCCGGCCTATGTCGCGCGGACGTACCTCGATTCGCTCCGGTTCGGGGTGGCGCGGAG
>DMPC01000082.1:12459-16519 GCA_003456155.1 Actinomycetota bacterium | reverse complement strand
TGGGTCACCGCCACATCGGTGTCCTCGTCACCGGTCCAACGGATCGTGAAGTCCGCGAGCGGCGTCAGCTGCTCGAAGACGACCACCTGCTCCCGGTAGAGCTCCAGGAGTGCCAGGAACCGACCGATCACCAGCAGGGTCGTATCGCAATCGGCAACGAGGGAGCGGAAGGTCGCGACACGGCTGCGACGCAGACGGTCCACGATGATCCCCGCCTGCTCGCGCACGCTGACCCGCTGCACGTGGACATGAGAGATCGACACCTGCTCGATGGGCTTCGGCGCGAGCGCCCGTGCCGCGAGGGCCGCAAACTGATCGGGCCCGATCTCGAACAGCACCTCGGGAAGCAGGGCGGCGAACTGCGGCTCGAGTCCGACCGTGCGCGGGAACCGTCGTGCGGCATGCGCCATGCGATCGGCGAAGATCGCCGAGACCTCCTTGTAGGCCCGGTACTGGAGCAGTCGCGCGAACAGCAGGTCTCGAGCCTCCAGCAGGGCGAGATCTTCCTCGTCCTCCACCTCGCCCGACGGCAGCAGTCGCGCAGCCTTGAGATCGAGCAGAGTTGCGGCGACGACGAGGAATCCGCTGGCCTCGTCGAGATCCCACTCCGCGCCCTGTCCTCGGATGTAGGAGATGAACTCATCGGTCACCAGGTGCAGAGCGAGATCAGTCACCTCGAGCTTGTGCTTGGAGATGAGCTGCAGAAGCAGATCGAATGGACCCTCGAACTCACCCACCTTGACGGAGAAGCCGACACGCTCCGTGGGGGCGTCCTCGTGCGCGGCTGCATCCGTCGTCGGCACCTGCCCCTCCGCCACGGACGCGTCAGTGGGCGACGTCACCGCGCCAGGACCTCCCGGGCCAGCTGCCGGTAGGCATCCGCCCCGCTGCTGGACGGCGCGAACGAGGTGATGGGCTCCCCCGCCACAGCGGCATCGGGGAACTTGACCGTGCGATGGATCACCGTCTGGAACACCGAGTCACCGAACGCCTGCTGCACGGTCTGCAGGACCTCGCGACTGTGGAGCGTGCGCGGGTCATACATCGTGGCGAGGACACCGATGATCTCCAGCCCGGGGTTCAGCCTGGTGATCACCTTGTCGATGGTGTCCTTCAGCAGCGCCACACCTCGCAGGGCGAAGTACTCGGTCTCCATCGGGATGATCACCCCCTCGCTCGCCGTGAGCGCATTCACGGTGAGGAGTCCGAGAGAGGGCTGGCAGTCGATGAGGACGATGTCGTACTCGCCGAGAATGGGAGCGAGCACTCGAGCCAGGGCATGCTCCCGGCCGACCTCGCTCACGAGCTGCACTTCGGCCGCGGAGAGATCGATGTTGCTCGGCAGCAGATCAAGGTTCTCGACATCCGTGGTGAGGATGACGTCGCCGATGTGGCAGTCCGGCTGCGTCAGCAGGTTGTAGACGGTCAGGTCGAGTTCATAGGCATTCACGCCCAGAGCAACCGACAGCGCCCCCTGGGGATCGAAGTCGACCAGGAGGACCCGGCGCCCATAGCCCGCGAGAGCCGCACCGAGGCTCACCGTCGAGGTCGTCTTGCCGACCCCGCCCTTCTGGTTCACCATCGAGATGATGCGCGCCGGGCCGTGCTCGGTGAGCGGAGCGGGCTCCGGGATCGACGATGAGGCTCCGGTCCGCGCGGCGTCCCGCTCCTCGACGACCTCGGCAACGAAGAGCCCTTCGGCGCCCGCACCGACCTCGTCGACGGGCGACTGACCCTGCTCGTCCATGGATGGTCCCCTTGCTGGCGCCGTCACGCATGTCGCGGAGCCGGAATCGGCCCAATCGGGAGCCTACCGGCCCTCGACCGCCGACCCGCGGAGCATCGCCGCCCCTTGGCGCCGCCCCAACCCCACCGCCTCTACGAGGTCACCGGCCACGGGGGTGGCTCACCGCGTAAACCTGCCTCAGGGTGTCCACCGTGACAAGGGTGTAGATCTGGGTGGTCGTCACCGAGGCGTGTCCGAGAAGCTCCTGGACGACCCGGACGTCCGCCCCATTCTGGAGCAGGTGCGTCGCGAAGCTGTGGCGCAGCGAGTGCGGGCTGACATGACCGGAGATCCCGGCCCGGTCGGCGGCCCGGCGCAGGATCCCGTACGCGCTCTGCCTCGACAGGGGCCGGCCGAGCGAGTTGAGGAACAGACGAGGAGTTCCCTTGCCGCGCGTCGCCAGGTCCGGCCGCCCCCGGACCAGATAGGACTGGATCGCGTCGGCAGCAAAGCCTCCCAAGGGCAGCATCCGCTGCTTGCTGCCCTTGCCCGTGACGACGATCGTGAGACCGGCCAGGTCGACGTCGTCGACATCGAGCCCGACGGCCTCGGAGATGCGGGTGCCTGTGCCGTAGAGCAGTTCCAGCAGGGCTCGGTCGCGGACACCCTCGACGGTGGCCAGGTCCCCGGCATGGTCGAGGAGTGAACTGACCTGCTCGTACGTGAGCGCCTTCGGCAGCCTCTGGGGGACGGCCGCCGGCCGGACGTGCCGCGCAGGATCCTGCGCCGCCATGCCCTCCAGGGCTGCGAAGCGGTGGAAGGTGCGAACCGACACCAGGATTCGCGCCGCCGAGGCCGGGCTCAGCGCACCAAGAGAGGCCGCGAAGTCCGCCACGTCGTTCTCGGTCACCTCGCTCGCCGAGATGATCCCCCGGTCGGCGCTCCAGTCCAGATACCGCTGGAGGTCGCGCCGGTACGCGGCGACCGTGTTGATCGACAGGCCCCGCTCGATCTCGACGTATGCCAGGTATCCCTGGACGGCCTGGACGAGCGAGGTCAGGCCAACACCTCAATGAGCGGCGTGTATGGCATGTCGAAGGCCTCCGCCACGGCGCGGTAGGTGATCCGTCCGTCCTGAACATTGAGGCCGAGCGCGAGCGCATGGTCGTCGATCAGTGCCTGACGCCAGCCCTTGTCGGCGAGCGCGACCGCATAGGGGATCGTGACGTTGGTCAGGGCGTAGGTCGATGTGTTCGGCACAGCGCCAGGCATGTTGGCGACGCAGTAGAACAGCGTGTCGTGGACCGGGTAGGTCGGATCCGCATGGGTCGTCGGGTGCGAATCCTCGAAGCACCCGCCTTGGTCGATCGCGATGTCGACGAGAACCGCTCCGGGCTTCATCTGGGCGACGAGGTCGTTGGTGACGAGCTTGGGCGCCATGGCCCCCGGCACCAGCACTGCTCCGATGACCATGTCGGCATCGCGACATGCCCGCTCGATCTCGTAGGCATTGGAAGCGATGGTCTGCATGTGTCCTTGGTAGATGGCGTCCATCTGCCGGAGTCTTGCGATGTTGTTGTCCAGCAGGCGCACCTCAGCATGCATGCCCAGGGCAATGGCTGCCGCATTCTGGCCCGCGACCCCGGCGCCGATGACGACCACCTTTGCCGCGTAGACCCCGGAGACCCCGCCCATGAGGACGCCGCGTCCGCCATTGGCGCGCATGAGCGCGGTCGCGCCCACCTGAGGCGCCAGTCGACCGGCGACCTCGGACATCGGGGCCAGCAGCGGCAGCGAACGGTCGGGCAGCTCGACGGTCTCGTACGCGATGGCGGTCACCTTGCGCCGGGCGAGTTCCTCCGTCAGTGGACGATCCGCCGCGAGGTGAAGATAGGTGAACAGGACCTGCCCCTCGCGCATGCGGTGGTACTCGGCGGCGATCGGCTCCTTGACCTTGAGGATCATCTCGGCAGCTGCCCAGACCTCGTCGGCCGTCGCCAGGATCCGGGCGCCGGCCGCGCTGTAGTCGTCGTCAGGAATCGAGGAGCCCACGCCGGCCCCCTGCTCGATGACCACCTCGTGCCCGTGACGCACCAGCTCAAGAACGCCGGCCGGGGTGATCGCCACCCGGAACTCGTTGTTCTTGATCTCCCGGGGAATCCCGACCTTCATGCCTGCCCCTGTCTGCTGCTGCGCCTGCCACGTCAGTGCTTCGTCCCAGCCAGACTAGAGAACCCGACCGCCGAGAGGCGTCAGATGGTCGCGAAAACGCTCGAAATGCCTGCGGACGCGACCAACCGCTGCCTCTCGGCGGTTCTGGGGTGGCGGTTCTGG
>DMPC01000082.1:11005-12283 GCA_003456155.1 Actinomycetota bacterium | reverse complement strand
GGTTCTGGGGTGGCGGTTCTGGGGTAGCGGTTCTGGGGTGTCGGTTCTGGGGTGGCGGTTCTGGAGTGTCGGATCAGGAGAGCCGACGGACGCGATCGGTCGCCTCGAGGTGCTCGCGGGCCGACCACCGGGTGTCCGGCGGACGCAGGGTCGTCCAGCCGCGGGCCCGGGATGCCGCCACAGCGAGGACCCCGATCACCGCCGTCGGGCTGCCGACCTGCCCGCCCAGCACCAGCTCCGTCGCCTCGTCCAGCGGCACCCAGACGCGCGGCAGGTGAGCCTCCTCCGCCTCACCGGTCATGACGCGACCACCGGGCAGGGGCTCCAGTCCGCGGGCCAGGAAAATGCGCACCGCCTCCGACATCCCCCCGGGCGAGAGGAAGACGTCGACGAGCACGTGCCACGTGGTCGCGCGAAAGCCGGCCTCCTCGGCCAGTTCGCGTTCAGCCGTCTGCCAGCCGGTCTCATCGGCGGTGTCCATCAGCCCGGCCGGCGGTTCGAACAGCAGCATCCCCACCGGATGGCGGTACTGCCGGATCAGCAGGACGCGATCCTCGTCATCCATCGCGATGACAGCCACCGCCCCGGGATGGATGACGACGTCACGGCGGGCCACCGACAGACCGAAGTCGACGTCCTCACTGATCACCGACCAGATTCGGCCCTCGAACTCCGTGACCCGACCCGAGGACGGGCGCACCTCGAGGGCATCGGCGACGGCACCGGTCCACTCCTCACCGGCTGGCGCAGGAGCATCATCGGGAGGCGTCATCCCTGCGCGAGTGCCTCGCGCTCGCTGTCCACCCGCGCGAGCGCAGCGGCGATGAGGCCGGCAAACAGCGGGTGCGCCTTCGTGGGCCGCGAGCGGAACTCCGGATGAGCCTGAGTTCCCACGTAGTAGGGGTGCACGTCAGCGGGCAGCTCGACGAACTCCACCAGGCGGCCATCGGGTGAGGTGCCCGAGAAGCGCAGTCCAGCCTCCTCGAGCGCAGGGCGATAGGCATTGGCCACCTCGAAGCGGTGCCGATGACGCTCATCCACGTAGGGGACGCCATAGACCTTCGCCACCTGGGACCCCTCGGCCAGCTTCGCCGGGTACAGGCCGAGCCGCATCGTGCCGCCCATGTCCCGATCCCCCGAGACAACGTCCCGCTGATCGGCCATGGTCGAGACGACCGGGTGGGGAGTCGACTCGTCGAACTCGAGGGAGTTGGCGTTGTCGAGTCCGCAGACCGTTCGTGCGTACTCGATCACCATGCACTGCAGGCCCAGGCACAG
>DMPC01000082.1:10044-10784 GCA_003456155.1 Actinomycetota bacterium | reverse complement strand
AGCGCGCCGAGCTTGCCCTCGATGCCGCGCACGCCGAAGCCGCCGGGGACGCAGATGCCGTCGAGGTCGCTCAGATTGCGAGCAGCACCCTCCTGCGTCGCACAGTCATCGCTCGAAACCCAGCGGATGTTCACCCGGCAGTCGTTGTGGAAGCCGCCGGCGCGGATCGCCTCCGTGACGGAGAGGTACGCGTCGGGCAGGTCGATGTACTTGCCGACCAAGCCGATCGTGACCTCGTGCTTGGGCTGATGGACCCGTCGCAGCAGTTCATCCCACTGGGACCAGTTCACGTCGCGGAACGGCAGGTCGAGGCGGCGGATCACATAGGCGTCGAGGCCCTCGCGGTGGAGCACCTTGGGAATGTCGTAGATGCTCGGGGCGTCGACGGCGGCCACGACCGCATCGACGTCGACATCGCACATCAGCGAGATCTTGCGCTTGATGCTCGACGGAACCTCGCGGTCGGCGCGCAGCACGATGGCGTCCGGCTGGATGCCGATGCTGCGCAGGGAGGCGACCGAGTGCTGGGTCGGCTTCGTCTTGAGCTCCCCGGACGGGCCGATGTACGGCAGCAGCGACACGTGCAGGAAGAAGACGTTGTCACGACCGACCTCGTGCCGGATCTGGCGCACCGCCTCAAGGAAAGGCAGTGACTCGATGTCGCCGACGGTGCCACCGACCTCGGTGATGACGACGTCGACGTCCGGACCGGCCATGCGCCGGATGCGCGACTTGATCTC
>DMPC01000082.1:6848-9851 GCA_003456155.1 Actinomycetota bacterium | reverse complement strand
TTGGTGATGTGCGGGATGACCTGCACGGTGTCGCCGAGGTATTCGCCGCGGCGCTCCTTGGCGATCACCGTGGAGTACACCTGGCCGGTCGTGACGTTCGCCGAGCCGTGCAGATCGGTGTCGAGGAAGCGCTCGTAGTGACCGACGTCGAGATCCGTCTCGGCCCCATCATCGGTGACGAAGACCTCGCCGTGCTGGAACGGATTCATCGTCCCCGGATCCACGTTCAGGTAGGGATCCAGCTTCTGCATGGTCACCCGCAGTCCGCGGGCCTTCAGCAGGTTTCCGAGCGACGAGGCGGTGAGGCCCTTGCCCAGCGAGGAGGCGACGCCCCCGGTGACGAAGAGGTGCTTGGTGGTCGCCTTGTCCATGGACCGTCAGACTATCAGCGCTCGGGGCCCGTTCCGCCCGCGGAGCGCTCGGCCTCGGCGAGTTGCAGCAGCTCAGCGGCGTGCTCGGCCCCAGACACGCTGCCCTCGAGTCCCGACAGCATGCGGACCAGTTCGGTAACCCTGTCCTCCCCCGTCACAGGGACCACACTCGACTCCGTCACCTGGCCGGCGGCGTCCTTGCGTACGACGACATGCGCATCCGCGAACGCCGCGACCTGCGGCAGATGGGTGACGACGATGACCTGCGCAGTCCGGGCAAGCCGGGAGAGCCGACGACCCACCTCGACCGCGACCCGACCACCGATGCCGGCATCGACCTCGTCGAAGACGAAGGTCGGCGTCACGCGAGCGCCGGCGAGTACCACCTCGATCGCCAGCATCAGACGCGAGAGCTCCCCACCGGATGCCCCGGAGCCCAGGGGCCGAGGGTCACTTCCCGCGTGCGGAGTCAGCAGCATGGCCACCGAATCGGCTCCTGACGGCGTGAAGTCCGCGAGGTCGTCCGTCGAGGTGATCTCGATCCGCACGGAGGCATCGGGCATCGCGAGGTCGACCAATTCGGCCGTGATGCGCTCGGAGAACCCGGCCGCGGCGAGACGCCGCTGCTCCGTCAAAACCTGCGCCTGCGAGCGAACCCGCCCCACGAGACGGACGATCTCGGCCTCGAGGATCTCCAGCCGCTCATCCGTGCCGTCGGCCTCAGCCACGGTGAACTCGGCCTGGGCCCACCAGGCGAGGACGTCGTCCAGCGTCGGGCCGAACCTGCGCTTGAGGTCGCCGATGAGCTGGCGGCGTTCCTCCACCCGGGAGAGCTCGTCCGGATCCGCTTCCAGCGACCCGGCATACACAGCCACCTCGCCGCCGAGGGCCGAGACCTGATCGATCAGGGCGGCCACCGCCGTGACCAGGGCATCGACCGACTCGTCCAAAGCTCGGGCGCGCTCGAGACTGCGCCGAGCCATGGCCAGCGTCTCGACGACCCCGGACTCCCCGGCCTCACCCCCCAGGAGGGCCGCGTGGGCCTCGCCCATGGCGGCCAGCAGGTCGGTGGCGTTGGCCAGCATCGCCGCCCGCTGCTTCAACGCGTCGTCCTCGCCGGCCTCGGGTTCGACCGCGACGATCTCGGCTATGCCATGGCGCAGCAGAACGGCCTCGCGCTCCCGCTCCTGACGATGCTCGACGAGTTCGGCGCGCTCACGCTCGAGAGCCCGAAGCCGAGCCAGATCCGCACCGAAGCCCTGGAGCAGGTCGGCGAACTCGGGCCCCGCGAATCGGTCCAGCAGCCTGCGCTGGCTGCGAGCGTCGCGCAGCTGAAGCTGGTCGGACTGCCCGTGGACGGTCACCAGTTCGGCGGTGACCGTGCCGAGGACGGACGCCGGGACACTGCGTCCACCGGCGAAGGCGCGACTTCGCCCGGACGCCGCCACCGACCGACCGAGCACCACCTGCACGCTGCCGTCGGCCCGATCGACATCTCCCCCGGCGTCCTCGATCGTCGCGACCACCGAGTCCGCCTGATGCGATCCCAGCAGCCATCGGCCGTCGACATCGGCCCGCTCGGCGTCCCGGCGCACCATCGTGGAGTCGGCCCGGCCGCCCATCACCATGCTCAGGCCGGTCAGGACCATCGTCTTGCCCGCGCCCGTCTCACCGGTGAGCACCGTCAGCCCGGGCCCGAACGGGATGGCCGCCTCCTCGATGACCCCGAGAGAGCGAATGCGCAGCTCCTCGATCATCCGGCCTCCGTGCGCCGCCCCCGCCAACCCGCCACCGGCAGCTCGAACTTCGCCACAAGGCGGTCGGTGAACGGCGCCTCAGCCAGTCGCGCGAAGCGCACCGGCCGAGGATCCTGACGAACCTCGATGCGATGGCCTCCGGCCACGTCGACCGTCCGGCGGCCGTCCGCCGTCAGCAGGGCCGCGGAGCTCTCCCCCAGGTCGAAGGCCACCACGCTGGTCGGCGAGACGACCAGCGGCCGGGCGAAGAGGGCATGCGCGCTGAGGGGAACGACGAGCATCGCCGATACCTCGGGCCACACCACCGGCCCACCGGCAGAGAAGGCGTAGGCCGTCGATCCGGTCGGCGTTGCGCAGACGACACCATCGCATCCCCATCGCGACAGTGGACGGCCGTCGACCTCAACCATCACGTCGATCATGCGGCCACGGGCCTGCTTCTCGATCGAGACCTCATTGACCGCCCAGGTCCGATGCACCTCACGTCCGTCGGTCAGCACCCGGATATCGAGGGTCATGCGCTCCTCGACGACCCACCTGCTCGCCAGGATGGCCGCAACGACGTCGTGGATGCTCTCCGGCTCGGCCTCGGCAAGGAACCCGACGTGTCCGAGGTTGACACCGAACATCGGTGCTCCACTGGCTCGGGCGCGCTCCGCAGCCCGCAGCACTGTTCCGTCACCGCCCAGGACCACGACGACATCGACGTCATCCGCCGCGTGCTCGTCCGACGCGACAACCTTCGCGGCGCCGACCTCGCTGGTGAGCAGGTCGGCATCCTCATCGGCCAGCACGATTTCGACCGCGGCCTCGCCGAGAGAGGCTGCCACGGTCTCGAGTGCCGTCCTGGCTTCTGGCGACCGCGTGTTCACGAC
>DMPC01000082.1:2871-6577 GCA_003456155.1 Actinomycetota bacterium | reverse complement strand
CTGCCGACCCCATCCTGTCGTGGCCGACCGCCTCCAGCCACAGGAAGTACTCGACGTTGCCGCTCGGCCCGGGCAGGGGGCTGGGGGCCACCCCCTGGATCAGCAGGCCCAGGGAGGAGGCCGCCTCAGCGACCCGGAGGACAGCCGACATGCGCAGGGCCGGGTCGCGGACCACGCCATCGCCGACGGCCTCGCGCCCCACCTCGAACTGGGGCTTGACCATCAGCAGGAGATCCGAGCCGGGCAGCGCGACGTCGATGAGGGCCGGCAGGACCAGGGAGAGCGGGATGAACGAGAGGTCGGCAACGACGAGAGTGGGCCGGAAGGGCACATCGGCGGCAGTGAGGCTCCGCACATTGGTGCGGTCGAGTGCCGTCACGCGCGGATCCGTCCGGACGGACCAGGCCAGTTGGCCGTATCCGACGTCCACGGCCAGGACACGAGCAGCACCCCTGGCCAGCAGGACCTGGGTGAATCCGCCCGTTGACGCGCCGGCGTCGAGACAGTCACGACCCTGGACCACGACCCGGGGAAACGCCTCCAGGGCGCCGATCAACTTGTGCGCCCCACGCGACACGTAGCCGTCGTCGACCGATTCGTCCACGACGAGGGGATCGGACTGCTCCACCTGGGTCGCAGCTTTGGTTGCCACCGATCCGCGCACGCGTACCGCGCCCGCCTCAATCAACGCCCGCGCATGCTCTCTCGAGCGGGCCATGTGGCGCCGCACGAGCTCAGCATCCAGACGCCGCCGGGCCACGCCGGATCAGCCCGAGGTGTCGAGATCGCTGAGGGTGTCGCGCAGACGCTGGTGGACGGCCGTGTACACCTCGGCGTGCTGGTGCACGTCATCGGGCTCGAGCAGGGTCAGCTCGTCGAGCGTCTCGTCGACCCGCGCGACCCCGGTCGGCTCCCACACCGGCAGCACGAGTTCCTGCTCGACCTCCTCCAGGACCAGCACGTCCTCGAGATCGAGTTCGGCATCGGCCTCCTCGGCGGCCACGTACTCGACGGCTACGTCAGCAGCGATGTCCTCGCTCGGGGGAACCTCCTGGTCCATCCCGTCAGGGCGGCTGTCCGCATCCCGCAGTGAGCCCTCCGGCAGATCCTCGTTCACGCACGTGCCTCCGGATCGACCAGGATCTTCTTCTTCTTTGGTTTGGCGGGTACCTCACCCGACGCAGAGTCCGCCGGGGCTTGCGGAGCCGGAGCACTCGGAGCCGGGTGGGAATCCTCCCGGCTGGGCGTGCTGGGCGGGCTCGCCGACGCGGCAGCAGTACGGGCTTCGCGGTCGGCAGCCACCTGCTCACGCAGGCCGTGGACCTCCGACTCAAGCCGCTGCACATGGCGGCGCAGAGCGGCCAGCTCATCCTCACGGACGAAACCCATGCGCCCCACGGCCTTGTCGACCTCGGAGCGAATCACCCCGGTGAGCAGCTCACGATTGTTGCGGCTGGTCGCCACGAGGTCATCGGCCAGCTCCTGCACCTGGCCGACCATGTCGGGCGCAGGCACCGCCTTGCTGGTCAGCGCCACACCCGAGGCGAGCAGGCCGGTCACGACCTCCTTGGCCTTGGTGGTGGTTGCCTCCGTGATGCCCGAAGCCATCTGAAGGTAGGTTCGAAGGTCATCCAGCATGGCTCTCCCGCTCTCGTCGTGCGTGATCCCGAGCCCGACCGGTCGACCGGCGGTCGGCTCCGATGGCCACCGTACCCGGCCGCTCCCCACGCTCGGGGATCGCCAGTCCGTTCATGACCACCTCACTCCCCCCATCCCGTACCCATCAGCGCCAGAGTCTCGGCCGGCACCTCGACGACCCGGCCCGCGTCAGCCTCGGCCCACATGAGGGCGCAGGCGGCGCGCAGGGTGTCGTCGGGCTCCCCCAAGGATGTGACGACGAGAAGGCGCTCGTCGATCGTCACGCTGCTGGCCCGACAGCTGACCACGACGTCCAGCCCGGCCTGCGCTGGACTCCAGGCGACCTGCGGATAGTCCTCCGTGAGGATGCGCAGGTCCGAGGCGAGGAAGGTGGGCCGCTCGTCAGGCGAGGCGCTGAGCACTGCCCGGGGCGTCGTGACGCCCGACATCACCAGCAGGGTCGAGATGCCGATCCGAGAGCCCGCCGCGATGTCGGTGTCCAGACGATCACCGATCATGAGCGGGCGCTGCGAGCCCAGTCGGGCGATTGCCTCATGGAGGAGCGGGGGCTCGGGCTTGCCCGCGACGGCATCCGGCAGCCGGCCGGCCGCTTCCGCGACCACAGCCACGAGGGCACCGTTGCCGGGAGCGGCACCCCTCGGAGTCGGGAAGGTTCGATCAGGGTTCGTGGCGATCCAGGGCAGGCCGGCCCGCACGGCGAACGTCGCCTCCGCGAGGTCCTTCCACCCCAGATCCGGGGAGAAGCCCTGCATGACAGCGGCCGGCTCATCGGTGAGGGACCAGACCGGTTGATAGCCACGGCTGGCGAGCTCATCGGCGATCCCGGCTCCGCCGATGACCAGGACCCGTGCACCCGCGGGCACCCACTCCCCGAGGACGGTGACGGCCGCCTGCGGCGAGGTCACCACATCCGACGCGATGCACGGCACACCGATCTCGGTGAGGTGGTCGGCCACCGTGCCCGCAGGGCGCGAGGCGTTGTTGGTGACGAACGAGCAGCGGGCGCCCTCGGCACGAACCTCAGCGATGGCTTCCACCGCATGGGAGACCGCATGCGGGCCGACGTAGACGACGCCGTCAAGGTCGAACAGCAGGGCGTCGAAGGCGGCGTGCAGGTGAGTCATGTAGGCACCGGGCCCGTCTCCGGCAGGCCAGCCTCCGCTCGTGCCCGGAGGGTCGCGCGAACCTGGGCCAGCGCTTGCGCATACTCGGGGCGGTCAGGGCGCATCACCACGGCCACCGCCAGATGATCACGCGCCCCCGGGAAGTCCTGCAGCCGCCACAGGGCCAGACCGAGGCCGTAGTGCGCGTAATCGTCATCGGGTGACCGATCCACGAGCGTGCCAAACGCGTCGGCCGCCTCCCGGAACCGCTTGGAGTCGAACAGGGCTCGAGCCAGGGACTCCACCACGGAGGTCGAGTCCGGGTCGCTGGCACGCAACCGCTCGAGAACCACGGCCGCGGCGTCGCTGTTCCCCTGCTCAAGGAGCATCTGGGCTCGACGAAACCACTCGTAGGAGTCGTCCGGACTCGCGAGGTCGCCCTCACGGTGATCCTGCTCCCGCTCCTCCACGGCGTCATGGTTGCATGACCCCTCATGCGGTGGTGATCCGGTCCACATCGACCTCCAGAGCGCTGCCGAGCCCCGCGCCGGAGCGCCAGAACCGCCTGCGCAGACTGCCCTCGACCTCGATCACGGATCCCGGGGCCAGCCGTCGCAACCTCGCCCGAACCCCGGCTCGCATGGCCTGGCACGGAATCGCATCGACCTGCACGCGAGAGCCCCGTGCGCGCGGGCGATCGACGATGACCGTGAAGACGGTGATGACATCGCCACTGGGCAGCTCGCGCTCCGTGACGGTGGCTCCCAGGCGTCCGATCAGCAGGACGCTTGACGATGTGGGGGATGACTCGGCAACTGCGCTCATGGCGTCAGCCTCTCGACACGACCCCCACGACTCCAGACGCGCATCCGCATCCGTGGAGAACGGACACCGGGAAGCCGCACCTGGGGACAACCTTCGATCCCGCGCGCCAGCCCACCCCG
>DMPC01000082.1:745-2700 GCA_003456155.1 Actinomycetota bacterium | reverse complement strand
CCCACCCCGCACGAACCCGCGCGCCAGCCCACCCCGCGCCGCCATACTGCCGTCATGACGCAGACCGTCGAGGACCTCGGCAACGACGTCTTCCACATCGACACCCGCATGGGCGGCTACGAGGGCATCACGTCCGGGTATCTCATCCGCGGAAGTCGCCCTTGTCTGATAGAGACCGGGACGGCAAAGAGCGCCGGCGTCGTCATCGCCGCACTGGCGGAGTTGGGCATCGGGCCCGCAGATCTCGCCACCATCGTCGTGACCCATATCCATCTCGACCACGCGGGCGGGGTGGGCGACATCGCTGAAGCCTTCCCCTCCGCGCAGGTGGTGGTTCAGGAGAAGGGGGCCCGGCACCTCGTGGATCCGAGCCGTCTGGTCGCGAGCGCTCACCGCGTCTTCGGCGACGACATGGACCGCCTCTTCGGCGATCTGCGCCCGGTGGCCGCAGAGCGTCTCGTCAGCATTGCCGAGGCTGGCGTCATCGACCTCGGCAGTGGACGCCGACTCGATGCCTTCCACAACCCGGGACATGCCTCCCACCATGTGGGTCTCCTCGACAGTGAGTCCGGTGACCTCTACACCGGCGATGCTGCCGGCGTCTACATCCCGGAGACGGCAGAGGTTCGGCCCTCGACACCACCGCCGGACTTCGACCTCGACCTGACACTGTCCTCGCTCGCGCGCATGACGGACGCAGGCCCCGAACGCCTGCTGTTCAGCCACTTTGGTCCCGTCACCGACGTGACGGACACCCTTGACCGCTCACGGGAGGAACTCCTCATCTGGGTGGACATGGTGCGCACCGCGCGCCAGACGACGCCAGACCTCGACCACGCGATCGCCATGGTTCGTGAACGGGACAGGGCGCTGAACGCCGGCTTCCATGCCGACCCTGAACGCCAGGAGAAGTTCGAGGCGCTCTCGAGTCTCGGGGCGAATGTCACCGGGATCGCTCGATGGCTGGACCAGCAGGAGCCATCGGCACGTGCCGACGGCTGACCGTGGCGCGATCGGAATCCGCGCCCGCTCGAGCCGTCGTCAGTTGCCCTGCTCCTCTTCCCACTCCTCGGTGAACACCAGACCCGTCAGCTCCTCCAAACGCTCTGCCGCGTCCGTCACTCCGTCGATGTCCGACTCCGCCGCCCGGGCGAGCCAGTCCACCGCCTCGTCATCTCGACCGGCCTGGCTGAGAAGCTCCGCGTAGGCGTACTGCAGGCGAGCACGGGGACCTCCTTGAGGAAGACGAGCCAGATCGGGTGCCTGAAGGACGACGAGTGCCGCCTCCACCTGCCCCAGATCGGCCCGCGCGCCCGCGGCGACCAGGGCGACCTCTACCCGCGTCGCCTCGTCGACGTTCCGAAGATCGACCTCCTTCAGCAGCTCCAACGCTCGTCGTGGCCTGCCCAGACCACGCTCGCAGTCCGCCATCATCGGCACGTACTCCTGCGAGCCGCTCATGCGCCGCACTGCGCGCAACTCCGCGATGGCCTCGGCGTAGTCGCCGTCGAGGTACGCAGCGATGCCGCAGGCCTCTCGCACGGCCGCTACCCGACCGGCCCGCCGCTTCGCCGCGGCGATGTGCTCCCGTGCCAGCGCAGTGTTCCCCTCCACCAGGGCCGCATCTGCAGCAGCCAGGTGACGTCCCACGATCTCCGCCAATCCCTCCGGCAGGGTCCGCAGCTCGTTCTGCACCGCCGGATCGAGATCTGCCACGGTGATCTCGTCCGGTACGTGCGGCTCACGAATCCGCGGGCTCCTGTCGGCTACTTCCCCAGACCGCTTGGCTCCGCTTGGTGTCCGACCCTTCGGCGGCCGGCGCTCCTCGCCTCTACCGCCCCCAGACGACCGAGAATCACCGCGGGAACCAGACACTGCTCGCTTGTCTCCGGACTCCCGCCGCGGTGCTGCACCCGATCGCTTGCCTCCCTCGGCACGACCACCCGACCCTGCCG
>DMPC01000082.1:0-498 GCA_003456155.1 Actinomycetota bacterium | reverse complement strand
CCTCCCTCGGCACGACCACCCGCACCCGCCGGACGACCAGACTTCCGGGGCGATGCATCACGGCCAGGCTTGCCACTCCTGCCTGAGCCGGACTGACCTGATCCCGACCTCGGCTTGGCAGGCTTGTCCGCCATGTCCGCATCCTCTCTTCTCGCTCCATCAGCCGGGCACTAGGCCCAGGCAGCATCCTGCACCAACAACAAAGGCCACCCCGAGGGGTGGCCTTTGTCGAAAGAATGTCCGGCGGCGTCCTACTCTCCCACGCAGTCACCCGCGCAGTACCATCGGCGCTAAGAGGCTTAGCTTCCGGGTTCGGAATGGAGCCGGGCGTTTCCCTCTCGCTATGACCGCCGAAACTCTATAGAGATGTCAATCGTTTCCGAGCTTCCTCCCCATAGGGAGGTGCTCGAGGTTCCCGACCGAATCTCGGGAACCGCACAGTGGACGCGAGTGATGATATGAGGCAAGTCCTCGGCCTATTAGTACCGGTCAGCTCCA
>DMPC01000029.1:5524-8062 GCA_003456155.1 Actinomycetota bacterium | reverse complement strand
GACACCGTCCAGCTCTGCCGACCGCGGATCTCGGATCGGATCCGGGAGTCCTCGCGCAGCATCGCCGCGAGGGTTCGCAGCACCTCTCCCACGCTGCCGCCTCCGACCTCACGCCCGAGGCGCAGCGCCGCCACGACGCGATCAGCGACGCCGTCTCGCGCCTGGCCGGCGAGCACTGCAAGGGCCGCATCAAAGGATCCGGTCGCCCGGTACTCGATGGCCGACGCAGAGAAGAGGGGCCTTAGGACGTCAGGGCCGGACACCGCGAGGGCTGCGGTCGCCTCCGGCAGGCCCAGCCCGGCACGCACGCCTGATGCCAGTGCATCGACGGCATCCGGCCAGCTCGAGCGCACCGCCTCCATCCGAGTGCGGGCGCGCCTGCGCACCAGAAGCATCGGCGTCACCGCAGCCGCGCCGCCGGCGAGGACCGCGGCCACCACCAGGCCTGTCGCAGACGCGACCAGGACGGTCGCCACCATCGCTGCTGCCATCGACGCCGCGATCAGCGAGGAGGGAGTCAGCCGGGCGACGCCCGCATCGGCAAGCATCCCCGCCAGCCGAGGCGCACGAGCAGCGCGAGGCGACGGGGAGAGCCATCCGGAGGCGATCAGCAGGATGCCCGTCGCCGCCACGAGGCCGACCAGCGCACCGACCATCGACAGTCCCGTCACGAGCGCTCCCCTGACAGAAGCGCGACGAGATCGATCCCCTTGGCCGCGAAGCGCTCGTGATGCGGGGGGAAGCCGTCGTCCCGGCGCAGCCCCTCTCCGGAACGGGTGAAGAGCGCAGACATCTCCACGCTGCTGCCCTGCACACGACCGGGCACGGCCGTGATCTCGCGGACAAATCGGCCCGAGGCGTCAGAGCTCAGGTGGACGACGACATCGACGCAGCCGGCGACCGTGGGAACGACGAATCCCGCATCGATGTTCGATCCGGCCAGGAGGGGCAGCGTGCACAGTTTGGTGATCGCCTCCCTTGCGCTGTTGGCGTGCAAGGTGGCCATCGCAGGCATGCCACTGTTCATGGCAATGAGGAGGTCGAGAGCCTCGGCCTCGCGCACCTCGCCGATGACCAGTCGCGTGGGACGCATGCGCAGGGCCTCCACGACGAGTCGCCGCAGCGGGATCGCTCCTGTGCCCTCGAGGCTCGGCGATCGGGTCTGGAGTGCCACATGATCGGGATGGTCCAGTCGAAGCTCGAACACCTCCTCACACGTGATGATCCGCTCGGTGGCAGGAACAGACCCGAGGAGGGCGGTGAGGAAGGTGGTCTTGCCCGACTGCGTCCCGCCTGCGACGACGATGTTGAGCCCCGCGATGACGGCAGCATCGAGGAAGGCTGCCGCCTGCGCGGTGAGCACCCCGATCTCCGACAGTTCGCTCACCGTCCGAGCGCGCACGACGAAGCGTCGGATGTTCACCGCCCAGTGCTCACGGGTGATGTCCGGGATCACGACATGCAGTCGGCTGCCATCCGGCAGCATCGCGTCGACAAAGGGCGTGCTGAGGTCCAGCCTGCGCCCTGACACCCGGAGCATCCGCTCGACGAGGTCCCTCACTGCCGTGGAGTCGAGCACGACGGTGGTCAGTTCGCTGCGGCCCTCGCGGGCGATGAACACACGACCCGGAGCGTTGATCCAGATCTCCTCGACTCGTGGATCGTCGAGGAACGGCTGCAGCGGCCCGAATCCGGCGATCGCCTCGAAGGCCGCCTGTGCTGCGCCGATGACGTCGTCGTCCACGACCAGCCCGGCGACAACCTCGTCGACGAGGCTGCGCACCGCCGTGGGATCCCGCAGTGGATCGATGCCGCGGGCGCGAACCTCAGCGCGCACGCGATCCTCGACGACAGCGACGGATGCCATGTCAAGGACGCTAAGTCCGGCGGTGCGTTGCTGACCACGGCCAAGGCCGGCGCTGTGGACAACGTGCCTGCTGTGGATGCGCGGGTTGACACCGTGCGAACGGCATGCGAGCGATGCCGTGCCGAACTACTCGGCGATGAAGCGCTCCCAGGCCGCGCGGACGAACTCCGGATGCTCCATCTGCGCGACATGCCCGCTGTCGGGAAGAACCACGACGTGCGCATCGCGGAAGTGCTTGGTCACGCGATGGGCCGAACGGGAGTCGACCAGCGGATCCTTGCGTCCGTAGACCACCAGGGTCGGGCAGCTCACGCGCTCAGCCAGCTTCCACGGCCGGTGCGGACCCAGATCGAGGTAGCTGCCCAGCAGGCCTCGAAGCGAGCGCAGGAACGCCTCGGACGCATACGGCAGCCGATCGTGGATGCGAGTCTCCTCGGCTGCCTCCTCCATCCGCTGCGCCGCGACACGGGAGGAATCAGCGAAGGTGATGTCGACCGAGCCCTGCACGCGCGTGCGCGCATCGGTCTCCATGAATTTCGGGACAAGTCGCTCACCCACGCCGGGCATGGCGATGACGGGCAGGTGTGCACTCTTCCTGGTGAGCGACAGCGAGGGCAGCGCGGGTGAGATGAGGGTGAGGCTGCGGACGAGATCAGGGCGCCGACCCGCCA
>DMPC01000029.1:880-5219 GCA_003456155.1 Actinomycetota bacterium | reverse complement strand
GGCGGCGGTGAGTAGCCGAATCCACCCAGATCGACGGCCCATCCGTCGACGTCAGGCTGCATCGCGTGCATGAGGTCGGTCCAGTTGAGGGCCGATCCGCCAAGGCCGTGGACGTAGATCGCGGTCGGGAGTCCCGGGGTGCGACCGGGCGCGTGGCGGACACTCAGGGTGCGCGTGGGGAGTCGTCGCTCCTCGCGCGGCCATGAGGGAAGGGGGAGATCCGTGGGCTGAGCCGTGCGGATCGGGTCGGGCGCCGTCACTCCTCCAGCCTACGCGGGGATTGCTACTCGCGAGTAGCATGCCTTCATGTCCGTCTCGGCCGCGGGAACCCGCGCCCCCCGCCTCCCCCGGGAGGAGAGACGGCAGCAGGTGCTCTCCGCCGCGCTCGAGGTCTTCTCCGCCGCCGGGTATCACGCGGCCTCGATGGACGAGATCGCCGACCGGGCCGGAGTGTCGAAGCCCGTCCTCTACCAGCACTTCCCGGGCAAGCTCGAGCTCTACCTCGAGCTGCTGGACTCCGGAGTCGAGGACCTGCTCGATGCCGCCCGCCAGGCGCTCACCGGCACGACCGACAACGCCATGCGCGTCCAGGCCATGGTGAACGCCTACTTCCGCTTCGTGGAGGAGCCCGGCAGCGCGTTCCGTCTCGTCTTCGAGAGCGACCTGGCGCATGAGCCTGCCGTGCGCGAGCGCGTCGACGCGCTCGACCTCGCCCTGGCGACCATGAGCGCCGCGGTGATCGCCGAGGACACCGGCCTGAGCCAGGAGGAGGCCATGCTGCTGGCCTCGGGCATGCAGGGCCTCGTGCACGTCTCGGCACGCCGCTGGCTTCGCATGGGCGACTCGCGGATTCCCCGGGGCCAGGCCACCGAGCTGGTGGCGAGCCTCGCCTGGCGCGGGATCAGCGGCTTTCCGCTCACCCACCCACCGCAGGCGGAATAGCCCCACGTCTGCGACTGTTGTCTCGATCACCGACTCACCGAAGGGAACCGCTGTGGAGATCAAGATCGGCGTTCAGGACACCCCGCGAGAGGTGTCGCTCGACAGCAACGACGCGCACGATGCCGTCATCGCGGCCGTCGAGGCAGCCCTTGCGACCGGCGGCAACCTAACTCTCATTGATGATCGCGGCCGTACGGTGATCGTGCCCGGCACGAAGATCGCGTACGTGGAGGTCGGGGCGGCGTCGAAGGGACGGGTCGGCTTCGGCGGGTGACCGCCGGAGCGAGACGACGGGCTTCGGCGGGTGACCGCCGGAGCGAGACGACGGGCTTCGGCGGGCAAGTCCCGGGTGTTCGTGGGCCATCAGCATGGACACGGCGGTGTCTGATGAGTTGACTGACGCCATGACCACGGGCGCTGACCGCGAGGACTCCCCCCTGGAGGTCCAGCCGGGCCTGCAGGCGAATGCCATCGGCTTCGTCGACGCCCTCGCGATCGGCCTGAACGCCACGTCACCGGCGTACTCCCTGGCCGCCGTCCTGGGGCCGATCGTGGTCCTCGTCGGCATCGCAGCACCCAGCGTCCTCATCGTGGCCTTCATCCCGATGCTGCTGATCGCGTCAGCCTTCTACTTCCTCAACCGCGTCGACGCCGATTGCGGGACGACGTTCTCGTGGGTGACGAGGGCGATGGGCCCATGGTTCGGGTGGATGGGCGGCTGGGCGATCGCCATGACGGGAGTGCTCGTCGTCGGATCGCTCGCCGATGTCGCCATCAAGTTCCTCCTGCTGACCGTCGGTCTCGACGAGGCCGCAGAGAACCAGCTCCTCGTGCTCGCTCTGTCGATCGCACTCATCGTCGCGATGACCTGGCTCTGCGTCACCGGCACCGAGGCCTCCGCCAAGGTGCAGAACATCCTCACCCTTGCCCAGGTCGCAGCCCTGCTGGTCTTCATCGTCGTCGCGATCTACAAGGCGCTCACTGGGATGGGTGCACCCGATGTTCCCGGCCTGTCGTGGGAGTGGCTCAACCCCCTCGCGGCCGGCCCCGCTGCCCTGAGCGCTGGGCTGCTCCTCGGCGTGTTCGCCTACTGGGGCTGGGAATCAGCGGTCAACCTGAATGAGGAGACGACCGATTCCGCGAGCACCCCGGGTATCGCGGCGATCGTGTCCACTCTCGTGCTCGTGATGACGTACGTCGGAACGGCCATCGCCGTGCTGCTGTTGATGGGGCCGGCGTTCATGGCCGAGCGGGCGGGTGACGAGGAGATGGCCTTCGCCGACGTGGCCGTGGAGGCTCTCGGTGGATGGTCATGGATCCTGCTGCTCGCGGTTTCGACGTCTGCCATCGCGTCGACGCAGACGACCATCATTCCGGCCTCGCGGACGGCCCTGTCCATGGCCCGGCGCGGGGCGCTGCCCGCCTACTTCGGCCGCATCTCGACCCGGCATCGCACCCCCGCCGTGGCGACCTGGTGGGTCGCGATCATCGGCATCGTGTGGTTCGTCATCGTGAGGACCATCAGCGACAACGCCCTGTTCGACTCGCTCAGCGCCCTGTCGCTGCTCATCGCCTTCTACTACGCCCTCACCGGCTTCGCCTGCGCGCTGTACTACCGCAAGCTGCTCCTCTCGAGTGTGAAGGCGTTCCTCCTCATCGGCGTGGGACCGGTCGTCGGCGGTGCGGCGCTGGTGTGGCTGCTCGTGCTCTCCGTCCGCGACATGTCCGATCCCGAGAACTCCTACTCCGGGATCTCCTGGCTGGGCCTGGGGCCGCCCCTCGTGATCGGCATCATCATGTTCGGCGTGGGCATCATCATGATGATCGCCATGCGTGTGGCCGGAACACCGTTCTGGGACGAGCGGGCAGGCGTCGTGGACCCGGACCTGGTCCCCGCATCGGAAGGAGGAACAGCGCCATGACTCTCGCCGTTGGCTACGACGGAGGGGACTCCGCCCAGCACGCGCTTCGGGTCGCGATTGACCTCGCGCGCGACCTGGGAGAGAACCTCCTGCTCGTTTGCGCAGTGGCGCCCCCCGGAACAGTGGGCGAGGAGTACACGGCGGTGGAGTCCGCTCTCGTCGAGGCGCTCAGCCCCGAGCTCGTGGCAGGGGTCGAGCAGGCGAGAGCAGCCGGGGTCGAGGCGGAGCCGATCCTGATCGATGCTGATCCGGTGGGAGCGCTCGAGACCGTGATGACGACGAGGTCACCTCGACTGCTGGTGATCGGCTACGGATCAGCCGGTCGTATCCAAGCGGCACTCTTCGGCGCAGTCGCCCCTCAGATGATCGAGCGCTCGGCGATCCCCGTTCTCGTCGTGCCGTAGGGCTGCGCGCGGAACGCTCGTCAGGCAGCCAGTCCGAGCGCGGCCATGCGTCGGGAGTGGTTGTCGGTCAGCCGGGCCAGCATCCGGCCGATCTCGGCGAGGTCGGTGCCGGGTCGATCGACTCCTCCGACAAGGAGCGTGGAGAGTGCGTCGCGCTCCGCAGCGACCCGCTGCGCCTGCGACAGCGCCTCGCCGACCAATCGCCTGCCCCACAGCGCCAGGCGTCCACCGGCTCTGGGATCCTCGACGATTGCTGCCCTCACTCGATCGATGATGAAGGCCGACTGGCCGAGCCCCTCGCACACCTCCAGCACGAGGGCGCGAGTGTCGTCGTCGACATAGGCGGCGATCTCACGGTAGAAGTCCATGCCGATGCCGTCACCCACATAGGCCTTGACCATGCCCTCGAGCCAGTCGCTCGGCGCCGTCTGCTCGTGGAACTCCTCATAGGCCCGCCGAAAGGGGGCCATGGCCTCGGCCGGATCGACACCGAGGAGTTCGAGCCTGTCGCGCAGCGCCGTGAAGTGGTGGTACTCCCCCGTCGCCATCCCGGCCAGGGCCGCCTTGTCGTCGATGGAGGGAGCCATCGCCGCATCCGCCGCGAGGCGCTCGAACGCGGTGAGCTCGCCATAGGCGAGAACACCGAGGAGGTCGATGACCGCCGCACGGTACTCCGGATCGGTGGCCAGTGCCGAGACCGGCGGTGTCTGCTCCGTCATGGTGGGCTCAGGCTACCGAGTGCCGCACGCTACAGTTCAGGCAAATGACTTCCTCCGTGGATCCCACCACCGCCCCCACCTTCGTCGAACTAGGCGCCGATCCCCAGATCGCCCAGGCCCTTGCCGAGGATGGAATCACCCACGCCTTCCCGATCCAGGCCCAGTGCCTGCCGTCGGCGATCAAGGGCAGCGACCTCATCGGCCAGGCCAAGACCGGCACGGGCAAGACGCTCGGATTCGGCATTCCCCTGCTCCAGCGCATGGTCGCCCCCGCCAACCCCGAGTACGCGGAGCTTCCGCCGGCAGCACAGGGCAAGCCCCAGGCGCTGGTCGTGTGCCCCACGCGCGAGCT
>DMPC01000029.1:0-692 GCA_003456155.1 Actinomycetota bacterium | reverse complement strand
GGCCTGCAGGTCGCCACCGACATCGAGCGCGCCGGTCGCATCAAGGGCGTCCGTGTCCTCGCGGTGTACGGCGGCCGCGCCTACGAGCCCCAGATCGACGCCCTGCAGAAGGGCATCGACGTCGTGGTCGGCACTCCGGGCCGCATCATCGATCTCGCCAACCGTCGCGACCTCGACCTCTCTCATGTGCGTGTGCTCGTCCTCGACGAGGCTGACGAGATGCTCGACATGGGGTTCCTCCCCGACGTCGAGCGCATCGTGGCCATGATCCCCGCACAGCGTCAGACCATGCTGTTCTCGGCGACGATGCCCGGGCAGATCGTCAACCTGGCCCGTCGCTACATGACGAACCCGCTTCACCTGCGGGCCGCCGACATGGGCGACGAGAACGCGACCGTCGATGCAATCGAGCAGCACGTGTGGCGCGTCCACCCGATGGACAAGGTCGAGCTCCTCTCCCGCATCCTGCAGGCCGACGGCCGACAGCTCGCCATGATCTTCACGCGCACCAAGCGCAAGGCGCAGAAGGTGTGCGACGAGCTCACCGAGCGCGGCTTCGCGGTGGGCACGGTGCACGGTGACCTCGGCCAGGGCGCCCGAGAGCAGGCTCTTCGCGCGTTCCGCACCGGCAAGATCGACGTCCTCGTCGCCACCGATGTGGCGGCCCGCGGCATCGACGTCGACAACGTCAC
>DMPC01000199.1:11709-17308 GCA_003456155.1 Actinomycetota bacterium | reverse complement strand
TGCGTCGGTTCAAGGACGATGTCACGGAGGTCCGGGAGGGCTTCGAGTGCGGCATCAACCTCGGCAACTACCAGGATCTCAAGGTCGACGATGTCATCGAGACCTTCGAGATGCGCGAGAAGCCCAGGAAGGTCTGACGATGGCGAGCGAGGCGCGCCAGCGCAAGCTTGCTGACCGGATCAAGGTGATCGTGGCGGAGTCCCTCGAGATGCGGGTGAAGGATCCTCGTCTGGGCTTCATCACGGTGACCGATGTCCGTGTCACTCCTGACCTGCGTGAGGCTTCGGTGTTCTACACGGTCTACGGAGACGATGACGCCAGGGCTGCGACGGCGGCGGCCCTGGAGTCTGCCAAGGGAATCCTCCGATCAGAGGTCGGCCGGCAGACGGGGATCAAGTTCACCCCGACGCTGGCATTCATCCCGGACGCCATCCCCGACACCGCACGGCATGTCGAGGATCTCCTGCGTCAGGCTGCCGAAGCGGACGCCGCTGTGCATCAGCAGGCGGAGAAGGCGACCTTTGCAGGAGACGCCGATCCCTACCGTCACCCGCATGAGGAGCAGGCAGCGGAGTGACCGGGGCGGGACCCAGCGGTCTGATCGTCATCGACAAGCCCACGGGCATCACCTCGCACGGTGTCGTCGGGCGGATTCGGCGGGCCATGGACACCCGTCGGGTCGGTCACGCCGGCACGCTGGATCCCATGGCCACGGGGGTCCTGATTGTGGGGGTCGGACGCGCCACACGACTCCTCGGGCACCTGGCCCTGCAGGGCAAGGATTACGAGGCCACGATCCGCCTGGGCGCCACCACGGTGACCGATGACCGGGAGGGCGACGTCCTGCACATCGCGGATCCGACGGCCCTGGGTGAAGTGTCCGATGCGCAGATCCTGGCGGGAGTCTCTGCACTGACCGGCGAGATCGACCAGGTGCCGACTGCGATCAGCGCCATCAAGGTTGATGGCAAGCGATCGCACGCGCGCGTGCGTGCTGGAGAGGAGGTCCAGCTCTCCGCCCGGCGGGTGGTGGTCGAGCGATTCGATGTCGTGGGCATCTCGCGCATCGAGGGAGCAATCGACCTGGAGGTGGTGGTCACGTGCAGTACGGGTACGTACGTGCGAGCCCTCGCGAGGGATCTCGGTGCCAGCCTCGGAGTGGGAGGGCACCTGACCTCTCTCCGGCGAACCAGGGTCGGGGGCTGGCACATGTCGGATGCATGGCCCCTGGAGCAGATCGTCGACGCGCCCGACCCTCGCGCACTCCTGACGGACCTGGATGTGGCGGCCCGCTCCTCCTTTCCCCTTCACGTCGTCGACGCCGCCGGTGCGACGTGGGTCAGGAACGGCCGACCGCTGCGTGAGCTGCTGTCCGGCGATCTCGTGGAGACGACAGCGCTCCTGGACCCCGACGGCGGGCTGTTGGCCCTGGCCGGCCCTGGTGATCGGGGGCCGACGTACCTCGCGGTGTTCTCGTCATGACGTCTCAAGCAGGCTCAGGTCCGGTCGCATCACGGGTGGCGCATAGGGTGACGCCGTGAGCGACAGCGCGCCATCCGTCGTCTGCATCGGCGTCTTCGACGGCGTGCATCGTGGCCATCGTGCGCTCCTCAACGAGGGTCGGCGCCAGGCGGACGAACGGGGTGTGCCGCTCGTGGCTCTGACCTTCGATCCGCATCCTCAGGCAGTGGTCGGTGCGGGGGCGGCGCCGCCGACCCTTGCGTCGATGGACCAGCGACGCGAACTGCTTCTGGCCGCGGGAGCCGATCGTGTCGACGTGCTGTCCTTCGATGAATCGGTCGCGAGCATGAGCCCGGAGGACTTCATTCGCGCGGAACTCGTGGAGCGACGTGGCGCCCGTGCGGTGGTGGTGGGGGAGGACTTCCGGTTCGGTCGCGGGGCCCGTGGGTCGCTGGAGACACTGCAGGAGCAGGGATCGCAGTGGGGATTCACGGCTACCGGTGTGGCGCTCGCCGGGGCCCCGGACGGCGAGCGATGGTCGTCCACGCGCATCCGTGCCCTGCTCGAGGCCGGTGACGTGGCAGCGGCTGCTTCTGTCCTGGGTCGGCCCTACGCCCTTCGGGGGACGGTTGTCCACGGCGACCATCGGGGGCGCGACCTCGGGTACCCGACCGCCAACCTCGGCTGGGACGGGACGCCCGCGATCCCCGCCGATGGCGTGTACGCCGGCTGGCTGGTCCGGGGTGACGAGCGCCTTCCGGCGGCGGTGTCCGTGGGCACCAATCCGCAGTTCGATGGCCTGGAGCGGCGGGTCGAGTCGTACGTGCTCGGTCGGGACGATCTCGACCTGTACGGGCAGTCGGTCACGGTCGAGTTCGTGGCGCGACTGCGTGGCCAGGCCACGTTCTCGAGCGTGCAGGACCTGGTGGACCAGATGGCGCGGGACGTCACGGAGGCTGCCGCCGCGCTGGGGGTGCGCCAGCCGTGAGTTCCGGACCCAGGGGGACAAGCGAGCTGCCCGCTACCGAGCGGTGGTTCTACCGACGCGGACTTCCCTTCTTCGTGGAGGACTATCGGTCCTCGACGGATATCTGGACTCGAGCGACCCCGTTCCTCGCCGTCACCTTCGTCCTGCAGATCGGGTTGTCAGCTGTCGACCTTGACAGCCCGTGGTGGACCCTCGGCGGCCTTGCCTTCGGGGCGATCGTCCTGCTGGTCCTCGCGGGGCGAAACGTGCGGGCCGGGCGTTCTTGGCGGTCCCTGCCCACGCGCGTGTCGTGGCCCTTCCTGGCTGCCTATGTGGTCATACCCGCTCTCGTCGTGCTGGTGAGCAACGGGGACCTCCTGGACATCCTCGACGCAGCGACGACATCGCTGGTACTCCTGGTCATCGCGTGGGTCGTCACCCGGTACGCCCTTCTGCCCCTCGCAGTCTGGGCGGTCCGATACACGATCCAAGGCTTCTACGACCTCTATCGACTGGCGACGCGAGCCCTTCCGCTCATGTTGGTCATCATCACCTTCCTGTTCATCAACACCGAGGTCTGGCAGGTTGCCGGAACCATGTCCGCACAGACCTTGTGGCTGGTGATCGCGGTGTTCGCCCTCCTCGGGGTCGCGTTCATCGTGGGCCGGGTCCCGGGTGAGATCAGGCTCATCGAGTCGTCGGCGGGCCATGATGAGGTGGTGTCAGCGTGCCGCGACACGCCGATGGCGGCGATCGCGGGCAGCCTGACAGGTCTGGGTGATCCCGTTCCCTTGACTCGTCGCCAGCGTCGCAACATCGGTCTGGTGATGACTGTCGCGCAACTGGTGCAGGTCACCTTGTTCGCTGTGGTGGTGTGGGCGTTCTTCGTCGCGTTCGGCGCGATCGCCATCTCGCTGCCGGTCCAGACGGTATGGCTGGCGGGTCTCGAGGATGTCGTCACCTATGTGGGGCTGGGATCAGATCACGGCATCACCGCTCCGCTGCTTCGGGTGGCCGCCTTCCTGGGGGCCTTCGCTGGCTTCTACGTCACGATCTACACGGCGACCGATGGGGCCTATCGCGAGCACTTCTACGATCGCATCAGGCGCGATCTCGAGACATCCCTGTGCGTGAGACGGGCCTATGTGGCGGCCCGGCGGGCAGAGGAGGCCTAACGCGCGGTTGGGGGAGCCATGCACGCCTGATATCCTCGGGGCACACCGACGGTCGTGGGGCTGGCACAGCGCTGCGATTCGTGACCTCTAGACCGCCCTCGTGGCGAGGAATGGATTGCCCGCATGTCGCTCGACGCAGCAACCAAGCAGCAGATCATCTCCGAGTACGGCACCAAGCCCGGGGACACCGGCAGCCCGGAGGTCCAGATCGCTCTCCTGACCCGGCGCATCTCGGATCTGACGGAGCACCTTAAGGAGCACAAGCACGACCACCACAGCCGTCGTGGTCTGCTCATCCTCGTCGGCCAGCGTCGCCGGCTCCTCTCGTACCTCACCAAGACCGACATCGAGCGCTACCGCGCCATCATCGAGAAGCTCGGCCTGCGCCGGTAGTCCCGAGGTCGCCGGGCCGCCACGAGGCGTGCCCGGCGGCGACCCACAACTGCATAGCAAGGCAGCTCACACCAGACATGTACCGGATCCGGGGCGTCGCGAACTGCGCGCCAGTCGTCGGTCCTCGGTAGTGACCTCCGGGATCGTCCGTCAGGGCGCACCCGTGGGCCTCGATCGAAGACCGCCACCGGTCGCCCAGCCCCTGCGCCCCTGTCCGCCAATGCGAACAGGAGGCACCCGTGGAGGGTACCCAGATCTCAACTGCCGAAGCCGTGATCGACAACGGATCCTTCGGCACCCGCACCATCCGATTCGAGACCGGCCGCCTCGCGCGGCAGGCAGCGGGCTCTGTCGCCGTCTATCTCGACGACGACACCATGCTTCTCTCCGCCACGACGGCGGGCAAGCAGCCCAAGGATCAGTTCGATTTCTTCCCGCTCACGGTGGATGTCGAGGAGCGGATGTACTCCGTCGGCCGAATTCCCGGCTCCTTCTTCCGGCGCGAGGGGCGGCCGTCCGAGGACGCCATCCTCACGTGCCGTCTCATCGACCGACCGCTCCGCCCGACCTTCACCAAGGGTCTGCGGAACGAGGTGCAGGTCGTCATCACCGTCATGGCACTCAACCCGCAGGATCTCTACGACGTGGTCGCCATCAACGCAGCCTCGGCGTCGACTCAGATCGCGGGCCTGCCCTTCAGCGGCCCGGTGGGTGGTGTCCGCGTGGCCCTCATCCGTGGGCAGTGGGTGGCCTTCCCGACGCACGCCCAGCTCGAGGAGGCCGTGTTCGACATGGTCGTCGCTGGCCGTATCGCCGGCGACGACGTCGCCATCATGATGGTCGAGGCTGAGGCAACCGACCGCACGATCGAGCTGATCGCCGGTGGTGCGACCGCACCGACCGAGGACGTCGTCGCACAGGGCCTCGATGCTGCCAAGCCCTTCATCCGCGCGCTGTGTGAGGCGCAGATCACCCTGGCGCAGGCGGCGGCCAAGCCCACCGCTGACTTCCCGCTCTTCCCCGATTACCAGCCGGACGTCTACGACGCCGTCGAGCGTCTGTCGATCGCGGACATCCGCGAGGCGATGCAGATCGTCAGCAAGGCTGATCGCGAGGCCCGCCTCGACGACATCAAGAAGGTCGTCCAGGCCGAGGTGGCCATTGAGTTTGCCGGCCGCGAGAAGGAGGTCTCTGCAGCGATCCGCTCCGTCACGAAAAAGGTCGTGCGCGATCGCGTCCTTCGCGAGAAGGTGCGCATCGACGGCCGGGGCCTCACCGACATCCGCACGCTCGGAGCAGAGGTGGATGTCCTTCCGCGCGTCCATGGATCGGCGCTGTTCGAGCGGGGGGAGACCCAGATCCTGGGCGTCACCACGCTGAACATGCTCCGGATGGAGCAGCAGCTCGACACCTTGAACCCGGACAACCGCAAGCGCTACATGCACAACTACAACTTCCCGCCCTACTCGACCGGGGAGACCGGCCGCGTGGGCTCCCCGAAGCGTCGGGAGATCGGTCACGGAGCGCTCGCGGAGCGTGCACTTCTGCCGGTTCTCCCCTCGCGTGAGGAGTTCCCCTACGCCATCCGCCAGGTGTCGGAGGC
>DMPC01000199.1:11060-11496 GCA_003456155.1 Actinomycetota bacterium | reverse complement strand
ACGTCGATGGGCTCGGTCTGCGCGTCCACGATGTCGCTGCTGAATGCCGGTGTGCCCCTGCGCGCGCCTGTCGCGGGCATCGCCATGGGTCTGATCTCGGGGGATGTCGACGGCTCCACGGAGTACGTCGCCATCACCGACATCCTGGGTGCGGAGGACGCCTTCGGCGACATGGACTTCAAGGTCGCGGGCACGCGGGAGTTCGTGACAGCGCTCCAGCTCGACACGAAGCTGGACGGCATTCCCGCCGAGGTGCTGGGCAAGGCGCTCCAGCAGGCGCGGGATGCCCGCATGACGATCCTCGACGTCATGAACGAGGCCATCGATGCACCCGACGAGATGGCCCCGACGGCTCCGCGGGTCATCAGCATCACGGTGCCCGTCGACAAGATCGGTGAGGTGATCGGGCCGAAGGGCAAGATCATCAACCAGATCC
>DMPC01000199.1:10068-10846 GCA_003456155.1 Actinomycetota bacterium | reverse complement strand
AGGACGACGGCACCATCTACATCGGCGCGGCCGATGGCGCTTCGGCCGAGGCGGCGCGTGCGGCGATCAATGCCATCGCGAACCCGACCATGCCCGAGGTGGGCGAGCGTTACCTCGGCACGGTCGTGAAGACGACCACGTTCGGGGCCTTCGTATCGCTGATGCCGGGCAAGGACGGTCTGCTGCACATCACCGAGATCAAGAAGCTCAACGGCGGCAAGCGCGTTGAGAATGTCGAGGACGTGCTCGCCGTGGGCTCCAAGCTCGAGGTCGAGATCAAGGAGATCGACTCCCGGGGCAAGCTCTCCCTCGTGCCTGTCGTCGAGGAAGCTGCCTCTGGCGCCGATGCCTAGAGCGCAGACTCGCACTCTGCTGCGGGAGGGGGACGGCGGCGTGGTCCGCCGTACCCTCCTCCCCGGCGGTCTCCGCGTCATCACCGAGCAGGTCCCCGGTGTGCGCTCTGCTGCCTTCGGCGTCTGGGTGGATGCGGGCTCCCGGGATGAGTCTCGCCCGCAGATGGGCTCCGCTCACTACCTCGAGCACCTGCTCTTCAAGGGCACGTCGGAAAGATCTGCGCTGGACATCTCCGCCTCGATCGAGGCGGTGGGGGGAGATCTCAACGCTTTCACCACCAAGGAGTACACGTGCTACTACGCACGCGTGCTCGATCAGGATCTCCCACTCGCGATCAATGTCGTCTGCGACGTCGTCACGGGCGCCCTGCTTCGCGTTGATGATGTCGAGGCTGAACGGGGCGTGATCCTCGAGGAGATCGCCA
>DMPC01000199.1:0-9848 GCA_003456155.1 Actinomycetota bacterium | reverse complement strand
ACCTCTTCGCTCAGGCCATGTTCGGCGATTCGCCCCTCGGTCGCCCGATCCTCGGCACCGTCGACACCATCACCGACCTGTCTCGGGCGAGCATTCGCGGCTTCTACCAGCGTCGGTACCGGCCTGAGGCGATGGTGATCTCGGCTGCGGGGAACGTTGATCACGACCAGGTGGTGCGGCTGGTACGCCGAGCCTTCGCCGGCTTCATCGATGCCGATTCCGAGGCTCATGGCCCTCGGGCGGCGAAGCCCGTCCGGCGGGGAGAACCGGGAGCCGCCGTGGTGTCTCGGGCGACCGAGCAGGCCCACGTCGTCCTGGGCGTTCCCGGGCTGGTGCGCTCGGATCCGCGACGGTACGCCCTGTCTGTGCTCTCGACCGCCCTCGGTGGCGGCATGAGCAGTCGACTCTTTCAGGAGGTGCGCGAGAAGCGCGGCCTGGCGTACTCCGTCTACTCCTATACCCAGGGCTACTCGGACGACGGCATCTTCGGCGTCTACGCGGGTTGTCTGCCCTCGAAGGTCGACACGGTGCTGGATGTGTGTCTCACCCAGCTCGACGAGGTGGCTGCAAGCGGTCTGAGCGATGACGAGATCCGCCGGGGCAAGGGGCAGGTGCGCGGCGCCACCGTGCTGGGGCAGGAGGACACCGGTGCGAGGATGAGCAGGATCGCAAAGAGCGAGCTGCACCATGACCCGCTGCTCGCGATCGACCAGATCCTCCAGCGGGTCGATGCCGTCACCTCCGAGGACATCCGGTCGGTCGCTCGGGATCTGCTGTCGGCGCCGAAGACACTGGCCGTGATCGGCCCCTTCGACGAGACCACCACCTTCGCGGCCGTGGGCTGAGCCACCGACCCCCGTGCCCGACTGATCGCTAGGCTGACGACCATGATCAAGGTCGCCGTCGTCGGTGCGCGGGGTCGCATGGGGCAGGCCGCCGTCGAGGCGATCCGTGGCTCCGATGATCTCCAGCTGGTGGCAGCCATCGATATCGATGATCCGGCGACCGACGTCATCAAGGCCGGCGCCGAGGTGATGGTCGACTTCACCACCCCGGACGCCGTCATGCGTACGCTCGAGACCTGCATCGCCCAGGGTGTGCACTGCGTGGTGGGGACCACCGGATTCACCGCCGACCGACTCGAACAGGTGCGGTCGTGGTGCGCAGCTGCTCCCGGGGTCGGTGTCCTCGTAGCACCGAATTTCGGGATCGGAGCGGTGCTCATGATGCGCTTCGCGGCCCTTGCAGCCCCGTACTTCCCGTCGGCCGAGGTGATCGAGCTGCATCATCCGGACAAGGTGGATGCGCCATCGGGCACTGCCGTGCACACGGCACAGGGGATTGCAGCGGCGCGAGTGGGTCTCCCGCCATTCCCCGACGCGACGGCTCATGAGCGGGCGGGGGCGAGGGGGGCCGACATCGACGGAGTGCGCGTGCATTCGATTCGGTCTCGAGGACTGGTCGCTCACCAGGAGGTCATCCTCGGTGGAGTGGGCGAGACCCTGACCATTCGCCACGATTCGCTGGATCGTTCGTCGTTCATGCCGGGCGTGCTCCTGGGAGTCCGTCAGGTGGGGCGGAACCCGGGCCTCACTGTCGGGCTGGACCACTTCCTCGATCTCGCGTGAACGCACGCACGATCTCGTGGCTGCTCGGCGCTGCCGTCGCCGTCTACCTCCTCTTCGTCGCGGCGAGAGCGTGGGCGCTCATTGCATCAGGTGATCCGGTGCCCATGCTTCTGGGGGTCAGTGTCATCGTCATTCCGGTCATCGGAGCCTGGATGCTCGTTCGCGAACTTGGCTTCGGCTTCCGTACGCAGGAGCTCGGCCGCATCCTGGCTCGTGAGGGCGGGCTGCCGCTCGACGATCTGCCACGGACACCCTCAGGGCGCATCCAGCGCGATGCCGCTGACGCGCGATTTGTCGAGTGTCAGCAGGACGTCGAGCGTAATCCGGAGGATTGGCGACGGTGGTTTCGTCTGGCGATCGCCTATGACGACGCGAGGGATCGGCGCAGGGCCCGTGAGGCGATGCGGACAGCCATCCGACTGCACCGTCAGCTGCCCGACGCAGGCTAGGCCCCCTTCGCCCAGTTCTCCAGCCTGATCCGCGCCATGTCGAGCGCGTCCGGTCGCCACAACAGGTCGGGGGAGGACGTGTAGACATGCGTCGGGAAGGTGAATCCTCGGCGATCGTGCACGACTGATCGTTCGCCCGGGATGGGCAGGGGGAGCCCCAGCAGCGGAGTGCGGGCCGCCTGCCACTCCACAGCGGTGACATCCGCCCACGTGATCCTCGTGCGCCGCAGGAGGGTGTCGATGACGATGCCCTGATCGTTCACGTAGGTGCCGACCACCCAGCCTCGCAGGAGCAGGGCCACGGCGCTGGCGGCGACGCCCGCACCGAGGAGGGCGCCAGCGCTGAACGGTGCGCTGACGGCGGCGATGACCGCCGTGCCGGCCAGCAGGGTCGTGAGAATCGTGCCCGCCAGCAGCAGGGCGATTCGCACGGGTCCCCGGGGTGTGATGCGCACGAGCCTGCCCTGTACGTACGCGCCGTCGACGGGAGAATTCGGGTCCGGTCGTGGCCACAGGAACCACAGCAGGGGACGCTGGGGTCGATTCATGACGCCCACCCCAGCGCACGCAGTCCAGCTGCGGTGACGCCCGCGAGAATGACGACGGCGAGGAACGGAGCGCGCAGCAACAGGGCCACGATGGCGACCGCCAGGCCGGCGACGCGAGCATCGAGGGTCAGGGAGGTGCCCGACGCGAAAGTCTGGACGGCGACCAAGGCTGCCAGCAGCGCCACGGGCATCAGCCCGAACACCCGGCGCGTCGTCGGGTTCTCGAGCATGGCGGGCGGCAGCAGGTAGCCCAGCAGCTTCTCGAGGTAGCACCCCAGCGATCCGGCCAGGACGGCGATCCACATCAGGTCGTCCTCCGCCTTCCCGAAAGCGTCCCGGCTGCCAGCGCGACGAGTGCCGCGGCGAGCACGGGCAGGCCTGGCTGCAGGACAGGCGTGAGGACGACGGCCACGCCAGCAGCGGCGAGGGCGACGGCCCACATCTGGCGGTCCTTCAGGCGGGGCCACAGGAGTGCCAGCAGGGCCGCAGCCGTTGCAGCGTCGAGGCCGAGGACGCTGGGATCGCCGATCGCCTCGGCGCTGAGGGCACCGATCAGGGTTCCGAGGTTCCACAGGACGTAGATCCACAGGCCTGTCATCCAGAAGGCATAGCGGGAACTCTCTCGGGGCTCGGGATGAGCGAGGGCCATCGCGGTCGACTCGTCGATGGTCGCCTGCGCGCCGATGAGCCTGCGGACACCGCGCAGATCGAGGATCGGGCTCAGCCCTACCGCGTACATGCTGTTTCGGGCACCGAGCAGCCATGCCGTGAGGACGGCCGCCACCAGTCCGCCTCCTGCGCCGACGATCCCGACGAAAGCAAACTGTGATGCTCCGGTGAACATCAGGAGCGACAGTGCCTGGGTCTGCCACACGTCAAGCCCTGTGGACACGGAGATGGCACCGAAGGACAGTGCGTAGGCCCCTGTGGCAACGGCGATGCTTACGGCCTTGGCGTGGATCTGCCGTCGTGAGGTTTCCTGCATATCCACGGCAGGACCGTATCGGGCCCACTTGTGCCAGAGTGTGGAGATGGCCGTCGCCGCCCCGCCAGAGCAGTCGCGGATCCGGGGCGGTCTGGGCCTGATGAGGTCCGTCCAGCAGCGCACTGACCCCACGACGGCGGTGCAGGCTGTTCGGCGCGGGATGATCTCGGCCGCGGTGCTGTGGCAGCTGCTGTGGATCCTCGCCCAGCCCGGTCTGTGGCCGGGTGCGCAGTCCGGCCCCTTCGCTACAGCGGCGATGTGGGCGGTCCTGGGCTTCGCGGCAGTGCTGCTGCTGTCGCATGCGCTTGCCCGCGAATGGGTGAGTGCCCGTGTCGCGCGGGCGGATGCCGTGGTGCTCCTGGTGGCCACGTTGGTCGTGAATGCCAGCCAGTTGCGTGGGGGTGTTCCCGACTGGCATCGGGTGGCCGAGCTCGCGGCCTTGACCTGCGGCATCGCCGGCTTGGTACTGCCGTTCCGGTGGGCCGTGGTCAGCACCGCGGCGATGACGGGTCTGCTCCTGCGCGATGTCCTGCTCCCGGACTGGTCTGGGGTCTTTCACGCCTCCGTGGACTCCCTCGTCGAGCCGGTGTACGTCATGGCGGTGGGCCTGTCCGCTGCGGTGGCCGCCCGGGTGCTGGTTGCGCAGGCCGGTGCTGCAGATGGGGCAGCCGACGCATTGCTCCGTGCCGAACGCGAGCGCCGGTCCGCCGAGAGGGTCGAGCAGGAGATGCGGGCAACAGAACGGCGCCTGCACGAGACGGTTCTGAACACGTTGGTCGCTCTTGCGAGAGGGGGCTTGGCCCCGAGCATGAGTGACCGGTTGCGGGAGCGCAGCCTTGAGGGAGCGCGATTGCTGTCTTCCCTGCGCGGTCGAGGGCCCGCCATCGAGTCACGTTCGTCGGTGGTGGAGACAGATCGGGTCGAGCCGTATGACCTCCTTCATGACCTCCAGCCCTCGCTTGATGATCTTCGCGAAGTCGGTATCGAGGTCTCCATCAGTGTCGATGGGCCGATCAGGGCTCCTCGGTACGTGCAGGACGCGCTGCGGACCGCGGCGACCGAAGCGCTGATCAACGTAGGTAGGCATGCCGAGGCCTCTCGGGTCTCCTTGCGGGTCGCCTCCGGGGGAGGTTCAGAGCCCGTGGCAGTCGAGGTGCGTGTTCGGGACGACGGGCGTGGCCTGCCGGACGTTCTTCCCGAGACGAGGTTCGGGTTGACCGACATCATCACTGCCCCGATGGTGGATGTCGGGGGAACGGCCGAGGTGGTCAGCAGGTCCGGGAAGGGGACGGAGGTCATCCTCGGGTGGCGGCCCGGATTCGAAGCGTGCGAGGCTCGCGAGGACTCCCTCGATCCGGCGCCGGCGGCCCTGGCCGTCCCGGTTCTGGCGGCACTGGCGGTCTACGCGGCCGTGATGGTCGCGGGGAGCTGGGACTCCGCCGAGCGACCGGTCGTGAATGGCTTGGCCTTCGGCATCCTGATCGCCCTCGGGCTGCTGGTGGGTCTGGCATCGCGTCGGGGACGACTGGCCCTGTGGGTGGTGTTCGTGGTTGCGCTCGGGGGGTGGGCGGTCTACGTGCTGGCGGAGTCACCGCTGCCTGAATCGGCGTCCATCGCCTGGGCGTCGCCGGCGATTGCGGGTCTGTTCCTGGTGGCAGCTGCGATCGGACCCCCGTGGGGTTGGCTCCTGCTGCTGGCCGCCTGGCTGATCTTCCAGGGAGATCCCCTGCACGAGATCACTCAACCGGGCACCGCGATGATCCTCGTCGGTGCGCTGCTGGGCCGGAGTCTTCGCCGCAACGCCCGTGTCGCGTGGCGCCATCGCCAGGAGGAGGCCGACGCTGCCACAGCGGGGCAGGTCGTGCGCGAGCGGATCGAGGGCATCGGGGCCCGCTTCCACGCACTCGCGCTCTCGGAGGCGCCTGAACTCCTCCGGGATGTTGCCGAAGGCAGGTGCGATCCGGAGGACGATCGAGTGCGCGCCCGTGCGGCCCGTGAGGAGCGCTTCATCAGGAACGTCATGCGCACCGATCCCTCGACCGATGCCGTGCACGAAATGGCGTGCGAGCTGATCTGCCTTGCCCATCAGCAGGGCGTCCTACTTGACCTCGATCTCTCTGCCCCTCGGCAACCGGAGGTGTCGGTCGAGGGGTCGATCGTGGGATCGTTGACACGCGTCATGCGGCAGGCGTTGCCGACGGTCATTGTCGCGGGGCTCCCGGTCGGCAGTCCCGCACGCCTGTCCACACGCCAGGAGGGGGAGTCCGTCATGCTGCGTCTGCTCGTGCCGATGGCCGTGGATGCGCGCCCGGGGTCGGGCGCCGATGGGTCAGTGGTCGGGAGTCTGGTGGATCCCGCGGATGCCGCGGGGCAGTTGTGGCTATGGGAGGCGTCGCTGCGCGGCGAGGAGCTCCCGTGAGCATCCGTGTCGCGATCGTCGATGACCATGAGCTTGTCCGCGAGGGACTTCGTGCGCTCATCGAGGCACGGGCGCAGGGCGTCTACACGGTCGCCTACTCGGGACCGTCCGTGCACGAGGCGCTGTCGTCGGACGCCGATGCCGTCCTGCTCGACGTCGACTTGGGTCCGGATGCCCAGGACGTCGCCACCAATTGCCGTCTGCTCACGGCCGGGGGCCGGGGAGTGCTGCTCATCAGTGCCTATGACGATCCGGGGGCCATCCGGGCGGGGCTGGCGGCCGGAGCCCTCGGCTTCGTGCCCAAGAGGGTCTCCTACGACGAGCTCCAGGAGGCTCTCGAGCTCGTGGCGGAGGACGAGATGTACCTCTCGGTCGACCTGGCCGCGATGCTGGCGGCGGGTCCGGAGGCACCCGATCTCAGCCCACGCGAGCGGGACGCCCTGCGGCTGTACGCGTCGGGACTGAAGCTGGCGGCCGTGGCGCGGCGGATGGACATCTCCCCGCACACGGTAAAGGAATATCTGGATCGGGTGCGGATGAAGTATCAGCAGGTGGGCAGGCCTGCCCGAACCCGCACGGAGCTCTATGCGGAGGCCCGACGAGACGGCCTGCTCAGCGATCCGGCCTGAGCCCCGGGTGTGACCCGGGCATGACCCGGTGTGTCCCCCCGCTGGGGGACGCCTCGTGCTCGCCCGCTCCACCGCTGGTGCCCCATCATCGAGGCGGCCGGCGAGAGCGGGGGACTCGCCGGCTGTTGCATGCGGGGGGGGGGGACCCCGTTCTGGCCTCAGGTCGCGCGAATGTCGGTGACCAGTCGGGCCTCGCGCAGCAGCCCATCGGCGTCGTCCGGATCGCCCGTGGCCAGGTCACGAAGGGCGGTGTCGGGACCCCAGCCTGCTGACTGGAGGAACGCCCGGCGGACCTCGTCCACGAGCGGGCACCACACCGTGAGGGTGTCGGCTCCCGCTGACCGCGCCACATCGACGCACGCGCCCAGCAGCCGGGAGCCGTGGCCGGCCCGCTGGTGGGCGGGGTCCACCTCCAGGGCGAGCAGTTCGGCGGTTCCGGCGTCGGCGTCCGGATCGGGGGATGGTCCGACGGCGGCATAGCCCACGACGTCGTCGCCCTCCACGGCAACCAGAAGTCGGTGCAGGGGCGTCGGGGGATTGACCAGGCTCCCGGCCCAGACCAGCGCGAGGTCATCGCCGCGCAGGGATTCCAGCACCGGGCTGGGAAGGATCCCCACCAGTCGGTCGCGCCAGGCGGCTGCGGTGATGTCGCCGACGGCCTCGACATCAGCCATGGTGCCTCGACGGACGTCGGGAAGACGCGGACCCGGTGTCGCAGACATAGGGGCATTGTGTCCTGCGGGTCAGGGACCCGCTCGGGGACTCCCTGAGTAGGGTTCTGGGCGTGGGCACCGAGACCGAGGTCATCTTCCGCAGCGACATCACCGTGGAGCTTGTTCGAGCCAGCGCATCCGATGCCGATGTCATCTTCGCCGCCCGGGTGTCGACCGCCGGTGAGCAGTCCCTCGAGGACGTGAACGCGGATGCGGGTCGGTCCCAGGGCCTTATCAACTACCTCATGCGCGAGCGTCACGGCAGCCCGTTCGAGCACAACTCCCTGACGTTCTTCGTCCGCGCGCCGATCTTCGTGTGGCGTGAGCACATGCGGCACCGCATCGCGAGCTACAACGAGGAATCCGGCCGGTATCGCCAGCTCGAACCGGTGTTCTACGTGCCCGCGCGGGACCGGGCAATCGTGCAGGTGGGCAAGACCGGTGCCTACGAGTTCCTGCCGGGGGATGATGCGCAGTACGACCTCATCGATGACCGCATGCGGGCGTCCTGTACCACCGCCTATCTCGCCTACCTGGAGATGCTCGAGGCCGGCGTCGCGCGCGAAGTGGCGCGGATGGTGCTTCCTGTCTCGACCTACTCCAGCGCCTACGTGACCATGAATGCCCGATCACTGATGAACTTCCTCTCGCTGCGCCGCAAGGCGGAAGGGTCGCACTTCCCGTCCTATCCGCAGCGTGAGATCGAGATGGTGGCCGAGCGGTACGAGGAGGAGTGGGCCCGACTCATGCCGCTCACGCATCGGGCGTTCGAGGACAACGGCCGAGTGGCTCCCTGACGGTTAGCGATAGCCTGTGCACCATGCCAGGTCGTACGAGTTCCACCCACCCGTTCGGGGTGATGCTGACCGCCATGGTCACGCCCTTCTCGTCGGACGGCTCTCTCGATCTGGCGGGCGCTCAGCGCCTGGCCACGCACCTGGTCGACACCCTTCACAACGACGGCCTCGTCATCAATGGCACGACGGGCGAGTCGGCGACCAAGTCTGACGCCGAGGACCTCGCCGTCCTTCAGGCGGTCATCGAGGCGGTCGGTGACCGCGCGACGATCCTGGCCGGGGTCGGCACGAACGACACCCGGCACTCCATCGAGGCGGCGCGTGCAGCGGCAGGCGTCGGCGCGCACGGCGTCATGGCCGTCACGCCGTACTACAACCGTCCCCCGCAGGAGGGGCTGGTTCGGCACTTCACCGCCATCGCGGACGCCACCGACCTGCCGATGATCACCTACGACATCCCCAAGCGGACCGGCACGGCCATCGAGCTCGACACCCTCAAGCGTCTCGCCGATCATCCCCGGATCGTCGCGAACAAGGACGCCAAGGGTGATCTGGACTTCGCCCAGTGGGGCATGGCATCGACCGGTCTGGCCTGGTACTCCGGTGACGACATTCTCAATCTGCCGCTCCTGTCGGTCGGAGCCGCGGGCATGATCTCGGTGGTCGGTCATCTCGTGGGCGACCGCCTCAAGGCGATGGCGCAGGCGCTGAGCACAGGGGACGTGCTGGAGGCGGCCGCCATCAACCGGTCGCTGCTGCCCGTCTACACGGGCTGCTTCCGGACGCAGGGCGTGATCCTCACGAAGGCGGCCCTGGAGATGCAGGGGCTGCCCGCTGGACCGGTGCGGCTTCCCCTCGTCGATGCCACGGATGAGCAGCGTGCGGTACTGCGGGCAGATCTGGCCGCAGGCGGCGTGCCCGGGTTCGCCGGGTAGGGCTTCGCCGATATGAGCCATGTGAAGCTCCCCCCGCCGCCGGCCCTCGCTCCCGGAGCCCTGCGCATCTATGCGCTGGGCGGCCTGGGGGAGATCGGGCGCAACATGACCGTCTTCGAATTCGACGGACGGCTGCTCATCGTCGACTGCGGCGTGCTCTTCCCCGAGGAGAACCAACCCGGCGTCGACCTGATCCTGCCCGACTTCGGCCCGATCATCGACCGCCTCGACGACATCGTTGCCGTCGTGCTGACGCACGGTCATGAGGATCACATCGGCGCGCTGCCGTACCTCCTGCGGCGTCGGGCGGACATCCCCGTCCTGGGCTCACGACTCACGCTGGCGTTCGTCGAGGCGAAGATGCGCGAGCATCGCATCTCTCCGATCCTCGAGCCGGTGGAGGACGGCACCTCGGTCGAGCGAGGCCCCTTCGGTATCGAGTTCCTCGCGGTGAATCACTCGATCCCGGATGCCATGGCTCTGGCCATTCGGACGCCTGCGGGAGTGGTGCTCCACACGGGCGACTTCAAGATGGACCAGTTGCCGCTCGATGGTCGCGTCACGGACCTGAACGGATTCGCCCGCCTGGGTGACGAGGGGGTCGACCTGCTGATGGTCGACAGCACCAACGCGGAGGTGCCCGGCTTCGTCAGCAGTGAGCGCGACATCGTGCCGGTACTCGACGCGGTCTTCCTCCGTGCCGAGGGGAGGATCATCGTCGCGTCCTTCGCCTCGCACGTGCACC
>DMPC01000163.1:2872-3824 GCA_003456155.1 Actinomycetota bacterium | reverse complement strand
GATGCGCTGAAGCGTCGGTGCCTCTACCACTGGATCGACTACCCGGATCTCGCGCATGCGACCGCGATCATCGCCCTGCGGGTGCCGCAGGCCCCGGAGTCCCTGATCGTTCAGGTGGCGGAGGCGGTGCAGCGACTGCGCGGCATCGATGTTCAGAAGCCTCCCGGTGTGGCCGAGGCCATCGACTGGGTGCACGCCGCGATGCTGCTGGGACTCGATGGCCTGGACGAGTCGGGTGTGGCGCGCACTCTCGGCTCGGTGCTGAAGTACCGCGAGGATCAGGAGCTCGCGCGTGCGAAGGGATTCGCATGGGTGGCGGGCTCGTAGCGAACGAGGTCTTCGTCGGTGTCGTGGCGGGCTTCGGCCACCGGCTCCACGACGCGGGCGTGCCGGTGACCCCGGAGCGATCGGCTCGGTTCGCCCGTGCCCTGTCAGTCGCCCAGCCGGAATCCCTCACCGAGGTGTACTGGCTCGGGCGCACGACACTGCTCACCGGTCGCTCGCAGATCGAGGTGTACGACCGCGTCTTCGACCATGTCTTCCGTGGCCTCATCTCCTTCGCGGAGGTAGCACGCGAGACGACGACGGCTCCCGCGCGCGAGACCCCCACGGCCGACCGGAGCCCGGAGGATGAGGCAGGGCCGCTGGACTCGTCGACCGCGGGTGGCGTCACCACGCTGACCCCGGGTGGGGCGGCGGAGGCAGAGGAGGACGAGCAGGAGCCGCAGGCCCTCGCGGCGGTGAGCCTGACCGAGCGTCTGATGGCTCGTGACTTCTCTGCCTGCTCGGACGATGAGCTGGTGCTCATCCGCCGTCTGGTCGACGAGCTCCCGGTCGTCGCACCCGTGCGGCTGGCCCGGCGCCAGCGTCGCCATCGCACCGGTCGGCGTCTGGATGTGCGCAGCACCCTGCGTCGCTCGCAGCGCACGGGCGGAGATCCGGTCAACCTCGT
>DMPC01000163.1:1682-2561 GCA_003456155.1 Actinomycetota bacterium | reverse complement strand
GCGCTGAGGCCTTCGCCTTCGCGACGCGGCTGACTCGCCTGACGCGGCAGCTCACGGGCGGGGATCCGGATATCGCCTACGCCCGCGCGCTCGAGGCTGCGCCCGACTGGTCCGGCGGGACGAGGATCGGCCGCGCCCTGGCGACCTTCCTCGACGATCACGGACGTCGCGGCCTGGCCCGCGGTGCCGTCCTCGTCATCGTCTCCGACGGCTGGGAGATCGAGGACCCCTCTCTCGTCGGCACGTCCATGCAGCGGTTGTCCCGCCTGGCCCACCACATCATCTGGGTCAATCCCCGCACGGCCGCTTCGTCGTACCAGCCGCTCGTCGGCGGGATGGCGGCCGCGCTGCCGTACGTCGACACGCTCGTCTCGGGGCACTCGGTGCGCGCCCTTGAGGAGGTGATGCAGGCCATCAGCTCGGCCACCGAGCGAAGCCCGGCTCGAGAAAGGAAGTCCGCGTGACGCGGCGAGGCACGATCGTCGGGCGCGGCTAGGGTTCCTCTGTGACCGAGAATCCGCTGACCCACCTCAATGAGCGCGGCGAGGCGCGCATGGTCGACGTCACCGCGAAGGACGTCACGACGCGTGAGGCGACGGCCCGGTGCCGAGTCACCGTCTCTGCCGAGGTGGCGGGGCTTCTGGCCGCGGGCGAGATGCCCAAGGGTGACGCGCTCGCGGTCGCTCGCATCGCGGCGATCCAAGCGACGAAGCGCACCCCGGACCTCATCCCGCTGTGCCACCCGATCGCCGTGCACGGCGTCGATGTCGATGTCACTCTGCATCGCGCTGCTGCACCGTATGTCGAGATCCTCGCGACGGTGCGCACGGCCGATCGCACGGGCGTCGAGATGGAGGCTCTCACGGCGGCTGCCGTCGG
>DMPC01000163.1:0-1433 GCA_003456155.1 Actinomycetota bacterium | reverse complement strand
TGGAGAAGAAGGGCGGCCGATCCGGTCACTGGGTGCGTGAGTCATGAGCTATCGCGCGCGCGTGATCACCTGCTCGAGCCGTGCGGCCGCGGGTGTGTGGGACGACACCTCCGGGCCGATCCTCGTGGCGGGGCTGCGTGACCTCGGCCTGGATGTGACCGACCCCGTCGTCGTCGCAGACGGGGAGCCGGTCCTCGAGGCCTTGCGTACCGCCGTCTCGGATGGCGTGGATCTCGTGATCACCACCGGTGGCACGGGCCATACCCCGCGCGATCTCACGCCGGAGATGACGAGGCAGGTCATCGACCGGGAGTCTCCCGGGCTGGCGGAGGCGATCCGCGCCTATGGCGTCGCGCATGGTGTGCCGACAGCAATCCTGTCGCGCGGCATCGCCGGGCTGGCGGGCACGACCCTGATCGTCAACGCACCCGGATCGAGCGGGGGAGCCAAGGACACCATTGCCGCGCTCTCACCTGTGCTGCTGCACGCCCTGGACCAGGTCGCGGGTGGCGATCACACCTGAGCAGGCTGACTTCCGCCAGCGGTGACAGCAGGTGAACCACCTGTGCCATCGGTGGTACACTACGCCATGCCTACTGTGCGGCCCCGGTACCAGATCACCGAGACGGACGACATCGCCCTCGCTGTCGATATCGGTTGTCGCACCTGGCCTCACGAGTCCCGATCCGATGTCATGCGCCGCCTGATCCTCATCGGCGCTCAACGGATCTCGGAGAGCCCGCTCGAGCGTGCTCTGGAGATAGAGACCGCTCTCGCGCAACTGAGTGAACTCGCCGACGACTACCCACCCGGCTACCTCGCCGACCTGCGCGGTGAATGGCGCGATCGCGCAACGCCGTGACCGCCATCGTGCTGGATGCGAGCGTCCTCATCGCGGTCATGCAACCCGACGATGCGCACCATGATCGGGCGCGGAGGATCATGCGCCGTCATGCGCCGCTGTCCGAACTGCTCGCGCACCGTGTGACCCTCGCTGAGTCCGCCGTTGGTGCGGCCCGCGGCGGACGCCTTGCGGCACTTCAGCAGGCCTATGCGCGCCTCGGCCTGCAGGCTGCTCCGACCGATGAGCAGGAGCCCTGGCGCGTTGCGGCGCTGCGCGCGAGCTCCGGCATGAGCCTCCCGGACTGCTTCGTCCTCGACGCTGCCACGAACCTGCGAGCATCTCTCGCCACCTTTGATGAAGCTCTGGGAACCGCCGCTCGCTCCGCGGGTGTCGAGGTGATGACGGAGGCGAGGTGACACCCGATGGTCAGCCAGTTGGCAACTGCATGACCATCAGCGCCGCACCCGCTGGGTCGAGGATCGGCGCCATGCGGCCGAACGGTGTGTCGAATACGGGTGCGAGGACGGTCCCACCACGAGATGTCACCTCCGCCACTGAGGCATCGACATCGGCGACCGCGAAGTAGTTC
>DMPC01000137.1:18062-32890 GCA_003456155.1 Actinomycetota bacterium | reverse complement strand
TCGACCTCGTCGAGCACGGCACCGTCTCCGACGCCGAGACCATTCGCGACACCGCCGTCGCCCAGCCCCTCATCGTCGGGGCCGGGCTGGTGACCCTGCTCAGCCTGTTCCCCCATCCGGCCAACGCCTTCTCTCGCATCGGCGCAGGCGCCGGGCACTCCGTGGGCGAGATCACCGCAGCGGTCGGCTCGGGCGTGCTCTCCGCCGAGCAGGCGATGGTCCTCGTGCGGGAGCGTGGCCGAGCGATGGCTGAAGCAGCCGCCCTGACTCCCACCGGCATGAGCGCCGTGCTGGGCGGCGAGGCGGCAGTGGTCGTCGCCAAGGCCCGAGAGCACGGCCTCACCCCGGCGAACATGAACGGGGCCGGCCAGATCGTGGTGGCCGGGACCCTCGCCCAGCTGGAGGCCTTCGCCGCCGATCCGCCCGAGGGAGCCCGCGTGCGGCCACTCGAGGTGGCGGGAGCCTTCCACACCGACCACATGGCACCGGCCGTCAGCGTCCTCGCCGGCTATGCGCGCTCGATCACGACCCACGACCCGCGCATCCCGCTCATCTCCAACGCCGACGGCCAGATCGTCCACGACGGGCGCGAGGTCCTGGGCCGGATCGTGACGCAGGTGAGCAATCCGGTGCGCTGGGACCTGTGCATGGACGCCATGCGCGACATCGGTGTGACCGCCGTCATCGAGATCCCCCCGGCCGGCACCCTCACCGGCCTGATCAAGCGCGCCCTTCCCGGGGTCGAGACTCTCGCCCTGAAGACACCCGACGACCTGCCAGCCGCATGGCGCCTGATCAACGAGCACGGCAAGCCGGCGGGCCTCGACACCCATCCCACCTGGCGCATGATCGTGGCGCCCATCAAGGGAACCTTCCACATGGCCACCGCAGCCGGTGTCGGGCACGAATGGCCCGTCGGCGCCACGATCGGCTCGGTCCAGACGCTGCGCGACACGATCGAGGTCATCGCCCCGCATGGCGGCACCGTTGTCGAGTGGCTCGTCGAGGACGGCGATCCGGTCGGGCCCGGTCAGCCGGTCATCCGCCTGCATCCGCTCGGCCAGGACTCCCACGCATGACCGCCACGCTCACCGTCTCGGTCGGCGCTGCCCACGGCCGGATCCTCTCTGTCGCCGGATACCGCCCTGACCGCATCGTCACGAACGATGAGCTCTGCGAGCGCATCGACTCCTCAGACGAGTGGATTCGCGAGCGCTCCGGCATCATCGAGCGCCGGTATGCGGCGACCGACCAGAGCGTGGCGGACATGGCCGCAATCGCAGCCGCCGACGCCTTGGCACGCGCCGGGATCGATCCCGCCCGCGTGGGCATGGTGCTCGTGGCCAGCGTGACCCACCCGTATCCGACGCCGTCCGCAGCGGCCGAGGTCGCCGATCGCATCGGAGCCGTCGCTGCTGCGGCGATGGACATCGCAGCGGCCTGCGCCGGATTCTGCTACGGCATCGAAGTGGCCAACGCGCTCATCCGCACCGGGAGCGCCGAGTTCGTCCTCGTGATCGGCGTGGAGAAGCTCTCGGACTGGATCAACCCCGACGACCGCGGCACGGCCTTCCTCTTTGCCGACGGCGCCGGCGCCGTCGTCCTCGGGCCGTCCGACCAGCCGGCCATCGGCCCGGTCGTGTGGGGAGCGGACGGATCCCAGCTTGACGCCATCACGATGACCCAGTCGCTCATCGAGTACAAGAACGAGGGCGGCCCGATCTTCCCCGCTCTCGAGATGCAGGGCCAGCAGGTGTTCCGCTGGGCCGTGGGAGAGATCTCGAAAGTGGCCCAGCAGGCTCTGGACGTCGCCGGGATCACCGCCGACGACCTCGACGCCTTCATCCCCCATCAGGCCAACATGCGCATCACCGATGCCATCGTCCGGGCACTGAAGCTTCCCGAGCACGTCCCGGTCGCTCGCGACATCGCCTACACGGGCAACACGTCGGCTGCCTCGATTCCGCTCGCCATGCAAGCCATGCTCGATGCGGGAGAGATCCCGCACGGCGGCACAGCACTCATCATCGGATTCGGCGCGGGCCTCGTCTTCGCCGCTCAGGTCGTGACGCTGCCCTGAGCGGGCCGTAGGGTTCTGCCCGCACCAGACTCCATCCACCCACACCAACCGCATCACCGGAACCGAAAGGAACGCACATGAGCCAGGAGATCCTCGACGGCCTCGCCGTCATCGTCAACGAGGTCGCCGGGGTCCCCGTCGAGGACGTCCAGTCGGACAAGTCCTTCGTCGATGATCTCGACATCGACTCCCTCTCCATGGTCGAGGTCGTCATGGCCGCCGAGGACAAGTGGGGCGTGAAGATCCCCGACAGCGAGGTCAAGAACCTCAAGACCGTCGGCGACGCTGTCGCCTACATCGCGGCGAACCAGTAGCCGCCAGCGCGACAACCGCGCTTCCGATCAGCGCCGACCGGTGGCCCGAGGAACCCTCCTCGCGCCACCGGTCCCGGCGCTCGCAGCACAACGAGTGGTGAGGAGCCCGCTTCCATGACCCGTGAGGTAGTTGTCACCGGCCTGGGAATGACCACCCCCGTCGGGGGCGACGTCGAGTCCACCTGGCAGGCCCTGCTGTCCGGCACGTCCGGCATCCGCACGATCGACGAGCCCTGGGTGGCGGAACAGCCGGCGAAGATCGCCGGCATCATGGCAGTCGACCCGGGCTCCGTCCTCGAGCGCGTCGAGTCGCGTCGGCTCGACCGCAGTCAGCAGGCCGCACTCGTCGCTGCGCGCGAGGCGTGGGCGCAGGCCGGTCGACCGGACGTCGACCCGAACCGCCTGGGCGCCGTGATCTCCACCGGCATGGGCGGACTGACCTCGTTGATGGATGCCTACGACACCCTGCTGGATCGCGGACCCTCACGGATCTCCCCCCACATGGTCACGCAGATCATGCCCAACGGTCCCGCTGCCATCGTCGGCCTCGAGGTCGGTGCCCGGGCCGGGGTCCACGGCCAGGTGAGCGCCTGCGCCTCCGGGGCCGAGGCTGTCTCCTACGCCGCGCGCATGATCCAGACCGGTCGTGCCGACGTCGTCATCTGCGGAGGGACCGAGGCCGTCATCCATCCGATCACCATGGCCGGTTTCGCCGCGATGCGCGCTCTGTCGACACGCAACGACGACCCCACCGCAGCCTCACGGCCGTACGACCTCGGTCGCGACGGGTTCGTGATGGGCGAGGGATCGGGCGTGCTCGTCCTGGAGTCCGCGGACTTCGCCGCCGCACGCGGCGCCACGGTGCTCGGGATCTACGGTGGCGCGGGGCTGACCTCTGACGGTCACCACATCGCCCAGCCGGATCCGGAGGGTCTGGGTGCTGCGCGCGCGATCGGCTTCGCCCTCGAGGACGCCGGCATGAGCGCTTCCGACATCGTGCACATCAATGCCCACGCCACCTCGACGCCGCAGGGCGACATCGCGGAGTCGGTGGCGATCCGGGCGGCCCTCGGTGCCCACACCGACAACGTCGTCGTCACCGGAACGAAGTCGATGACCGGGCACCTTCTCGGCGGTGCCGGGGCGATCGAGTCGGTCTTCACTCTCCTCGCACTGCGCGACCGCCTCGTGCCGCCAACGGCGAACCTCGTCGACAAGGATCCGGAGATCACCCTCGACGTCGCCGCCGGAGCACCCCGTGCGCTTCCGCAGGGAGACATCGCCGCCCTCAACAACTCGTTCGGATTCGGCGGCCATGACGTCGCCCTCGTGTTCAGGAGCGCATGACATGACCCCCGCGACCGCAGAGACCGAGCTCGATCCGCGTCATCCCCTGGTCCGCCTGGGGAAGTTCTTCGACGACGGGGAGTTCACCCCGATCTCTCCGGTCGACGACCGCGGCGTCATCGCTGCCGTGGGGCGGGCGAACGGCACCCACGTCGTGGCGTTCTGCACCGACCCGACGGTGCAGGGCGGGGCGATGGGATTCGAGGGCTGCCGGGCGATCATCACCGCCTACGACCGGGCCTTCGCCGACTCCGCGCCCGTGATTGGACTCTGGCACTCGGGGGGAGCCCGCCTTCGCGAGGGCGTGGCGAGCCTGGATGGCGTCGGGCGAGTCTTCGCAGCCCAGACCAGGATCTCCGGCAAGGTGCCCCAGATCTCGGTCGTGCTGGGGCCTGCCGCCGGCGGTGCGGCCTATGGACCCGCGCTCACCGACATCGTCATCCTCGGACCTGCCGGCCGCATCTTCGTCACGGGTCCGGAGGTCGTGCGCTCCGTCACCGGTGAGGACGTCGACATGGACCGGCTCGGCGGCCCCGAGCCGCATGGCCGCCGCAGCGGTGTCGTGCACATCACGACCGAGTCGGAGGAGGAGGCTCTCGAGCGGGCCCGCACCCTCGCGACCCTCCTGGGATACCAGGGCTCTCTCGACGTGGAGTCCATCCATGACGTCGATCTGGGGGCCAACCTGCCGGAGTCGTCCCGTCGCGCGTACGACGTGCATCCGATGATCGAGCAGTTCTGCGATGCCGGGACCTTCGTCGAGCTGCATGCCCGATGGGCCCCCAACATCACGGTCGGTCTGGGCCGGCTGGGCGGGCGCACGGTCGGCATCGTCGCGAACAATCCCCTGCGCCTCGGCGGCTGCCTGGACTCCAACAGTGCCGAGAAGGCGGCTCGGTTCGTCCGCATGTGCGACGCCTTCGCCGTGCCGCTGGTCGTCCTCGTGGACGTTCCCGGCTACCTCCCCGGTGTCGGACAGGAGTGGGAGGGGGTCGTGCGCCGCGGGGCCAAGCTCCTGCACGCCTTCGCCGAATGCGTTGTCCCGAGGGTCACGGTCGTCACGCGAAAGGCCTACGGCGGCGCGTACGTCGCCATGAACTCCGCCTCGCTCGGAGCGACCAAGGTGTTCGCATGGCCCGATGCCGAAGTTGCGGTCATGGGTGCTGTGGCTGCCATCCGCATCCTGCACCGGCGGCGGCTGGCCGAGGTTCCCGAGGACGCCCGGGCCCAGGTGGAGCTCGAGCTCGCAGCGGAGCATGAGGTCATCTCCGGCGGCATAGCCCGCGCCGTCGAGATGGGCGTGGTGGATGCGGTGGTCGATCCGGCTCTCACCCGCTCGACCGTGGCCCGCGTGCTCTCGGACACCCCCGGGCATCGCGGCCAGCACGGGAACATCCCGCTGTAGCGGTCCGGTCGACGGGCGGGCTGCGTCGACCGGGACACGTGATCGTCAGCACGCCGGGCAGACAGTCCCACGCTCAGTTCTCCCGCGACGCGGGAGAGACGATCAGACGACCTGGTGCAGGACGCGGACGGTCGAACCCTCGTGCGCGCACCGGAAGGGCTCGAGCTCCTCGTCCCACGGCTCACCGACCAGCCGGGCTATCTCGTCGACCAGGGACTCACCGGAGGTCGCGACCTGCGCGACAGCAGCACGCAGCCGATCCTCGGGAACCATGACGTCGCCGTGCACGCCGATCGTCGCCCGGAACAGTCCGAGGGTCGGGGTGAAGGAGAAGCGCTCCCCCTCCCGGCCGGGGCTGGGATCCTCGGTCACCTCATGGCGCAGCTGCCGGAAGGCGTGCAGGGCACTGGCGATCTTCGCGCCCGTGCCGAGCGGACCGCCCCAGATCAGCTCGGCGCGGACCGCCCCGGGCGCGACAGGCTGGTCAGCCCAGTCGATCGCCACGCGCACGCCGAAGACCCGCGCCAGCGCCCATTCGACATGGGGGCTGACGGCGCGAGGGCAGGAATGAACGAAGATGACTCCTCGTGCCGGGCCCATGCTGGGGCCGGCGTCGGGAGCACCCTTCGCGTTCACCACGACCGTCATATCCGCCTCCTTCGAGAGTCGCCTTCCCCAGCGTTCTCGAGCGGACGTCACGATCGACGTGTCTTGAGGATAGCCGCAAGGCCCCCGTCCCCCGCAACATCTGCCAGGCCGTGTCGCCCGCACGGGAGGAGCGACGTCACGCCAGCATCGACAGGCCCGTCACCCCGAGGTAGATCCCGATAACGGCCGCCATCGCGCTCATGATCCGGAACTCGTGGTCCAGGGCGAAGCGGTACAGCGCCCCGAAGGCCTGATCGGCCCGGTGGCCGAAGAGCAGGCGCGCCAGCGGGGGTACCAGCACCGGGGAGAGGGCCAGGGCGAAGAGGAGGACGAGCAGCAGGGTCTCCACCACGACGTCAACACCCGATACCGCGATGTCGTGGATGGCGGGCGCCAGCATGACGAAGGACGACACGTCCTTGATGCTCAGGGCGAACGCCACCCCCAGGAAGACCCACGGCGAGGCGCGCTGCACGTATCCGGTGATATCGCGATCCATCCGCCCCTGGAGCCCGGGGTGTGGCAGGAAGAGCACGACAGCCAGCACGATCAGCACCGCAGCGGCGACCAGCCGCAGCGCGACCATGACCGTGCTCGGAGCGGCCGGGACCTCCGGCAGCTGGGTGAACCCCAGGAGCAGGAGTCCGCCGACGAGAAGGAAGGCGGACGATCCGCCGACCGCGACCGCGAGCGCCCGCCTGCGCCAAGGGTCCTGGGAGCACACCATGACCTGAAGGGCCACCAACGACGGGGTGAAGGCGGCACCCACGCCCAGCAGGATGGTCTGACCGATCAGACCGAGGAGACCCACCCGCGCATCCAACCAGCCGGTCTCAGTCCAGGGCGTCGATGGCCTCGTCGACCATCTGCCGCGTCGTCGCCGGGTGCAGGAAGACCAGCCGCCCGACGACCTCACCGCGCCAGCGACTGGACGTGACGAAGGCACGCTGTTCCTGCAGCAGCCGGGTGGACCACTGCGCATAGTCCTCCTCCGTCCACCCCTGCCGGCGGAACAGGACGATCGACAGGTCCGGCTCCCGGACGAGTTCGCAGTCAGCACGCTCGCGGAGGCGCTCGGCCGCATAGGACGCGAGATCGAGGCCATGGGCCACGGCATCCCGGTAGGCCCCGATGCCGTTCACGGCGAGCGAGAACCACAGGGGCAGGCCCCTCGCTCGTCGGGTGAGGTGATGGGCGAGGTCACTGGGATTGAGGTCGGCGGAGTCGCCGTGGATGACGTCGAGATAGGAGGCGTTCTGAGTGTGGACGGCAGCGGCCAGCCACGGCTCGCGGTAGAGCAGCGCTGCGCAGTCGAAGGGCGCGAACCACCACTTGTGCGGGTCCATGACCAGAGAGTCGGCCTGCTCGATCCCGGCATAGCGATGTCGTAGCGACGGGACGAGGATGCCCGCCCCGCCGTAGGCACCGTCGACATGGAACCACCAGCCGTGCTCCCTCGCCACCTGACCGAGCCCGGCGATGTCGTCGATGATGCCGGCATTCGTGGTGCCCGACGTCGCGACGACGGCGCAGATGTCCGAGGGATCCGGGTCCGAGCCGACGGCGACGCGGACGGCCTCGCCGGTCAGGACACCCGAGGTGCCCGTCGTCGGGACGATCAGGGCCGACATCATCGTGATGCCGAGACTGTTGGCAATCGACGAGTGTGCCTGGTCGCTCACCACGACCCGGAGGGGAACGTCGGGAAGGCCTGCGGTGGCCCGACGCCTGCGCATGGTGTCTCGGGCGACGACGAGGGCCGAGAGGTTGGCCGCGGAGCCACCGGAGACGAAGACGCCGCCCGAGGATTCGGGAAGGCCGGCGAGATCCGCCAGGGTGCGGAGCGCCTGGTTCTCGGCCATCACCGCGCCGGCGGCCTCGCACCAGGAGATGCCCTGGAGGGAGGCGGCCGAGACGACCATGTCGAACAGCAGCGATGCCTTGGTGGGGGCGGAGGGGATGAAGCTGAACATCCGTGGGCTGTCGGCCGACAGCACCGTCGGTGCGAGCTCATCGCGGTAGACGGCGAGCACTTCGCGGAAGTCGCGGCCATCCTCGGTGATCAGCCCATCGATGGCCGACGTGAGATGGCTCCGGTCGGCGAGGCCGTCGAGGGGCACCTCGGGCTCGAGAAGCCGATCAGCGACGTACTCGAGGATGTCCCGGACCATGTCGGGATCGGGCCGGTGCATGCGCGCCGGGTCGGGCGAGGCGGATTCGTCAGCACCGGAGGAGTGAAGGGTCACGGAGACATCCCCACGTCGCCGGCAGGGCCGGAGGACGCGCCGTCAGCCGTTCTGCCAGCAGGCGTCGTCAGGATGCTAGCGAGCAGATGCGTGCCTGACCAAGCCGGCGGTGCGGACCGCTACCGTCAGCCAGACCCCCAGGAGGATCACCGCGGCCACAGCACCGGCGACCTGCACAGGCGTCGTGTCCATCGCGGTGCCCACCGCGGTGATGGAGAGCGTCATCGCCGCCAGGGGGAAGACATACCCCCACCAGCCGGGATGGACGGGCACGCCTGCCTCGCGCATCAGGCGCCACTGCTCGTAGCCGGCGAACAGGGCCCACCACAGGCCCAGACCGATCCCCATGCTGGCGACGATCACGCCCGCCGTCGCGGAGTCGAATCCCGGCAGGCCCACCTCCTGCCCCGTCTGGAGCAGGCGGATCAGGGCGAAGCCGAGGATGCCGGCAGGGGCCAGCGGGATCCACAGGGAGGGCGCCATCTGGGCCGGCTGCCGAGGGCGCAGGGCCAGTCGGGCGATGACGAGCGTGAACATGGCAAGGAAGAGGACCGTGCCGATGCCGAGGAACGCGAAGGCCACCACCATGAGCCAGGGCGCCTGATCGGGATACCGCAGCATGACGGGAACGAGGGTGAGCGGCACGATCAGGTTCATCACCGGAGGGATGAGCCAGCCGCCGTTGACCGATGCGAGGTCGTGGGTGTTCGAGGCGATCGCATGGGCCCAGGTGATGCCGAGGCCGAGGGCCAGGACCAGGCCGAGGCCCGCGAGCACGATGTCGATCCAGACCGCTGCCGTGACCGGGATGAACACCGGGCCGACGCGGGCCCAGGCCACCGCGAGGATGAGCAGGCCCGCCGGCAGCGTGGCGAGCATGGCGCCATGGCCGGGGTCGCCGAGTTCCGCGACGAGCTCAGCCCGATTCGCGATGCGCCGGCCGTATCGGGGCCACAGGGCGATGGCGAGCAGGCTGGCCAGCAGCAGGAAGGCCACCGCAACCCCGCTCAGCCAGGCGATGCCCCAGACCTCTGACTGGCCGAGCAGGACGACGGCGGTCGCTCCCGTCCCCATAACCGAGCCGAACCAGGCGGGGTGCTGGTGCACCGGCTTCATCCGCGGCCTCCTCCGTCGTCGGCGTATACCCCTTGGGGTATCCTACCGGCTATGCCCACGACGTTGCCGACCACCGAGGCGCCACGACCGGCCCGCCCCTGGACCGCACTGCGCACCTGGTCCTCGCGACGCTGGTGGGTGGCCGTCGGCACCGGCATCCTCACCATGCTGCTCGTCGCCCTGCCCACCGCGGTCATCCCCAATCCGATCTTCGGCCGCGCCATCGAGACCACCTGGTGGTCATACCCGGTCGTCGTCCTGACCGGCATCCTCGGCGGCCTGCTGATCGCCACCTACGTCAAGGAGCCCGCGCCCTTCGCCCAGGATGCGGAGTCCGGAGAGCTGGCGGATCGTCCGCTCACCCTCGGCGCGGTGGGCGGCCTGGTCTCCTTCTTCGCCGTCGGATGCCCCGTCTGCAACAAGCTCGTCCTCATCGCGCTCGGCACATCCGGAGCGATCTCATGGTTCGCTCCACTCCAGCCCCTCATGGCCGTGGCGTCGATCGTCCTCATGGGCTGGGCGCTGCGAGCGCGACTTCGCGGAGAGATCTCCTGCGCCCTGCCTGCGGCACCATGACCGACCGGGCACAATGCCCGCCATGGCCCCTCCCCGTCGCATCCTCGCCTCCAGTGGCGGCTTCCTGAGCACCGGCCTGTGGGGCGTCGTCCGCCCCGGAGGCATCATGCTGCGGGCCCTCGAGCTGACCCAGCAGACGCGACCCCGCGTGTGCTTCGTCCTGACAGCCAGCGGAGACGATCCGGCCTACCTGTCGATGATGTACTCCGCGATGGCCCACAGCGGTTGCGATGTCGACCACCTCGCCCTGTTCCCGCAGCCGAACCGGGCCCCTGCCGACGTGCTCGCCGAGGCCGACGTCATCTGGGTCGGCGGGGGGAGCGTGGCGAACCTCCTCGCCCTGTGGCGCCTGCACGGTGTCGACACGGCGATGCACGACGCCTGGGAGCGCGGGGCCATCCTCGCCGGCGTCAGCGCCGGCTCCATCTGCTGGCACACCGGCGGCCCGACGGACTCGTTCGGCTCGACCCTGCAGCTCGTCGACAACGCCCTGGGGCTGCTGCCCTACGGCAATGCCGTGCACTACGACTCCGAGGAGCAGCGCAGGCCGCTGACCCATCGCCTCGTGGCCTCCGGCGCGCTGCCCACCTCCTACGCGACGGACGACAGAGTCGGCATCCTCTACGAGGGCACCGAGCCGGTCGAGGTCATCGTCGACGACGCCGACGCCTACCCGGAGGCGCGCGCCTACCGGGTCGAGGCCGAGGGCGGGTCCGTCATCGAGACCACCCTGGCCGTGGGGCCGATTCCGTCTCGATGACGAAGGGGCGCTAGGACGCCGCCCGAGCTGCGTGCGCCTCGGCCTCCTTCACCAGCGCCTGGAGCTGCGTCGTCGTCGATGTGAGCTCCCCGTCCCAGTGCTGGGCGCGCACGCACCACAGGACGCGCTCCTGCCCCTCGAGGAGCTCGTTGCGCATCGTCGAGTTCGCCTTGGCACCAAGGCGCTCCAGCACCCGGTCCGTCGCGGCCACCCAGGTCTCTGCGACCTGAAGGTGCTGGACCTCCTTGGCCATGTCTCGGACCGTCGAACTTGCCTTCGGCACATCCGGGGTGATCGTCTGCAGCTCCTGCTCCAGCCGATTCACGGCCGTCACGAAGTCCGCGACCGCGACCTGGTGCGCGGACGACGTGCGCAGCAGATGAAGAAGGTCCTCGCAGGCCCTCTTCACGTCAGCGCGTGCTGAGTAGAAACGCTCGTTCGAGCGATGCGGAACTTCCTTGGCTGCCATGCGGCTGAGGCGGTTCTTCCCGGATTCGGTGGTCTTCATCATGCGCTCCTTCACGCTTGCGGTACGGATGAGCGACGGACACTTCCATTGTGGTCCGCGGACGCGGCGTCGTCTACGGCATCCACGCAACGCAGGACCAAAGGCCTGGCCTTCACCTCCCGTCACCTCGAGACGAGCTCAGCCCTCGACCGGGACAGCCGTCACGACCACGTTGTCCTGGTACCCGCCCGCGTCGGAGTCATACTCTCCGCCGCAACTGATCAGGGTGAGTCGCGGCGGCCCATCCACGGCGAAGAGCTCCTCGTACGGTAGGCGCTGCTTGCGGATCGACTCGCGCGACACGACAGCGAAGACCAGATCCTGACCCTCGTCGGTGCGGACGACCACCTCATCGTCGACCTCGAGCAGTCCAAGGTCGTAGAAGACCCCCCTGCCCTGCTCCCGGCCATCACGGTGGGCGACGAGCACCGCCGAACCACGGTCGGCGCCCGGCGGGACCCCGAGTTCGTACCAGCCCACGAGTCGGATGTCGTCGGGAATCTCGATGGCCCCGTCGACCTCCAGCCCTACCGGAACCACCTTGGTGCCCACCCCGATCGCCGGGATGTCGACACGACGGGGCACGGCGAAGGTCATGGGCTCCGCCGGCGGCGAGGCTGCGGGCGAGGAGGGCGCTGAGGCGGGCTCCGTCGCGGAGTCGGAGGGGCTCGAGGCGGCCACGGGCCGCTGCCCCACGGTCTCGACTGACGATGGACCGCCCGCATTCCCGGAGAGCAGGCCGACGACAAGCGCGACCGCCACACCGATCGCGCTCACGAGGGCGATCGCCAGAGCCGGACGGGGTCGCGCCATGACGGCCCCTAGGGCGAGGTTCCCGGAAGCAAGCCCCGAAGACCGGCCTGACGCACCGCCTCCTGACGGCCACCCACTCCGAAGAACCGATAGATGACCATGGTCTCCTGCCGAACGGTCGACTCGCTGAAGCCGATCCGCTTGGCGATCTGGGCGTTCGTGAGTCCCTTGGCCATCAGCGTCAGGATCCCGCTCTGCCGATCGGTGAGCACGCTCGGCCCCGGCTTGCGCGCCGGACGCGACTGCAGAGCCGCCAGCTCCATCGTCGGGAACCCGCCGCCAGCGTCGACGGCCCGCAGGGCTGTGACGGCCTGGTCCGGGAACGACGCGATGCTCGTCAGCAGCGACAGGTACAGCGCCAGCACCGCACTCACCCCAGCCATGTCGGCGTGAAGCGCAGCAGAGTCCGGTTCGTCGTCGAAGACCATTTGGATCGCACCCACACGCTGGTTGGGCAGGCTCAGCGGCCACACCGCCAGTGGACGGAAGGCGCCGCTCTCCCCTGCCACCTGCGGATAGTGCTCGGCAGCCTCGATCGGGTCGACGACAAGCACGGGTTCCCCCGTCCGCACGGAGTCCGCCAGCGGCTGGGCATCCCAGAGCGACACCGGCCCAAGAGCGTCAGCCTCGGAGCCGCTGAGACCGAACTCCCCCACGACATGCAGCGAGCCATCGACCCCGAACAGGCAGAGGAGCACCTTGCGCGGCCGGTGGCCGCTCAGAATCGTCAGGGCGAGCTGCTGGCAGATCTGCTCGCATGTGGGACGCGTCATGAGGAACCGGACCATGCTCAGCATGGCCTCGGAGTTGGAGAGATCTCCGCGACGCCGAGCCGGCGAAGGGCGCTTCGGCCCCGAGTCCGTCGTCATGACCCACCCCCTCTATCCGCGGCCAAGGCCCCTCACCCGCCAGGACATGACCGCACCTGCAGACAGAGCGGACATCACACTGGCGACACTGGCGAACGAGGCGATCGAGAACAGGCTGGCGAAGGAGCCGATCGATCCGACGGACAGCGCCGATCCCACCGAGCCGATCGACAGGACGGAATCACGCGAGCCGATCGACAGGATCGAGTTCGACGATCCCAGGCTCCAGCGCGACGTTGACACCATTCGAGGATAACTGCCCGGGCAGCGCGAACGAGACTTATGCGCGAACCCCACCGATCTGAGGAGGATTCTCAGGGACGCAGGATCCGAAGGGCTCCGGCCCTGACCCGGACATGGACGGGTGGAGGACCGATGCGCTCGCCGTCGGCGTACACGATCGCACCGTCAGCGGCGACGGTGATTTCACGAGCGCGATAGGTCGTGACGAGGGGATGGTCGACATGCGTCCCCCGGAAGATGCGCGGGAAGAATCGGAGCACGGTGCGTCGAGGTGCTGCGGCCACCCACGTCACGTCGAGCAGGCCGTCGGCCATGTCAGCGTGCGGGCAGATGAGCATGCCACCGCCGTAGCTGGACCCGTTCCCTATCGCGATGAGGAGCGCGGATCCTGCATACCGATCCTCATCGATCGTGACCTGATAGTCATGGAGCGCGAACGTGCGCAGTTCCCCGAGCAGTGCCGCCACGTACCGAGCCGTACCGCGCAGGCGGGTCATGCGGTCTGCGCGCTCGTTCACCGCCGAGTCGAAGCCGGTTGAGACGACGCCCAGCGACCACACCTGCTCCTCGCCCAGGCTGATCTGCGTGACGTCCACCAGCGTGGCCTCATTCGCCAGCATGCGCTCGGCCATGATCCGTAGCCAGGCGCTCCGCGCCTTCACATCGATCCCGAGGGCCCTGGCGATGTCGTTTCCCGTCCCGGCGGGAATGATCCCCATCCGCATCGACGAGGCCATGGCAGCCTGCAGGACCTGGTGCACCGTGCCATCACCGCCGCACGCGATGAGGAAGGTGTCGGGATCGGCGCACGCCTCGCCAAGCGCCGCCTTCATCGCCGCGAGGGAAGCAGGCTGCACGAGGGTTGTCGAGATGCCGGCATTCTCGAGCGCAACCCGTGACTCTCGCGCGATCCGAGCCCCGCGGCCGCCACCGGCATGCTGATTGGCGACGATGACGGCCGAGGGCCGCTCCGCGGCTACGTGCTGCACTCGGGAGCCTCGGGCCGCGGGCTGCGTGCCGCACCGTCATGGTGCATGGATTCGACGCTCACCTGCAATGTCATCCGATGACTCGCCCCGGGCTCGAGGCAGATCGACTCGTCACCGACATTCGCCGTCTCCACGCACACCATCGAGTTCCAATCCTCGTCGCCGAAGTCGGCCAGCGCCCGCGCCCTGTCCCGTCCGGGGTTCCAGACGATCGTCGACCTCGACCCGTCCTTCGCGACCACGATCCGCCGAGCACCGATGGTGTCGACGACCACGACAGTGCCGTCACTGCGATAAACACGATCGACCTCGCCCGAGATCGTGATCGGACCATCCTGCACCCGTGCCGCGCCCGTGACCTTGTCGAGGTAGGGCGCCCCCTCGAGTCCCTCGATGCGAAGGGCAGTCGCATCCGCGACAGCGAGATAGGTATGGAGGGCTGCCTCGTAGTCGAAGGCGACCTCTCCCTCATTGTGGATGGCCAGGGCGAGGTCGAGCCGCTCTCCGAAGCGTGCCGTCAGCACTGCGCGGTAGGAGTAGGGGAAGTCCGCGCACGATCCCATGGGGGGTGCGAGCTCATGGACGACCGTCACGACGCCGTCGTCGTCGGTGCTGCTGATCCGATGCCACGGAACCAGGCGCGCGAAGCCGTGCGCGGGTGTCAGGGCTCCCGAGCGACCGGATCCGAACCAGGGGAAGCAGATCGGGATTCCACCGCGGATCGCGACATCGTCGGCGAAGACGGCCGACGAGCTGAGCCACAGGACCGGGGACTCTCCCGTGGGAGCCCAGCCGAGGACCTGGGCTCCGTGGTCGGTGACGCGACAGGTGCACCGGCCGGTCGTGACCTCCAGGTCAGCCACGGTGCCCTCCTTCTCATCGGTCGCTTCTCATCGGTCGCTGCTCATCGGTCG
>DMPC01000137.1:4385-17867 GCA_003456155.1 Actinomycetota bacterium | reverse complement strand
CCTGCGGGACCAGCCTCTCACCCGGGCCCACCGCCATGGCAGCATCACCGCAAGGAGGAAGCATGACGTGCCGCTACTGCGACGACGAGGTCTTCGAGGACGACGTCTGCGAACTGCACTACCTGCGACGCCGGGAGATGGAGAAGGACTGGCACATGGGCGTCGGCCACTGAGCACGCGACCAGCCCGTCACGCGCTGAGCTCCGCCAGGCGATAGGCCACGAGGTCGCGGAGCAGCACGGGATCCACCGACCAGTCGGCGGGCACTCGAATGGTCTTCTTGTTGACCTGGTACCCCTCCAGTCGCGGCCGGAAGTGCTCGATCACGTCGTCGCCCCAGGGCCCGATGAGGATGTGCTGCTTGGCTGCCGAGAACCCGATGACGTACTCCGCACCCGACTTGAGCATCGGCTGGTTCCAGGCGATCACGGGTACAAGATCCGGATGAGTCTGGCCGATCACCGAGAACATCGTCCGGATGGTGCCGGCACGGGGATCGCCGAGCGGCTCGAGGTACTCGTCAACCGTGTCGAACCGACGCGAGGAGCTCGAGCCACGAGAGTAGAGGACGAGCGCGTTGGCGTGGGCCTGGCTGAAGCCGTGGTTCTCGCGCAGGTAGGCGATCTGCTCCGGGTACCTCTGCCCCTCAACGAGCTTCATCTGATCGAACCAGTAGGACATCGGGAGCCCGTGCTTCTTCTCGATCGCCGGAAAGTAGGACGAGCGATCGGGGTTCGCCGGGGCCATCCGGAGACCCTACCGACGAACGAGCCGTGCATAACGCAGCCCCAGCACGCTTCCCGGGTGGTTGGATGACGCCATGTCCATCGACACCGCGAGCAAGACCGAGGGCTACTCCCTCGTGCAGGCCATCGCCATCGGCGTCAACACGACGAGCCCGGCGTACTCGCTCGCCGCGATCCTCGCCCCGATGGCGCTGCTCGTCGGCTACGCCACCCCGATCGTCCTGATAATCTCGTTCGTCCCGATGGCCCTGACGTCACTGGCCTTCATGTATCTGGGTCGCCGTGATCCGGACTGCGGCACGACCTTCTCCTGGGTTTCCCGAGCCATCGGCCCACGGCCCGGATTCCTCGCCGGATGGGCCATTGCGGCCGCGGGCATCCTCGTGCTGGGCTCACTGGCCGAGACCGCCGTGACCTACGGGCTCCTCACGTTCGGGCTGGACTCCCTGGCCGGGAATCGCACGCTGGTCGTGGCGGCTGCCGCGCTGCTCATCATCGCCATGGTCGGCCTGTCCATCATCGGCTCGGACTCCAGCATCCGCCTGCAGACCATCCTGTCCTTCGTCCAGGTGGCGATCCTGCTCGCCTTCGGCATCGGAGCGGCGATCCTCGCCGCCCGCTCCTACTTCCCGACCTTCGACTCCGCCTGGCTGAATCCCTTCTCCTCCGGACTGGACTCCCTCGTCGCAGCCATGCTCCTGGGCGTCTTTGCCTTCTGGGGGTGGGAGGCGGCCACGAACCTCTCGGAGGAGTGCCGCAAACCCTCCGATGCGGGCAAGGCGGGTGTGATCTCGACCGTCATCCTGCTGACGACGTATGTGCTCGTGGCCGTCTTCGTCGTCATCTACCTCGGCAAGACCCAGTTCAAGGAGGTCGGCGACTCCGGCCTGGTACTGGTCGACATGTCCGGTGTCGTGTTCGGACCCTTCGCCTTCCTCGTCCTCATGGCGGTCTTCCTGAGTGCACTCGCCTCCACCCAGTCCACCATGGTCCCCGGCTCGCGGGCTGTGCTGTCGATGGCGCGACGCGGCGCCCTGCCCGCACGGCTCGGCCTCACCCACCCGCGCTACAAGTCCCCCTGGGTCTCACTCGCCGTGCTCGGGGGCATCTCGGCCGGCTGGTACGTCCTCGTGTCGAGCCTCAGTGAGAACGCAATGCTGGACACTCTCTCCTCCATCGGAATCCTGGTGGCGTTCTACTACTCCCTCACGGGCATCGCATGCGTGGTCTACTACCGCAAACACGTGGTCTCTAGCGTCCGCGGCTTCCTCATGGTCGGAGTGGGTCCCCTCGTGGGATCGATCGGCCTTGCCTTCATGCTCGTCGTCGGGATCAGGTCGGTCTCCGACCCCGCCGACTCGGCCAGCGGGTCGAGCTGGCTGGGCCTGGCCCCTCCCCTCGCGATCGCAGCACTCGTCATCCTGATCGGCCTGCTCGTCCTCCTCGTGCAGATGCTCAAGTCTCCCCGCTTCTTCCGGAACGACCGCGAACGCGCGAACCACGCGCAGAGCCCGTTCCTCCTCGGCCATGACATCGTGATCAGCCCCGGTGGCGCGCTCATCGACTGCAACGCCACCGTGCACGAGGTGCTGGGCCGCGTTGCTGACCACGCGAGCGAGCTGCAGGGTCACGAACCGGTCGTGCTCGTGTTCGGCATTCATCCGTCTGGCCTGTCCGGGGAAGAGATGGGCGCGGCACGCGAATCCCTCATCGAGGACGGCCATCTGGTGTTCACCGAGACCGAGAGGCAACTGCGCACTCTCGGGGTGCGCGACCCCATTCGCCTGTTCGAGGAGGCTGATGCCCGCAACTCGGTCGTCGCGGCGCAGGAACGGACCTGCCCGTCGATCACGGTCTGACGGACTCGCACCGGCGGCTGCGGCCTGTCCCGGGATTCCGCGTGGCTGACCCTCCGCAGAGTCCCCACGGGGCACAATGAGGCCCACGCGCACGGACGGGCACGCTGGGCACCTGGAGGAGTCGGTCATGAGCACCTGGACAACCGGTCAGAACAAGGCCCTCGGCTGGTTCTACTTCGTGGTCGGGATCGTGACGCTTGTCATCGCCTTCATCCAGCAGCCGATCAGCGAGTGGGGCACTCTGGGCTGGATCCTCGGGGCTGCAGCGCTCCTCCTGGCCATCACCGGTCTCTATCAGGGCATCACGGGTCGAGGGAACACCCGATCAAAGACGATGAGCGAGGCCCGTCAGCGTCGATGGGCCATCATCGGACTGCTGGCGATCTCGGTCGCCACCATCGCCTACGTCGCCAGCAGCTTCGAGAACTGGACAGCCCAGACCACTCTCACCATCGGCGTGTGGGTGGCGCTCCTCGGCCTGTTCATCTCGCAGATCGCCACGCTCGACAAGTCGAAGTAGCCCGGCACGTCGGGTGACCCTGAGCATCGCTCCCGACCTCGTCGAGACCGTCGTCGGAGGCCTCCTGGCCGGCATCACCGTGGAAGGCGGCCCGACGGATGAGCAGTTGGCCGTGCTGGGCGTCATCGCCAGTCATCTGTGGGACAGACCCGATCTCGATCTTCGGACGGTTCGGCACATCGGGTCGGCAGAGCTCGCGGAAGCCCTCGCTGACGAGGCCAGTCGAACGATGTTCCACGAGCTCCACATGACCCTGGAGACCTGCCGGCATCCGCAGTCGCCCGACCAGGTGGCCTTGGTGCAGGAGTATGCGGAAGCGCTCGAGGTCGAGGGAGACGATCTCCTCATCTTCCGGGACCTCATCGAGCAGGGGGTTGCCACGGCATCCGCGGACTACCAGCGATTCCTGGCGCAGGACCTTCGGGAGAGGTTCGAACCCGGCCTGGCCGACCTCCCCGTCGATTCGCAGCATCCGGAGGTGCTGCTGGCGGAGAAGCTCGGCACCTTCGCCGAGTACGGGCCCGGCACCCTGGGCCGCGCATACCTCTCCTTCTACGAGCGCTTCGGCCTGACTCTTCCTGGCCTGGGAGTCTCGGCCAACCACCACTTCTTCGTGGCTCATGACATGACCCACACCATCGCCGGACTGTCGACGACGAGCCCTGGCGAGATCGCCCTGAGCGCGTTCCAGTTCGCAATGGACAACAACCGGGTCAATCGAGCGGCGCTGCTCGCCTCACTGATCGCGCACGAGGCGGGATTCGCCCATCCTCAGCACCTGATGTCGGGAGAGACCGGGCTGCTCGCCGACCCCTCGGCAGCGCTGCTCCTCGCTCAGGAACTGCGGCGGGGCAGCGAGTGTCGCGGCGATTTCTCCCTCGTGGATCACTTCGAGATCGCACCTTTGCCCCTGGCCGACGTCCGGGCGGAGTTCGGGGTGCGTGCTCCGGCGAACCCTGACGATGGCCATCACTGGTGGTAGTCGTCAGGACTGGCACCGCGGTCTCGGCTTCACGGTGAGCGCATACTCGTGCGCCGTGCAGCACCGCGCATAGTCGAAGTCAGGGACAAGGGGCAGAACCTCCGCACGACCGGGCCTACCTGGGCTGCAGCCCCTCCTCAACGATGCGATGCAGCTCCGCCTCTTCGATGGTGCGTCCCGTGTACGTCGATGCCGTCTTCAGCACCTTGGCCTTGGCCTCATCGATCTTGTCGGCAGGCTTCGCCAGCGCGGCCGTCCAATCGCGGTACAGCTCCCACGCCAGTTCACGCTGGCGCAGCGCCGTGTCGACCTTGGTCATCTGTGCGTCCGTAGCGCTTAGCCGCCACGTCTCGCGGATCGCCTGCGGCAGGACGTCTCGATAGTCGTGACCCCCCTCGGAGAAGATGCCAGGGGTCGGGACGAGGGCGTTCTGCATGTCGAAGAAGGTCGTGAGCACGGTCATGCCGGGCAACCACCGAGTGCCGTGCGGGGCTCCGAAGGGTCGCTTCTCGTCCGGCCCCAGCCAATCGGGCTTGCGCCACGCGACCTCGGAGCCGAACTTCGGAATGGGATCGTCACCGTTCATCAGCAGGAGGTACTTGACCTGCTCGCGCTGCTCCTGCGGCAGGGCGCGCCAGTCGACGAGGTTGCGGGGGAGGTACGCGGCACCGGGGCCCACCTCCGGAGCCTCCGCGACGGTGCGGGTGCCCCACAGTTCTCGACGCCACTGCGTCGCGGCCGGAGTGCCGATCCACAAGGCGGCGTCCACACCCGTCCCCTCGAGGCCGAGGATGCCGGTGCCGCGGAACATCTCCTGGCTGACCTGTGAACCGAGGCTCTCGCCGAACAGGAAGACCTTGGGTCGCCTCTCGGCGGGCATCGCCATGAGGCGCTCAGCGATGCCTCGCATGACCATCTGCGTCTGGGCCGTGCCCGTGGGCACTCGGGTGAGCGACAGCGCCGAGGGCAGGACGGAGTACTGGATCGCTGCCGAGGCGCAGTCACCGAGCATCAGGTACTCGAAGGTCTCGCAGGCGACGTAGTTGACGTAGCCCGAGCCGGTCGGACTGAAGAGCGCGAAGGCCTTGCGCTCCAGTGCCTTCGTCCGGTCGATCTCGGACAGCAGGATGCGCGCGCGCTCCTCGTCGTTGTCCGCCATGTCGAGTGAGGCGTAGACGCGGATGGGCTGCTTCGCGCTGTCAACCCCCATCACGGAGGCGATGCTCTCCGGCTGCAGGGTCATGCCGAGCCAGCGCGCTCCCTCGCGCGTGACCTTCCCCCAGTCGATCCCCGAAGCGGCGCTGCCGGTGATCTCCGGCGCCTGCGGGGGCGTGAGCATGCCGGGCTCGACGGCCCCTCCACCCTTGCTCAGCAGGGCGGACACCTTGGCGACGGCGAACCACACCGTGCCGACCGTGAGCGCGGCCGAGGTCATGCGGCCGAGCATGCGGTGATCCTGCGGCTCCCCTCCGACCACGACGGTCGCGGCCTTCGCCAGAGCGCCCGTCAAGGCGGACTCACCGTGCGCGAGCCCGTAGGTCACGGCTGCAACGCCCAGTCCGATGGCCGCGGACTGGGCGGGCGAGACCTCACGCGCCCGGTCCTCGAGGAAGTACTGACCCTTGGCCTCGATCGAGCCCGGCATCGGGGCATCGACGGCCGAGCCGGGTCGCTGCTGCCAGGGCTTGAGGCTCAGCCATGAGCCGACGCCAACGGCAGCCGCCGCGGCGAACGCAACCTTGCGGCTGAGCCCGGGGGTGCGGCCGTTGGCGGCTGTGGTGAGGACGCTCGCAGCAGCGATCGCCGCCGTCGTCTGCGCCACCATACGCCCGACCGCTCGCCGGCTGCTCTCGTGCTCGCGCCAGGGAAGCGCCAGCGCCGCACCGGCGCTCGCTGCCCCGGTGACCCCTGCCACCAGCAGTCGAGCTCGTGAGGAGGCCTCGTCCGTACGACTGACGCGGGAGGCGATGGCGCCCAGGAGGGAGTCACCGGCTGAGAAGACGCCATAGGCGCCCGCAGACGTGACCCCCGTGATGATCGCCTGATCACGGGAGGCGCGGGTGAGCAGGTTCGGCTGATACGAGCGGGCTACGGCGAAGGCCGCTCCGATGACGCCTGTCCCGGCTGCATGGTCCATGCTGCTCCTCCTCGATCCACCTGCTCCCCCAAGGAGCGGCTCATCCTCCCATGCGGCTAGACGGGTGCGGTGACCCGCATAGGTGGGCAGCATCCCGCCGGCCGATCCGCCGCAGCCACGTCATCAGGCCCCAGGGCGAGGCACCGTGGGGCTCTGCGGGGTCACGTGCGTCCCTCGAGGTCACCGGTGCGCGACCAGCGACCAGCGCCACTGGGGTGACGCGGTCGCGGTGGTCGCCTCGACAGTGACCGTCGCGGTCACCGGTCCGGTCGAGCCACCCAGCGCCGCATAGGTGACCTCGGCCTCGAAGATCGGGTAGTCACCCACTGCCGTGAGCGGCACCGAGACGGTTCCGCTGCCGCTGGGGTACTGCAGGCTTCCGCTCGCCCCGGCGTCCGCCACCACGCTCGCGACCAGTCTCTGCCCCGACGTGATCGTGACCGTCCTCGTCACCGCCAGTGGGCTCCCCGTCGCTGTCCCCTCCTCCAGTCGCGTCGACGAGGCATTCGGATTGGTGAGCCGCGCCGTCGGACCGGCATCCGCGGGTGCGCGCGCCAGGGCGAGTGCCGGCCGAAGGTAGTCACTGAACACCCGGGAGTCCTCGGGCATGTCCGCGTGCTGGACCCCCGGGGTGATCCGACGCACGATGTTGACCGACTCGGCCTGCGTGCTCCACGAGGGCACGAACAGGTCGCCTGCGTTGGCGTCGAAGCAGGTGGACCCGAAGTGATCGGAATACAGCGAGGTGGTGAAGGCTCCCGGGTAGCCCGGGTAGGCGAGATTGAAGGTCTCCATCGCCGCATGGGTGAGCTCGGCGTTCGCTGGCACCGACCAGGCTTCCGAGCAGGAGGAACCCCCGTTAGGGGTGCCGAGAAGGACCACGGAGCGGATCGCCGCACGCGCCGTCGCTCCGGTGCTCGAATCGTGGAGCATCCGCCGAATGATGACGCCACCGAGGGAATGACCGACGATGTCCACTTCATGCGCGTTGAGGTCCACCCTTCGACCCTGCACGTACGTCCACGCCAAGGCCGCGTTCTGAGTGATCGTGTTGACGGCCGCGTACGGAGTCCACGGCGAGCCGGTGTCCATCGTGGACACCGCGTGACCGCGCCACTGGGGGTGGGCGCCGGCGAGAAAGTTGCCGGACCGGGAGTAGTCATCCCAGGTGCTGGCATCGGACCACATGCCGTGGACGAGGATGAGAGGGCGGGGAGCGACCACGATGGGCACGGAGAGGGTCGCGGACGAACGCACCACCAGGGATCTGGTTCGCGGCACGCCTGATGACGAGAGTTCCAGCCGCGCGCACCCTCTGCGCACGGGTTCGCCGTACCGGATCACTACGGAGCGCCCCGATGCCTTCGCGAGTGACGGGACGAGATCAGCAAGCTGCCGCGCAGTCGGACAGCCCACAGCACGGCTCGCGGAAGGACGGATGACGGCCACAACCCTGATTCCCGGAGGAAGGTCGTTGATGGCAGCCCTGATGGCGCGTCGATCATTCCTGGATGCGCCGCTCATCACCAGACGGACGGCACTCGATGTCGCCGCCGGCGTCGGGATGACGGCCGTCTCCTCGAGTGCCCCCGATGGCGATGCCGTGGGTGAGGGAGAGGGCGACGCAGACGGTGCGACCGTCTCCTGCGGACTCACCGGCGTCGGGGGTATCGGTGCGTAGGTGACGCTGACATCAAGGTGATCAGCCGTGTTCGGGACCTCTCCAGCCAGCCAGGCGCCGTACGAGAGGTCAAGGGGCACCGTCAGCGTCGCGCCTCCCTGCGACACCTCGGTCGAGGAGTCACCGACGGCCTCGGCAACACCCGGGAGCGTCACGGTCGTGCGCACCACCCCACGACCGGGTGAGTCAACGGTCAGGACCAGACGCGCCGGCGAACCCTCATGCACCGTCGTCGCGGGCACCCAGGACGTCGGCGTCGCCACCGACTGCACCTCGAGGGTGACGCTCGAGATGACCAGCCCCCCGGTGGAAACCGGGAGCGCCACGACTGCGGCCGGGACCAGTCCCAGGGCGAGCGCGATGGCCAGCAGCCCCGCGATCCGCCGCATGCAGAACTCCGATAGCAAGAGGCACTCCACCGCCACCCTGGCGGCCCACCGCGCCATCATGCGTCACGCGCTCCGGGTGGGCAAACACCGCCTCCTCGCTCCTCTCTCCTAGGCTGCCGACCCGATGGCTCCCGACGACGCAGAGCCAAAGGGAGGGGCACAGACGTGCGACGTCTCGCAAAGGTCCTCGCAGTCGTCCTGGCACTCATCTCCCCGGTCATGCTGCTCTGGCAGGCACCCTCCGCTGCAGCGTCCGGAGAGCGCTGGATCATCGACAGCGACATGGGCATCGACGACTGGGTTTCGATGCTGTACCTGTCCAATGAAAGAGGCGAGGACATCGTCGCCCTCACCGCCACCGGCAATGGCCTGGCCCGCTGCGAATCCGCACGGCGCAATGCCGTGCGGATCCTTCAACTGGATGACACTCGAGTCCCCGTCGGCTGCTCACACAGAGCGCCACTCGACGGGACCAACGCCTACCCGACCCAGTGGCGCGACCAGTCCGATCAACTGATCGGCTTGGAAGTCCCCATGGCGAAGCGCCCACCCCGACTCAGCTCAACGGCACTCATGAAGAAGGTGCTCCGCGAGGCCAAGGAGCCCATGTCCATCCTGTCCCTCGGAACGATGAGAACCATCGCCGAGGTCATCACGCAGAGCCCGCATCTGAAGAAGAAGATCCGACGCATCGTCGCTATGGCTGGAGCCGTCGACGTTCCCGGGAACATCCGAGTTCATGGCTTCACCGACGACAGTCCGAACACGGTGGCCGAATGGAATCTCTTCATCGATCCGGTTGCGGCGAAGATCGTCCTGGACTCGGACGTTCCCCTCGAGATCGTTCCACTGGACGCAACGAACCGGGCTCCTCTCACCGACGCCTTCATCCAGCGCTTCGAGCAGATGACGAGTGGCGCCGACGCGACGTTCGTGTCACGTGTCTTCACGCAGGTCACGAGCAGCAATGACGCGGGCGAGTACTACCACTGGGATCCGCTCGCCGCCGCCATCGCCATCGACCCTCGAATCTGCGAGCGACGGGAGTTGCGCAGACTCACGGTGGTCGCCGACGTCGCGGGGCCGAGCACGGATCCACAGTTCCCGGATCGCAATTGGCTCGGTGAACCGCGCCATGAACTCGTGGAAGCCACCGCTGGTGCTCTGACGTCCGCAGGGGCCAAGCGAGACATCACCGTGTGTCTGCGCCCTGACGTCAGTCGGTTCGAGGAGCGGATGATTGACGCCTTCAGACGGGTTGATCGCTAGGGCCATGCCCCCCTTGCCTCGTCAGCAGCCGTCCAGACTGCACACTCCGGCTGCCATGAGGACGAGGTAGATCTGCACGATCACGACACCAACAGTCACAATGCCGCCGATCACTTGAGCAGCCAACGCCTTCGATGCACCCGGCATAGCGGCCTCACTCGACCGGATGAGTCGGCGCGACCGTGCACCCATCACCACCGCTGCGAGGGGAAGGGCAAGGGCAACAGCGGCGACCAAGAGCACAGCAGCGACGGCAGCGACCTTGATGAACCACGGGTTGCTCGGCTCGTAGGTGATCATGCCGGCCAGCAAGAAGACGACCACTTCAAAAAAGACCAGCGGCAGGAAGACAACAGCGCTGATGATGGCCACCACAAGTGCCCTGGTCGCATTCGCCATCTTCCTGACCCCATCTCGAGTAATGACCCGCGATCGAAGGAGCACCGCCTGCCAGGATCCAGCGGGCACCGGCGGGAACTACGACGATCTGAGGCCCTCACTCTAGAAGGCGCAGAGAGGGTGAGCAGACGATTGACGGAAGACCGCAGGCGAGCGCCCGCCCCCGCCACATAACGCTCGTCAAGCCACCAACCATCATGGCGTGGCGATCTCCTGAGGCCGCTTTGTCGAAAGGCTCCCCTGATCAGGAGGCAGAGCCGTACTGTTCGACAGGAATCGTCCTGCCGAATCAGGACCCCTGCCAGATCTTGCCGACATCCTGGACGCTTGGGAGAAACATGAAGAAGGCCGTGATGAGCGCCATGGTCGCAACCGGTGCAGTCGCCTTGACCGTGAGCTTGGCGCCTATGGCCATGGCCGATCCCCAATCCGACCGCAGCTACTACGGGACGTGGGAGTTGAAGGCGTGGAATGTCGATGGGACGGAGATCACCTGCCCTGGCACGTTGCCTGCGCCCCCGCCGGCTCCGGCCATCGAGTGCAAGGGTGGCGAGTTCCTGAAGCTCACGAAGGGCTCTCGATACCGCTCGAATCTCTCGGTCTTCCAGAGTCAGAAGCACCCCAAGGGAGACTTTGGCATCCTGAAGCTTGCCAACAGTCCGACCAGGACGATCGTCTTCTATTCGGACTCCACTCGGGCGGATCCTCGCGCCTACAACCTCGAGATGCGCAAGGACGCGGGTGGTCGCGACAGCATGGTCATATCGCTGGAGTTCAGCGCTGGCCCGGAGCGGGATACGACCATTGAGATGCTCTTCAGTCGGAAGGCGAACTGAACTCACCGACCGTGCCCCGGCACACGGACATCATCCTGAAGCGTGCGGGGATGGATGCCGTGGCCGGGGAGGCGGCGGCAGCCGAGGGCTCTATGGAGTGCGTGGGGCGGATGCCGGCGAAGCGGTGCCGTAGAACGGCGCCACTTTCGCCGGTGTGTAGTCGCCGGTCACGTCACCGTTGAAGCCCTTCGTCAGAGGATCGAGTGTCTGAAGGGGGGCTTTCGCGCGGAAGTCGAGCTTCTTCAGATCCGTCTTCAGAATCGCGAGGCGTCGCGTTGGCTCGAAATAGTAGACGAGGTTGGTGAGGTCGGACACCGTGCGCCAATCGGTGGCCTCCTGGGATCCAGGTCCATACAGGGGGGCTCCGACAGGGGGCGAGACATTCCGCGCGACAGAGAGCAGCGACGCCACAGCGCCCGTCACGCTCTTGGGAGACGTATCGCGAAGGGAATTGGCGTAGTAGCTCGCCCGAATGAAGCGGTCGATGCCATTCGTATTGCCCGGAAGTGGAGTCTTCCTCGACGCATTGGTGAAGTCATAGGAGTTCAAGGCAGCCAGAGAATCCGCATAGGACGGATCGTTGGACAGCACTCGGTAGTCGCGACCGCGATAAACGACGAGTTCACCCTTGATGTACTGCATGATCGCGGAGTCGCCCGAGGAATCCTCCACTGCGATGGAGATGGGAATCACTGCCTTCGAGCCCTCGGGGAAGCTCATCGGCACTTCCACCGGCTGAATGCCCGCCTGCAGCGCGATGGCCTCTTCCACGGTCGCCGCATTGTCAAGCAGGTATTGAGTCCACAAAGTGGTGCGGATGCCCTGCCGAGAAGGATCGCGGGGGCCATAGTCCGAGGCGTAGAGCCACAGACCGTGCACGGCAAGCCCGCGTTCATTCATGCCGTCGAACACTGCGGAGTCGAAAACGGATACGGCAACGCTTCCGTGGCGAGCCGTCCACCTGGCGGGGTTCACCGGAATCTGTTGCTGGCCATCGAAAAAGCCTCCATCCCGCTTCATCCCGCGAGGACTTGCAATCAACTCAGGCTCGGTCGGAAAGAGCCAATCCGCACTGCGGCTGGCAAGGACGGCCACGTTGTTGTCGTTCCAGAGGATGCGCGTGCAGGCGTGTGCCGCTTCGGGGGCTGCGAGAGCAAGAGCCGCTACGGCCACGAAGGCTAGCGTGAATCTCCGGAAGACCCTCATGACACCTGCACCGCCCATGTCTACGCGCCTGGGCACCCGACAAGCCCCGACCTGAATAGTTGTCACATTAGTGGCTCTCGAGACGTGACACGACGTAGACCCGTGCTTCGTCACCGCCGTTGCCGCCACTGGTGCTGCCCTTGCCGCCATTGCCCGGGGCTCCGGCGTCTCCCCCGTTACCACCAGCGCCCTCGCGCCCGACACTTCCTCGACCCGCTCCGGCATCCCCACCCGCACCGCCCGCACCGCCATTGGCTCCGTCGCCACCGTTACCACCGTTGCCGCCCGCGCCCCCGATCAATCCGCCGGTACCGCCGGCGCCGCCAGCGAAGCCTGGTGCGCCATCACCACCCGCACCACCGCGGCCGTAGCGACCCGCGCGACCACCCGGGCCCCCCAGGCACGACGCCGATGAGCAAGCGACGACTGCAGCGTCGCCGCCATTGCCTGCCGCACCGCCGTACCAGCCTGCGTTGCCACCGGCGCCACCGTTGAAGCCGTGCCCGCCATTACCCAGCAACGCACCGGCGTTGCCACCTGCGCACGCACGGGAGCCTGCGCAGCTCCTAGCCGTGAAACTGAATCCATTACCTGTCAAAAGGCCTGCGTTCGGGTGGGCTGCGGTGCCATTCGTGAAGAGCCTGTCCGCGCAGGCCGAAGACTCGGACTTGATCCGCCTGAGAATCCCGTCTACATCTCGGGCCTTCTGGCTGCCCGGAGTTGCGAGGGAGCTGAGCAGAGGCTTGGCCATCTTCATGGCGTTGTCGACGCAGCTCGATACGGAGGTCGAGGCTGAACTCTTGCCCTGCGAACTCGCGCCTGCCGCAGGAGCAGCACGCGACACAGGCCCGGCCGAGGCCTCGGCGCTACGCAGCAGCACGGTGGACTCGACAGCGTCATCACCGACGGACTCCTCCACAGACTGACGCAACCCGCTCGTCGACGCGAGAACTTCACCGGACGCACCGACGTCAGTGCCCGAGGGGTCACCAGTGAACTCCTGCAGCATCGGTATCTGAGCGGCCCAGGCTGCACTGGTCCCTGTGCCTGCGTGCACGATGCGGGCGGCGCCGAAGCAGGACGCGCCCAGGAGAATCCGTGCCGACAATGCCGAAGCGCGCACGTTCCTCTCCCCAAGTGTTGGTGGAACTCAAACCGCATGAGCGAACGCACACTGGCTCCGCGAACAGTCGGACACATCGGATTCAAGGACAACCGAATTCCCGATAGAGCTCCTCTGCTTGGCACCTCATGGCCCTGGGCGTAGATTTCAGGCCCACTCCTCGACGGACGAACAGAGGCCGCATGACACCTGATCCGCTCAGCGACGTGGTGTCGAGCCAGTACGAGACTTGGGTGTACCCCGAGCCAATCGTTGACCTGCCGGGCTGGATGGAGACCAGCTGGCAGTGGTTCGATCCGCGCATCTCGCACCGACTGCTCTGGCCTGATCAGCCC
>DMPC01000137.1:0-4116 GCA_003456155.1 Actinomycetota bacterium | reverse complement strand
GTGGCGATCGACGTCAGCCGGACCTCTCTGGACCATCACCGATGGCTCAAGGAGGAGTACGACCTCGCTAACCTCGAGTTGCATCGACTCCCGATCGAAGACGTCAGCACTCTCGGCGGAGACTTCGACCTCATTGTCTCCAGCGGCGTGCTGCATCACCTCGCTGATCCGCTGGTGGGCATGTCCGCACTTGCCGAAGTCCTCCGACCCAATGGAGTGATCGGCATCATGCTCTACGCGAAGTACGGGCGCCTTGGCGTCGAGATGTTGCAGGGTGTCTTCCGCGAGATGGACCTGAAGCAGGATCAGGAGTCCGTCGACAGGGTGCGCGAGGCGCTAGCAGTCCTGTCCATGGACCACCCAGTACGCAGCTATTTGGAGATCGCTCCCGATCTCCAGTTCGACGCCGGGCTCGTGGACACCTTTCTGCACGGTCGAGATCGCAGCTACACGGTCGACGAGTGCATCGCACTGACCGAGGAGGCAGGGCTTGCATTCCAGGACTGGCTGCTGAAGTCGCCCTATTACCCGCATGCGACAGGCGATACGGGATTCCTGGCCGGCGTCACCGCACTACCTGAGCGTCAGCAGTGGTCGATCATGGAGCGCATCAACTTCCGCAACGGCTGCCACTTCTTCACGGCCTGTCATCCGCAGCGTCCGAAAGATACGTACGTCATCGACTTCTCGGGTGATTCCTTCACTCGCTACGTTCCTGAGTTCCGCCATGAGTGCTCGCTGGAGGGAGCACGACTCTCTCGCTACGACTGGTCTGTCGATCTCAACGTCGATCTGCTCGCCTGCGCCCAGCAGATCGACGGCGAACGCCCCGTCGCCGAGATTGTCGACATGGTCAATCGCCGGAGAAAGGGGGCAGGTCCTGTCGCGCTGCTCTCGCTCGACGGGGCACGTCAGGCATTCCGGTTCCTCTGGGAATTGGACTTCATCGCCATGGGCATTCGCGCCTGATTGCGTCAAGAACCGACGTCGGCCGGCCTCGGCAACATCACCGACCCTTGACTACGCCCAAGCCATCATCAGGAAGTCATCTGGATCAGGCCCGGTGCGGTGGCCGTTCTCCAGAGTTGCGATGGCGGCCATGTCATCGGCATCGAGCTTGAATCCGAACACGTCGATGTTCTCGGCGATGCGCGAGGGGGTGACCGACTTGGGCAGCACGATCAAACCCTGCTGAAGGTGCCAGCGGATCATCACCTGTGCGGTCGACTTGCCGTGCTTGTCGCCGATGGCCGCCAAGAGTTCGTTGTCGATCAGCTGGCCTGAGGCGAGGGGGCTCCACGACTCGGTCGCGATGCCGTACTCGGCATGAACGGCTCGCATCTGGAGCTGGGGCAACCACGGGTGCAGTTCGATCTGATTGAGCACGGGAACAACACCCGTGACGTCGATGATCTCGCGTAGCGCAGGCTCCTTGAAGTTCGAGACTCCGATGGAGCGCACGCGGCCGGTCTTCTGGATGTCGATCAGTGCCTTCCAGGTCTCGACGTACTTGCCGAGGGGCACACACTGCCAGTGGATGAGGAAGAGATCGAGATACTCGAAGCCGAGCTTGGTCATGCTGGTGTCAAACGCTCGCATCGCGTTGTCGTAGCCGTGATCGGGATTCCACATCTTGGTCGTCACGTAGACGTCTGAACGCGCGAGCCCGCTCTTCGTGACCGCAGCACCGGCCTCGGCCTCGTTGGCATACACCGCGGCACTGTCGACATGGCGGTAGCCGACTCGAAGCGCCTCGGCAGTCGCAGCCTCAGCTTCATTCGGGGGCACCTGCCACAGGCCGAAGCCGATCTGCGGGATCGTGGTGCCATCGTTCAGGGTGATGTTCGGGACGATGCTGGGATCGATGCTCATGGCTCTCCTTCGAAGATACGGAGAACCTACCGAAGCGCGGCCGCATCCACAGCCGAACCGTGGAGCCATGGTCACACTTCGGTCAGACCTTGACCTGCGAGCATGACGTCCGCTGTGGACCTCTGCCCGCTTCGGTCCTTCACGACCAAGATCTACGCTGCCTCGGGGGCGCGATCGTGCTTGATCTCAAGCAGGTGCCCATGACGACGCAGGTCGACTTGAACTGTGCCCGCCTGTCCGAAGCGCACGTGGATGTCGAGCATCGTAGAGAGCCGATGCCAGAGCCGGTCTGACTGGGGACGTTCTCAAGGGCTGGTCGACGACCGATGCATTGCACCATCAAGCATGGCCATTTCGGGTTACCGAGCTATTCAGCGGGCGTGAACATCTTGCAGGTCACATCGAAAGTCTCGCCCTGGCGGCTTACGACGCATTCACCTGTGGCTCCCATGTAGGCGCCCGTGCCCCCAACCACGGCATAGGTGAGCGGACGATCTTCGGCCGCAACTCCACCCACCTGAAACGACTCGTTTCCTGAGATGAGAAAGCTATCTCGACCATCGCCAAAGGAATACTCGGCAGAAACCTGGCGCCCCTCGGTGACCCCATCGAAACGCGTGATGACGGTGTTCACGTCAAATCGGCCGATCATGGCTCCGCTTGCATCGATGAGGTCACCGTGGCCAGAGACGTAATCGCCGATGCCGCTCCCCTCATCGCCCATGTCCATGACCTCACGGTCAACGAAAGATGCTTGGAATGACACTTCCGTCATGTCCCCTCTTCCGTCCACCGACGAGCATGAGACGAGAGCGACGGAAACGCTGACGGCAAGAAGTGTCAAGCCAAGGATGCGCACGCACAGGATGCTAGTGGTGCAGGCCGTATCGTCACGCCAAACGACAGAACTTCTCGACCCCACGAACATCGGGTGGAGCGGATCGAGATCGAACCAAAGACGGCCTGATCATGAGTTCCGTCCACGTCAGTTCACAGGGATCTCGAGAATCCTCGCCTAGTTAGCTGCGGGGTTCTCGCCCGTCATGAGGTCACCGACACGCATTCCACGTCACCGGGGACACCATTCGGCACGTTGAAGTTGGCCAGGGCGATGAGCTCCCACTTGCCCTCTGGACTGCGCAGGAACGTGAGCATGCGCGGTGACGCGGTGTCCCGGTACTCATCGCCTTCCATGACGAGGTCGCTCACCACGGCATCGTAGGTGACGACGAGGAGATCGTCGTTGCGCGCGACCCCGACATTGGCAAAGTCGTAGGCCTGAGCAGGCGCCCACTCGATGGGCTCACCATCGGCCGTTGGCCACCCCTGCCCATCAGCAAGTTGGATCTGGTTGGCTGGGTGGCGGATCTTCTCCTTGGACTTCCCCGTCGTGATGTCACGCCACTGCTCGACGAGCGAGGTGCCGAGAGCAATGTCTTCCGGGCTCGTGGCTGGTGTTTCACCGCTCACGCTGATGGGATCCTGCTCGCAGATCGCTCCGATGGCACTGTTGAAGTTGGCATAGCTCACCGCCACCCAGTGCCCTAGCTCCTCGGACCAACGGAAGACCGAAATACGCGGGGCGCTATCCGCCGACATGACCGCGCCCGCGTCGGGCGAAGTGGCCCCGGGCTGGCTGACGAAATAGCGAATCACGCGGATGTCATCACGCGGCTCAGTCACGACGAAGTCCGACAGCTCGAAGGCATCGATATCGAGCGGCACGTAGTTCCCTGCCGTGTAGCGCTGGCCAGTGGCTCGCTGCAAGGTGAACGCAGGATCGAGGTAGGGCCTGACGGTCTCCATACCCGCCTCCACCTCTTCGGTGGATGTCGCGACCTCGCCTTCTCCACGTCCCGTGAGGGCCAACAGCCCGAACCACGCGTTGACGAGGTCCTCTCCACTCGCCTCACGGTTTGCGAAGGCACCCTTGGGGTCCGCGTAGGCCGCAGAGGTCGCCTCGGACGCCGAGCTCTCGTCGGGTGACGACTGTCCTCCGCAGGCTGCGAGGAGTGCCGCTCCAAAAAGGGTGACAAGGACAAGGCTGGCTCGCTTATTCATGAGCAGATGCTAGGTCCTCCGTCTCTGAAGACTCGAACGCCACCACCTAGGCGGTCAATGAGGCGGCAGGGCAACCGAGAACGCTGGCGAATCCCCTGCTCCCCGGCACCGCAGGCAACCTTGTCGGAGACGTGAGCGGACGCAACCTGCGAAGGAGGCAGATGGTGGGGCGGGTCGGGCTCG
>DMPC01000030.1:6046-6320 GCA_003456155.1 Actinomycetota bacterium | reverse complement strand
CCACTGGTCGATCGCCGCGATGATGAGACCGGGGGAGTGCACGACGCTGGAGCGCATCCCCGATGCGGAGATGGCCGACCTCCTGGCGAGCGCGAGCCTGGTCGTGGTGCCCTCCTTCGACGAGGGGCTCTCACTCCCCGTGATCGAGGCGGCCCTTGCCGGTGCCCCCGTGGTGGCCTCGGACATCCCCTCGCACCGCGAGTTGATCGGCCCGGGCTCCTTCCTCGCCGACCCGCGTTCGCCTGAGACCCTCGAGAGGGCGGTCACGAAGCAC
>DMPC01000030.1:5450-5623 GCA_003456155.1 Actinomycetota bacterium | reverse complement strand
ATCGCTGACGTCACCGTCTACACAACAAGCGATGCCCGCGTCGATGACACCATTCCCAGTCGACCTGTGGGCCAGGCGGTGGATCACGCGAGCGACCATGACGTCTTCCTGACGGTTCTCGGCAACAGCCACTTCCACCTGCCGCACTTGGAACTCATGGAGCGGATCGACAC
>DMPC01000030.1:695-5221 GCA_003456155.1 Actinomycetota bacterium | reverse complement strand
TGGCCCTGAGGGGCCCGGGTGGCGTCGCGAACCTCATGCTCCGCGGCACCGGACAACGCGAACTCCATCCGGATCTCTACGAGCAGGTCAACGACATGCGCCTGCTCCAGAATGCGGGCTTCTGGGAGATCGCCCGTCGCGCCCGCATGTTGATCACCCACTCACCCTGCGCAGCCCCGACCATCAGCGCACAGACCGGACGACCCGTGGAGGTGCTCCCCTTCGCCAACTATCGGCGCCCGAGCATGGATCGAGTGACCGAGCCGATGCGTGCGCAGGCTCGGCGCAACACGGGGATGTGGGATGGCACGCTGCACCTGGCGTCCTTCGGCTACATCGATACCCGCACCAAGCTCACCGACACGGTCGTGGAGTCGGCGGCATGGCTCCAACAGTGGGGCCACAAGGTCCACCTGCATCTTGTCGGTGCAGCCTCGCCGCAGCTTGAGGCAGAACTGACCGAGCGGGCGACCGCAGCCGGACTCACCGGATTCACCATCACCGGGTACGTGCCCGAAAGCACTTTCCGCGACTACCTCCTCGGCACAGATCTCGGGATCCAGCTTCGCGTGAGCTCGCTTCTGGGCGTCAGTGGTCCTCTGGCCGACATGGCTGCCTACGGCACCCCGGCGATCGCCAGCAGTGGCCTTGCCATTGACGTTGACACTCCGGCGTTCATCAACCGACTCCCTGACGACGTGAGCCCGGTGATGGTTGCTGAGGCGGTCGAGTACGCACTGGCGCACTCACGATCGCTTGAGGAGCGTGAGGCAATGCGGCAGCAGTACCTGGAGGCGAAGTCGCCCGCCATCTACGCTGAGGGACTGCTTCACCTCCTCGGCACAGCACGGTTCGTCTGACACTGAGGCTCGAAGGGACGACACGTGGGCTACTTCTGGCAGGGCCTCCCGCCCTATCTCATCCCGTGGTCAAGAAAGGTGCTGCCCGCGGGATCAACGGCAGTGGAGACAGGGACTTTCCAAGGCGACACGAGCCTGCTCCTTGCAGACGCGTTTGGTGCCTGCACGACCATCGAGCGCAGTGCCTCACTCGCGGCCGCCGCACGCGTGCGCTTCGCCGGAGACCCGCGGGTGACGATCCTTGAGGGGTCATCTCGGACCACCCTCACCAAGGCCCTGCCACCCCCGGAGCAGGGCTGCTTCTTCTGGCTCGATGCTCATGGCATGTACGACTACGACGGTGAGGACGATGATGAGAACCCGCTCCTCGCCGAGATCTCACTGATTCTCCAGGTACGCGGGGACAGCCCCAATGTGATTGCGGTGGATGATGCCCGGGGAATGGGAACCCAGCCCGACTGGCCCCCCCTGACAGAGATCTTCGGTCTGCTTGCCGATCACCGGTACGTAGGCGCGATCGTGGATGACGCCCTAGTGGCGGCGCCGAAGTCTGCGGACGTTGACTTCTATGCGCTCTATCGGGCCAGTCGACAAGTTCAGGTTCCGGCGGTCTTTCACATCTGGCCGCAGGTCAGAGGTCTGGTGAAGGCGCGAGTTGTGAGCGACAGGGTCGTGACCTCCGTTCGTGATCGACTCCGCCGCTAGGAGACGCATGAGGCACGTCGGCATCGACCTAGAGCAGTTCATCACTGACCCGCACGGGTCGGGGATCCAGCGCGTGCTCCAGTACCTTGCGAAGCAGTGGCCGGCGGGCGACCTCGAGCCCACCTTCGTCGTGCCGTGGCAGGGCGGTCACGGTCTGCTCGATCGTGAGCAGGCTGCAACCCTGCTCACGATCCCGTTCCTGCCGCGTGGTGACGAGCACGACCTGACGGCCCCGATCCTGCAGCAGCTGGAGACCCTTGATCCGCTCGTGCTGCGCGACGAGGAGCTGCTCGAGGTCTTCGACGGGTGGCTCCTGGCCGAGGTCTCCTACTTGCCGAGTGTCCTGCGTAGGTTTGAGTCCTTCGCTGACCGCGTGGCCGCCGTGATGATCGGGTACGACACTCTGCCGATGTCGGAGGCGGCCAACTACCGATTCCGGCCCGGCACGGCCCCCTGGGTGAGCGAGTACTTCCGCCTTCTCGCCACGGCCTCCTCGGTGGTCTGCATCAGCGACGTGGCTCGGGACAGCATCCTTGCCCGACTGCGCCGCGATCCCGACCTGCCCATCTCGGTCTCCCATCCGGGGGGTGACCACGTGCCCGAACGCTCCCCTGAGCCGCCTGAGCGGCCCGTTTTCGCCCGTCTGGGCACTCTGGAAGCCCGTAAGCGCCCGGTCGAGATTGCCCAGGCTTTCCGCGCCGCAAGGGACGCTCACGGCCTTGAGGCCGAGCTGGTGTTCATCGGCGGCCGCTCCCACTCGGACGAGGGGATCAACCGGGCTATTCGCCGGCAGGTCGAGCTCGGCGGTGTCCGATGGATCGAGGGAGCTTCGGACGTTGAGGTCGCCGACCTCGTCCACCGCTCCTCGGCCTTTCTGTCGCTGGGGGTCGAGGGGTATGGGATCCCCGTGCTGGAGGCCATCCGGCTCGGTACTCCGGTGCTATTTGCTGGAGTCCAGCCGGCGGCAGAGCTGATGCAGGGCAGGGGAGCCCATCGCATCGACGGACTCGACCCCGACGGTCTCGCTCAGGCGTTCGTGGAGTGGTGCGATCCGAGCCGCCTTGCTGGTCTTCGCGCCGTCCTCGATCCCGATGCGGTGCCCACCTGGGCCGACTTCGCGTCAGGTGTGGCGCAGGCGGTGGCGGGCACGAGCCGAACCTGACTCAGGGCAGGACGTTGACCACCTGGGTCGAAGTGCCGGTCTGCACCGCGAAGCCCGCTGGGTTGCTCGCTGTGCTGCTGTACTGCACGAGGATGGCCTGAACGCCTGGAGTCGCATTCCAGGTCACCGAGGCGACGCCGTTGACGGTCGGCACCGACCCAGTCCAGCCCCTGCCATCGACGAAGAAGGACACCGATCCGACCCCAAACCCGTTCCCGAGAACGGCGTCGATCTGGATCGGTCCAGCGTTGGGGGTTGGAGTGAGCCGGATAGCCACGGGAACCGGCGCCGACGTGATCAGGGGCCGCTGGTAGGCGCTCGTGGCGGCGACGCTGCTGGCACCCGTCGGGGTGTAGCGGGCGATGAGCGGGACCGTGAACTCCGGCGGTGGGGTCCAGGAGAGCACGGCCCGAGCGGTTCCGGGGGTGGTCGCGACGAGCGGTGCGGTGCCGAGCGTTGTCCCGTATCCGGTGCCGAAGGTCACTGTGCCCGAGGGCGACCCCAGCGACGCGTTCTGGGTCACCTCAGCCATGAGGAGTGTTGAGACCCCAGACTGCACGGTGTTGGGCACCAGCACCTGGATGGTGGGCGAGGAACTCGCCGAGGAGGGCACTGGAGTGAGCGCAAGTGCGCCAGCCATGATGAACACCACCGCAAGGCGGCTTCGCAGTGACGTGGCCACATTCACTCCCTCTCGGCAAGACGTTTCGTTCAGGGACCCTAGCCCACTGCCTCAGTAGACTGCTGGGGTGTCAGAGGGCCATGGAGAGCGCTTCCGTGCTCCTCGGCGTCCGCTCGTGGCGATCCCTGCGTGGAACGAGCATGGCTCCATCGCCGAGGTCATCACCAAGGTCCGTCAGCATCGACCCGAAGCGGGCATCCTCGTTGTCGATGATGGGTCCACCGACGCCACTGCCGAGTTGGCGCGGGCTGCCGGGGCTGCGGTCGTCTCACTTCCCTTCAACGTCGGTGTCGGCGGTGCCATGCGGACGGCCTTCCTCTTCGCCCAGCGCGAGGGATACGACGCCCTCGTCCAGGTGGATGCCGATGGCCAGCACGATCCCGCCGACCTGGATCGGCTCATCGATGGTCTGGACGACGCCGACATCGTGGTGGGCACCCGCTTCCATCCTGACTCGATGTACTTCGTCGGCGGCCCTCGACGTTGGGCGATGGTGCTGCTGAGCAAGGCGCTGAGCCGGATGAACCACGGAACCATCTCCGATCCGACATCGGGCTTCCGTTCGGCGGGACCCAAGGCGATCAACCTCTTCAGTGTGAACTATCCGGCCGAGTACCTCGGCGATACAGTCGGCTCACTCTCGATCGCCATTCGCAACGGCCTGGTCATCCACGAGGCGCCGGTCACGATGTACTACCGGGCGATCGGGCGGCCGAGCAAGAACGCCCTGTGGTCGGCCCTCTACCTGGGCCGGGCCACTTTGGCGCTCTTCGCGACGGTGCTGAAGAAGCCGAACCAGAGCCGGGCGGACGAGGCATGACCACGAACCTCATCGCCGTCATCGCGACGCTGCTCATCTTCATCTTCGTCTTCGACCTTCTGCGCCGGGGAGTGCTGAAGGAGAAGTACGCCGTGTTGTGGCTGTTCGTCGCGGGCATCGGCTTCATCTTCGCGGTGATCCCGGGTCTGCTCGACTGGTTGGGTACGAGCCTGGGTATCGGTGCCCCGGTCAATCTGCTCTTCTTCATCATGGGCGTGGTTCTCCTCCTCGTCAGCGTCCAGTTGAGTTACGAGCTCAGCCGGCATGAGGCGCGGATCCGCCGGCTTGCGGAGGAGG
>DMPC01000030.1:0-524 GCA_003456155.1 Actinomycetota bacterium | reverse complement strand
GGCTTGCGGAGGAGGTCGCCCTCCTACGCCAGCAGATCGAGCAGCGCCCGGATGCGGAGCCTCGTGAGTACGACTGAGCCTCTGCTGCTCATCGCGTTCAATCGACCCGATCACTTCGAGCAGCTGATCGAGCGCCTGCGGGAGACCAAGCCGCAGCGCATCTATGTCGCCATCGACGGTCCTCGCTCAGGTCACCCGACAGACGCCGAGCGCGTCCAACGCACCCGTGATCTTGTCCAGACAATCGACTGGACGGAAGATGTGCGGACACTCATCCAGGAGTCGAACCTCGGCTGCGGCCTCGGCGTCAGCACCGCCCTCACGTGGTTCTTCGACCACGAGGTGCGAGGGATCATCCTCGAGGACGACATCCTGCCCAGGGCCACCTTCTTCAACTTCTGCTCGGAGCTGCTGGACCGCTACGCCGACGACGATCGAGTGCTAGCGATCTCAGGGTGCAACTTCGTGCCACCGGAGTTCCAGGGCCGCCCTGATCAGGCCTACCGATTCTCCCGCGTTCCGCA
>DMPC01000178.1 GCA_003456155.1 Actinomycetota bacterium | reverse complement strand
CGCGCGTCTCGTCGGCATCGTCAGCTGGGGCGAGGAGTGCGCCAGCCGATACCCCGGTGTCTACACCCGCGTCTCGTCCGAGGTCGACTTCCTCGCCGCCCGAGGCGCCATCCCGGCAGTCGAGGTGAAGGTGCCCGCAGGGCCCCCGACCGTGAGCGTGAGCCCGCGCTCGGAGCGGCTGCTCATCAGCCTCTCCTCCGACCCCACCGCGGGGACCGTGAGCGCCTACGCCGCGACCGTGCTCGACCCGCTCACGGGGCAGTCCTGGAACTGCTTCGCCGAGCCCCGGCCCGACGGCAGGCCCGCCCAGTGCAGTGTCGTGGGCCTCGTGAACGGCACGTCGTATCAGGTGACCGCCATCTCCGGGACCCCCGAGGGCAACTCACCGGCCTCGGCAGCCATCGTGGCGACGCCACTGCCCGTGCCCGACCCGGGGCTGATCCGCCGGCTGACATCGCCCGAGCCCGGCGTCATCCTCGCGCGTATCACCGCCACCGATGCCCATGGCACCGAGCTGACGGCGAACCGGCTCGTGTGCGAACCGAAGCGCGGCCGGTCCGTCAGCGTCGACATCACCGACACCGTCGTCCGACTCACCGGCGCCCGACCCGTGCGCTACTCCTGCACCGTCGAGTCGTCCAATGCCTACGGCACGGTGGCCTCGCCCTCGCGCAATGTGCGGGTCCGAGGCTGATCAGCCCGCCGAGCGGCGCAGGGCCTCATCAAGGGACTGCGCACGCGATGCCGCCGTCTGGGCCTGCACCTGCATGAAGGCCACCTCACGCAGACGCCGCTCCGACGAGCATCCGCGCATGATCGCCGCACCTGAGCGCGCGGTGATCACGGCCATCGCAGCATCGACCGCCTGCTGCAGCGCCAGAGCCCGCACTCGCCGGCGCTCCTCGATGGGGGCGCCCTCGCTCGCCGCGGCGTAGGCCCACTCACGGGTATCACGGCAGTCCCGCGCCAAGGCGTCGGCCAATTCCCGCATGCGTGCATCGCCGCGCTGGGTCGCGACGTCATCGAGCTCGCTGACGGCCCCGCGCGTGATGCCGAGGACGGCCGGGGTGACGTCGGCCGTCTTCTCGGCGTCGAGGCGCAGCCACTCCGCGCGGTCGAGCACCACTGCATCCTCATCCGGCACGTGGACGGATGCCAGGGTCACGGGCCGCGTGTGCGTGCCCCCCATCGCCAGGAGATCCAGGACGCTCCCTGGAATCAGCCCCGGCGTGCTGACGCCAGCATGGCCCGCCGGAAGGTAGGCGCATACGAGCACCCCGGCGTCGTCGCCGGATCCCTGCGCCATCACCATCACGACGTCCGCGATGTCCCACGACGTCACCCAGTCGAGTGACCCGTCGATCCGCCAGCCCCCCGCGGTTCGCGTGGCGACCGGATTTGCGGGTCCGGGACGTCGGACGTGGGCGAAGGCCACCGCCGCCAGCAGGTCGCCCGACGTCAGCCCGGACAGAAGACGCCCACTCAACTCTCGCGAGGCCGGCCGCAGGACACCCGGGAAGGCTCCCTCGAGCACCCGCAGGGGAGTCTGGTGCTGGGCCCAGCAGAACCACGTCGACGCATCCGCCATCGCAAGGCGCTCAGCCACCTCGCGCATGTCGAGGCCGGACCCCGCCCCCATCAGACCGGCGGCCGCGAGCTCATCCATCCTGCTGCGGCGCACGCCATGCCGATCCACCCAGGCGGCGTCCTGCCCGATCTCGTCCAGCAGCGGATCGAGGAGCGGCGGGAGCGCCGCACCCGCCGGCCCGATGAGATCCATGGCCCCAATCTGCCATGCCGGGGCCGATAGGTTGCGGGACGTGACCTCACCCCTCGTGCCCCGCATGGTCGAGCACAGCACATCGATCTTCGCGGAGATGTCGACCCTGGCCGTGCAGGTCGGGGCGATCAACCTCGGGCAGGGGTTCCCCGACACCGACGGGCCCCAGGAGCTCAAGGACATCGCCATCGCGGCGATCCAGGACGGTCGCGGCAACCAGTACCCGCCGCCCCACGGCCTCCCGATGCTGCGGGAGGCCATCAGTGCCCACCAGGAGCGCTTCTACGGCCTGCAGGTCGATGCCGGCGCGGGTGTGGTCGTCGGTACCGGCGCCTCGGAGGTGCTGCAGTCGACCCTCCTCGCCCTGATCGACGAGGGCGACGAGGTCGTGATGTTCGAGCCCTGGTTCGACATCTACAGCGCCGGCATCTCCCTCGCCCGGGGGGTCCGTGTCGGGGTTCCGCTGTCCGGGCCCGACCTGCGCCCGGACCTCGACCGATTGCGGGCTGCCATCACCCCCCGCACGAAGGTGCTGCTCATCAACTCCCCGCACAACCCGACGGGGATCGTCTTCACCCGTCACGAGCTCGACGGCATCGCCGCGATCGCGATCGAGCACGACCTGATCGTGATCAGTGACGAGGCCTACGAGCACCTGTGGTTCGCGGATCATCACCACGTGCCCATCGCGACCCTGCCGGGCATGTTCGAGCGGACCATCACGATCGGCTCGGGAGGCAAGTCCTTCTCGTTCACCGGATGGAAGGTCGGCTGGGCCAGCGGTCCCACCGACCTCATCGCGGCCGTGCGGGTCGTTCGGCAGCACCTCTCCTACGTCTCCGGCGGTCCCTTCCAGTACGCGATGGCGGCCGGGCTGGGACTCCCCGACCAGTACTTCGCGCAGTTCCGGGCGGACCTGTCGGCCAAACGGGACCTGCTGGCAGGAGGCCTGGCCGAACTGGGGTTCGGGGTGCTGATGAGCGAGGGGACGTACTTCCTCACCACCGACGTGCGCCCGCTGGGCTACGCGGACGGGCTGGAGTTCTGCCGCGACATTCCACACCGAGCCGGTGTCGTCGCGATCCCCCACCAGGCCCTGTGTGACGACCCCGAGATCGGTGCGCCCTACGTACGGTGGGCGTTCTGCAAGCGGCCGTCCGTTCTGGAGGAGGCACTCGAGCGGCTTGCACGCGGCCTGGCCTGATGGCGATCCTGGTCGACGAGGCGCACTGGCCCTGGCGCGGCCGGATGTGGGCGCACCTCATCAGCGACACGTCGATCGAGGAACTCCAGGAGTTCGCTGCACGCCTGAACCTGCCACCGCGGGCGTTCCAGGGTGATCACTACGACGTGACGGACGAGCTGCGCGACTGCGCCATCGCCGAGGGTGCCCAGCCCGTGGACTCGAGGACGATTGTGCGCGCTCTTCGAGCCTCTGGGCTGCGCCGACGCCGAACACCGCACCAGCCCTGAACCGAACAGGCGCCACAAGACCTCTGCGGTGCCTGTTCGCGAGCTCCCCTCCTAGAAGTAGCCGGCCCGCTTCTTCTCCTCCATCGAATCCCCTCGATCCCCGTCGACAAGCCGCCCCGCGCGCTCACTCTCACGAGTCGTCTCCATCTCGACGAGGAGGTCGTCGATGTTGGCCGCCGAGGATTCGACTGCTCC
>DMPC01000079.1:8451-8743 GCA_003456155.1 Actinomycetota bacterium | reverse complement strand
TCACGGCGAATGTGCTCATCTCGCGATTTCAACCCGCCTGCGGAAAGCACATCAACGGAGCAGCCCAAGAGCTCCTCGAGGTCGTCTTGAATGTTCATGAGATTCACGAGTGACGCGCCTCGTCCAAATTCGACCAAGAAGTCGACGTCGCTATCGGGCTGATCGTCTCCACGGGCAACGGAGCCGAAGACAGCAATCGAGTGTGCGCCGTGACGGCTCGCGATTGCATGAATGGCGTCACGCTGACCTTGGATCACGGCCATCCGAGTTCCCACGGCTCAAGAGTACGAAG
>DMPC01000079.1:5390-8112 GCA_003456155.1 Actinomycetota bacterium | reverse complement strand
GTAGTGAGTGCGTCAAGGTCGCCGGTGAGGGCCGCCTCTCCAAAGGGAACCACTGGTGCCCGGCGCCAAATGAGCGTTCGGGCGGTGAGACGCTGAGTCACCTCATGAGGCGGGCCGGGCCTGAATCGGATGTGCACTCCGATCCACTGGCCGGTGCCTCAAACAACAACCTGACTCGGCGTACGGACTTCGTCAGGCGGATTCAGCAATCGTCGGCCGTTGGACGATCTCGACGAAGTACCCGTCCGGGTCCGTGAGGTAGGCCGCGATCCAGCCCGTATTCACTCCTGCGTCGATAAGGACAGGCTGTGCCGAGAGCGGCGGGAAGCCGAGGGCTTGGGCTCGCTCGTGGACATCAGCGACGGATGCAACTTCGAGGGCGAGATGGCCGGCTGCGGGCTGACTCGGATTGGGTACTCGGTCGTGCTTGTCGCATCCCCGGTACTCAAGGAGCTCGAGCATGAAGCCCGGTGGGATTCGCAGGCGAACGATGCGAATGGCGGTGAAGGGGACCTGCAGAATGTGATGCAGGTACGGACGGTCCAGAACCTCGTCGAAGACCACCTCCAGACCGAGAACGTCCTGGTAGAAGGGGAGGGACACGTCCATGCTCGCGACGGAAACCCCGACGTGCGACGGTCCGAGGACGGTCATCGCGGAGTCCTTGCAGTCATGGTGGGGAGAGGATACGGTATTGGCAACCGGTTGACAACCACAATCGGTTTGATCGGAGGGATGGAGGGTGGCGATGAGCGCTGGCTCGGTCGTGGTCACGGGAGCGGCCCAGGGCATCGGCCTCGGCGTCGCGACCCGTCTTCTGTCCGACGGCTACTCGGTCGTCCTGGTTGACGTGGCGGAGGAGCAACTCACCGAAGCAGTGTCGGGGCTTGACCAACCGGATCGCGTGCGTTCGCTGGCGGGCGATGTGGCCCTGCGCGTTACCCATGAGGCGGCGGCGGACCTTGCCGGCGAGATGGGTCCGCTGGTGGGCTGGGTTAACAATGCTGGCTACAACGTGATCGCATCGATCCATGAGGTCGACCAGGAGACTTACGACCGGGGAATCGCGGTCGTGTTCGGTGGTGTCTTCTGGGGTACGTCGGTGGCGGTCGACCGAATGCTCAACAGCGGGGGCGGAGCCATCGTCAACATGTCGTCCATCCAGTCGCTGGTGGCCATTCCCTCCTTCCCGGTCTACGCAGCAGCAAAGGGAGCCATCAATGCCCTGACGAGGCAGGTTGCCGGCGAATACGCCGCCCGTGGCATCCGCTGCAACGCGGTGGCGCCCGGCCTCATTGCCACGCCCCTGGCGGAATGGACATTGGAGCGCTCCCCGGATCGCGATGCCCAGATCGAGGCATGGGACACCCTGTGTCCGGTCGGCCGGTGGGGCAGGGTCGAGGACGTGGCCGGTGCCGTCGCGTACCTGCTGTCGGACGACTCGTCGTTCGTGACCGGGCACGTGCTTGTGGTCGACGGTGGGGCTACGGTGCTGGCTCGTGGCAGCAACTAGCCTTCCTGGACCCCGGCCGAGCGGCCGGCCGACGATTCGCGATGTCGCGGAGCTTGCCGGCGTCCACCCCTCGACGGTATCGCGAGTGCTCAGTGGTGATGATCGCCGTGCCGTGGCGGAGACGCGCGAACGCATCTTCGAGGCAGCCAAGCAACTCGGCTGGCGCCCGAACAGCGTGGCCCGAAGTCTGTCGTTGGGACGGGCCTACGCGCTGGGCATGCTGATCCCCACCTTCGCAAACCCTGCCTACGCCTCGATGATCGCCGGTGCTCAACGGGCTGCCGAGGACAGTGGCAACGTTCTCCTCGTCACGGACACGTCCGATAACGAAGCCCGGATGAAGGTGCAGATCGAGAGACTCGCGGATCGTGCTGATGGGTTCGTCGTGGCGTCAGCAGCCCTGAACTCCCCGACAGTCGCCCTTCTCCAGGAGCGAGGCCTCCCATTCGTGCTGCTCAACCGCCGATCTGCGGGCGAGCATGTCTCGGTCGTCGGGGATGACGAGGCTGGCGTTCACATGTCCTTGGAGTACCTTTCCCTGCTCGGTCATCGGCGTATCGCGTACCTTGCCGGTCCGCGGGGTGTCGACACTGTCGAGCGCCGTGTCGGCGCCTTTCGGGACTTCGTGCGCTCGCAGGGACTGCCGATGCCGAAGGACTGGGTCTACCGCGGAAGCCTGGCACCAGATCGCCTACTGGCGGGTCTCACCCGCATCATGAGCGCCCCTGCCGACGAACGACCCACTGCAGTGGTGGCGGTCAACCTGCTCACCGCGTCCCAGGTCCTCAGCGGGCTGCGTGGCCTGGGCATCGGGGTGCCGGAGGATGTGTCCGTCGTGGGGTTCGACGACTGGCCCCTTGCCGAGCACCTATGGCGCCCACTGACCACGGTGCGGATGCCCACGGAAGCCATGGGTGAGCAGGCCGTGCGCGAACTGCTCACCGTGCTCGAAGGCCAGAGCTCACCTCGCGAGACGCGCGTGGAGGTGCCACCGGAGCTCATCATTCGCGAGTCCACCGCCATCCCGCCTGTACCCGCACTTCGATCGGCCAGGAGGCCCCGATGACGCCAGTTGGCATGCCATCACGCAGTACCCGTCCCGGTGCCGTGGTGACCGGTGGTGTGAGCGGCATCGGCGCGGCGGTGGCCGCGCGGATTCGCGCGGCAGGGATGCCGGTGGTCGTCGTCGATCTTGTCGAGGAGGCAAGC
>DMPC01000079.1:4411-5081 GCA_003456155.1 Actinomycetota bacterium | reverse complement strand
TCACTGGACTATGACGTCCGCGACTGGCAGGCGATCATCGACCTCGATCTCACCGCGGTGTTCACGGGCGCGCGCGTCGCGGCCAGCCGGATGGACTCCGGCGGCTCGATCGTCGCCATCTCCTCGGTTGCCTCCCACGTGGGGTTCGGCGGCAGGGCCGCCTACTGCGCGGCGAAAGCTGGAGTCAATGGACTGGTGCGTTCTCTGGCGATCGAATGGGCTCCGCTGGGCGTTCGCGTGAACAGTGTCAGTCCGGGCTACACGGCGACCGCGCTCGTCAGCCGCAACATCGCTAGTGGTGCGGTCGACGAGGCCGCCCTCCTGTCTCGCATTCCCGCAGGTCGGCTCGGCCGGCCCGAGGAGATGGCTGAGGCCGTCTGGTTCCTGGTGTCCGAAGCCTCCACCTATGTGACCGGGACCGACATCCTCGTGGACGGTGGCATGGCCGCCCATGGCCTCGCCCTCGCCTCGAGCTAGGGAGAGCCGGCGAATGGACGAAGTCGTCCTCACCAGCGAGGAGCTGGAGGTCGTCATCGCCCCAGCCACGGGCTGTTCCCTCCGGCAGGTGCGCCATCGGGTCACGGGATGGACCGTTCTGTGGCAGACGCCCTGGACGCCCCAGCCGGCCCTGAACGCTGGGCCGGTCGGCGACTCGGTCACCTCGTGGCTG
>DMPC01000079.1:2971-4074 GCA_003456155.1 Actinomycetota bacterium | reverse complement strand
CGCCATGCCGTTGCGGGTAGATCGGCAGGTCACTGTCGCCGGCACCAACGTCAGCGTGACTGACAAAGTGACGAATACCAGCGCAGAGGCCGTTCGATTCATGTGGGGCCACCACCCGGGATTCGGGGGTGACCTGCTTGATGGCGGAGCGTCCATCGAGATCGCGGGCCGGCGCGTTCGCACCGATAGCGACTTCGATCCTCCGCGCAACGCACTGGCGCCCGGGGTCACGGCCGAGTGGCCCACGGTTGCGGGCCGCAGGGGCGGTGCCGTCGACCTGCGCTCACCGGTGTACGGACAGAGCGCCTTCGCCTGCGTTGATGAGCTGACCGAGGGCCGGGCCAGCATCAGGCGTGCCGATGGAAGGTTGGCGGCCGAGCTGCGCTGGGATGCCGACACCTTCCCGTGCGTGTGGCTGTGGGAGGAGCTAGGCGGGACAACGAGTTCGCCCTGGTTCGGCCGCGGCGAGGTGGTGGGAATCGAGCCATGCAGCACCTGGCCCGGACACGGCCTGCATCGCGCCCTCGAAGAAGGCGCTCCCGTGATCGAACTGGCGGCCGGTGAGGCCAAGGTGGGATGGGTATCTCTGGGCGTGACAGCCATCTTGAGCTGAGTGCGTTACCGGATCGTTATCGGCCTGAATTGGCCACTCTTCTTGACAACCGGTTGCCAACCACCCAAGATTTGGCAATCGGTTGCCAACGGAGGCCACATGCGGATCACTGAGGTGCGGGCGGGCCTATTGAGCGTGCCGCTGCCGTCTCCCGTGCGCAACGGAACCGCGACCATTGCCGTCCGCGACTACGTGCTCGTGCGCGTCACCGCCGACACGGGTGAGGTCGGCGTGGCGTGCACACTGACCCGCGGCGGAGATCTGAGTTCCTTGGTGAATCGCGTCTTCGGCCCCGTTGCCGTCGAGCGGGACGTGCACGAGCCTCAGCGGATCAGCGCTGACATGTGGCGGGCGGCGCAGCCGTTCCTGGGCACGGACGGGCAGGTGGCCCGCGCCATCAGTCTGCTCGACCTGGCGCTGTGGGATCTGCATGCACGTGTCGTCGGCCTCCCGATTGCCGCGATGCTCGGTGCGGGTGCGGGTGCGGGTG
>DMPC01000079.1:0-2799 GCA_003456155.1 Actinomycetota bacterium | reverse complement strand
GGGTGCGGGTGCGGGTGTGCCGGTCATGGCGGCCAGTGGCTACTACCGAAGCGACGATCCGGCTGTCGAGCTCGAGGCAATCAGGCACGAGTATGCGGAGCTCGCCGATCATGGCTTCACTCGTCTCAAGATCATGGCGGGTGCCGTGGACGCGAGGTTCGATGCGGAGCGAATCGCAGCTGCGGCGGAGGCTGCCGGCAGGAGTGTCGGGGTAGACGTCAACGGTGCCTGGCGAACCACGATCGACGCCGATCACTTGCTGCGTCTCCTGCCCGAGGAGACGGTCGAATTTGTCGAGGAGCCGTTCCCTGCTGGGCAGATCGACGTTCTTCAGCGCTTCCGCAAGAGTCGACGGACTCCCGTCGCGGTCGGTGAGTTCGAGTGCGACATCACGTCTCTCCGACGACTCATGGCCGACGGCCTGATCGACATCCTCCGTCTCGATGCCACGGCAATCGGCGGCGTGACCGGATGGCTCGCCGCGTCGGCGCTCGCCACGACCTACGGCATTCCGATCCTTCCCCACTACTACCCTCACTACCACGCCCCCTTGCTGGCGGTGGCTCCCACGGGCCTGGCCGTCGAAGTCATACCCGCGTCGTCCGGTGCGGAGAACTTCGACCTACTGATCGAATCGACCCTTCTTGTCGAGAAGGGTCGACTGGCCCTCTCCGAGGGCCCGGGTTTCGGTCTGGACTGGAACTGGCCGTCGATCGAGACCTACACAAAGCGGACGGTCTGACATGAAGCCGCGCATTCCCCTGACCAAGGTATCCCGGCTCGCGGGTGGCCTCGACCACCCCGAAGGCGTGGCGGTGCTCTCGACGGGACAGGTGGTTGCAGGCGGCGAGGCTGGCCAGCTCTACGGGATCGGCATCGACGGGGCGGTTGAGCTCCTCGCCACGACGGGAGGCTTCATCCTCGGCCTGTGCGTCGACGCCGCCGACAACGTCTACCTCGCCGACATCGGGTCGGCCAGCGTGCACGTCTGGAGTCGTGATGCCGGCGTCGAGCCATTCAGCGCTGGCGCCGCAGAACGGCCCTTCCGCCACCCCAATGCCATGGCGCTGAGTGCCCACGGTCTGTACGTCACGGATTCGGGAGCCTGGGACGACGCTGACGGAACCATTCACCTCCTGCAGTCGGATGGCACGGGTCGCGTTGTCGGAGATGATTTCGCGAGGTTTCCTAACGGGATCGCCGTATCTCCCGACGAGGCGTGGCTGTACGTGGCGGAGTCTCAATGTGGTGTTTCCCGCGCCAAGATCAGGCCTGACGGGGGCCTTGGTGGACGGGAGGAGGTCCTCGCGATGCCCGGCGAAGTGCCCGACGGGCTCCTCTTCGATGGCGATGGTGGACTGCTGATCACCTGCTACCAGCCGAATGCCGTCTACCGACTCGATCCAGGCGGCGACGTCACCCTTGAACTTCGCGATGACCTCGCGCAGTTGTTGTCCATGCCCACCAATGGAGCTTGGCTCCACGACGGCCGACTCCTCCTGGCGAACCTTGGAGGCTGGCACGTCAGCGCAGTGGACGTGCCTTATCCGGCCTCAACCCCTGCCCCCCGAAGCTTCCGACCCTGACCACGTAAGCCCACCCCCTGAAAGGAAACACATGACACACAATGCAAATGCTCGAGCGCGCGCCCGTCGGCGCTCGCTCGGAACGGCGGGCGCCGTAGTCGCCAGCCTTTCCCTGGTCCTCACTGCGTGCTCATCGGGCGGCGGCGAAGAGGCAGCCAGTTCCGCGCCCGCCGAGTCGGCACCGGCGGAGTCGGCACCGGCGGAGTCCGCACCGGCGGAGTCCGCACCGGCGGAGTCCGCGCCGGCCGCCGCTGGCGACCTGGCTCAGTACATCGGAAATCCGGATCCGGCGCTGTGCGCGGGCCGGGAGTACACCTTCGGATACAACACCTTCTCTGACACCGAGGAGTTCGCGGCCAACCTCTGGAATGGCATCCAGGAGGTTGCGGACCAGATCGGATGCGTCACGGTCACCAAGTTGTCCGACAACGTGGATCCCGCTACCGCCGTCGCCAATGCCAAGATCTTCGCGCAGCAGAAGGTTGACGGGGCACTGCTGTTCAACGTGCTTGAGGCTGCCGGCCCCGGCCAGGTTCAGGTTCTTCAGCAGGCTGGCATCCCCGCAGTCTCGATCGTGGTCGAAGCGCCTGACGAGACCTTCGTCACCAATGATGACTTCGCAGACGGCGAGAAGGCTGGGCAGGCCCTGGGCCAGGCCTACCTGGACTCGGGCAGGACGGGCGAGGTCTACGCACTCGTCGGCCGTTTCGATGGTCAGGGCAAGACCGGTATCGCGCGTATGGACGGACTCGTGAAGGGCCTCACCGACACCGTGCCGGGTCTGAAGGTCGAGGAGTTCGAGACCAAGGCGGATCCGCCCACGGCCCAGGCTGGTGCAGCGGCGGCACTGGGGAAGATTCCGGATGGAGCAACGATTCTCGTCAGCGGCATCAACGATGGCATCGCCAACGCCATGTTCCAGGGTGTGAAGCAGGCCAAGCGGGAGAAGGACACCCTCGTCTTGCCGATCGGCTCCGTGAACCCGGGTGGACTTCAGTTCATCTGCCAGAATCCTGAGTATGTGGGTGGACTCGGCTTCTTCCCGGAGAACTGGCCGAAGTACATGATCCCGGCACTCATCGCTCGCGTTCAGGGAGCTGAGCTCGAGCACAAGTACGTCGTGCCCACCGAGATCATCCCTCGGGACAAGATCAACGAGTTCTACCCCGACTTCAAGTGCGATAACTAGCCAATGTCGAACGAAGCGCTGAAC